>CACWTM010000009.1 GCA_902763855.1 uncultured Ruminococcus sp. | reverse complement strand
AAGAATGGGATTATCCCAATCAAGCCTTTCCAGAATATCCGGCGTCAGTCTGAAAACGATCCAAGCCTATGAGCAAGGGCAGAAGGATCTCAAGCGAGCGAAACTGAAAACGCTGAACTTGTTTGCCGATATTCTGGCATGCAAGATCGAGGATCTGTTTTAGTTGACAAAAGGGTTCCGGCGCGCTAATATCTAACAAACTTTGAAGAAGAGGTGAGAACGAATGAAAGGTGTAATCTATGCAAGATATTCTTCCGATAACCAACGAGAGGAAAGCATTGATGGTCAGCTTCGTGAATGCAAGGCTTTTGCCGAGAAGAACGATATTCAAATCGTCGAGACGTATATCGACAGAGCACTCTCCGCAAAGACAGATAACCGTCCCGGGTTTCAGCGAATGATTCGGGACAGCGCCAAAGAACAATTCGAGGTCATCATCGTATGGAAGCTTGACCGCTTCGCCCGAAATCGTTACGATTCTGCACACTATAAGGCGATCCTGAGACGCAACAACGTGCGTGTGGTTTCCGCTACCGAGGCGATCTCGCAGGGTCCCGAAGGCATTATCCTTGAATCTCTCCTGGAAGGCATGGCGGAGTATTATTCAGCCGAGCTTGCCGAGAAGGTGCTCCGAGGGATGAACGAGAACGCTTACAAATGCAAATTTAACGGGGGTACGATTCCATACGGCTACTATGTAGATGACGAACAGCATCTGCAGATCGAACCTGCAACCGCCGCCATCGTCTGTGAAGTTTTCGAGCTTTATGACAGCGGGATGACAATGAAAGAAATCGTGACTACGCTCAACGATAAAGGACTCCGCAACAGAAAAGGAAATCCATTCAAGATATCCGTTGTCTCCAAAATGTTGACCAATCGGCGATATATCGGAGAATACAAATTCAGAGAGATCGTTATCGAAAACGGTATCCCTGCCATCATCCCGAAAGAGATGTTTGAATCCGTCAACAACAAACTAAACGCAAACAGAAAAAAGCCCGCCCGAAAGAAATCAGGCGAGGAGTATATTCTGACTACAAAGCTCTACTGCGGTAACTGTAAATCCTTCATGGTAGGCGAGAGCGGTACCAGTCGATGGGATAAAACCTACCGCTACTACAAGTGCGTGTCTGCAAAGCGGAAAAGCGGCTGCGATAAGAAAGCTGTTCAGAAGGATCTGATCGAGGATCTGGTGATCGATCAAATCCAAAAGATCATCCGAGACGATTCCGCCATCAATCTGATTGCAGACAAAATCATCAAGACACAAGGCGAAGAAGATAACGGAATTCAACTCCTCAGGCGCCAGCTTGCCGAAGCTGAAACGGGAATTGAAAATCTGATGAAAGCAATCGAGATGGGAATCATCACCGAGACCACCAAAAACCGATTGATCAAGCTCGAAGATCGGAAAAAGGAACTTGAGGTCAGGCTGGCTTCGGAGACGATCAAAAAGCCTATCCTGACAAGGGAACAGATCATTTTCTGGCTTCAGCGATTCAGAACCTTCGATCCAAAAAATCCGAAGCACAGGAAAAACATGATCGACAGCTTTGTCAACGCGATTGTGCTGTACGATGACAAGATCATCTTCTACTTCAACTATAAAGAGAACGCCGAAACCCTTTATCAGAAGGATTTGGAGGATTTTTCGGATTTATTCGTCTCTGCTCCACCAACAAAGGAAGGGGTATCCGTTGGATATCCCTGCCTTTGTTGCGCGAGAAACGAGACCCGGGGCTGAAGTCGATCAATGCAGAGAATATGGTAATCCTCTTGACAAAATTTTGCTAAAGGTATAGAATAGCTTACGAAAACACCACAGGGGTGCTGACGCAAAAGTCGGCTGAGATTGGGATAGACGTTTTCCTGACCCTTAACCTGATACGGATAATGCCGTCGTAGGGAGCTTTTGGAAATAGGATGTTCCGGCACCATGCGATAGCGTGGTGCTTTTAATTTTATGAGCTTTCTGTGAAAGCTCAAGTAAGGAAAGGTGTTAATATGAGTAAAACTGAAAATTCGATGAAAAGCGTCAAGCTGACCCAAAAGCTGACCGAGAGCAGCATTATGCTGGCGCTTGCGGTCATCCTCAGCGTTTTGAAGGTTGCGGAGCTGCCCTACGGCGGTTCCATCACGTTGGCTTCCATGCTGCCGATGATTATTATTTCTTATCGCTACGGCTTTGGCTGGGGTTCGCTGACGGGCTTTGTTTACGCGCTGATTCAGATGCTATTCGGGCTGAAAAATTTGTCCTATGCGACAAGCGTTGTTGCCGCGATCGCGATCATCCTGCTCGACTATATCTTCGCGTTTATGGCTACTTGCCTCGGTGCGCTGTTCCGCAACATGAAGAAGGCGCCGGTTGCCTTCGGCTGTGCGGCGTTTACCGTTTGTCTGGTGCGTTATATCTTCCATGTAATCTCCGGCTGTACCGTATGGGCGGGTTTGTCCATTCCTACAACCGACGCGTTTTTCTATTCGCTGATCTACAACGCAACCTATATGCTGCCCGAGACGATCGTTACCATCCTTGCGGCGATCTATATTTCGTCGCTGCTTGACTTCTCGTCACCGCGCCTGAGCGCTGTTAAAACCGAGCGTTTGCCGCTTTATGCGCACATCCTCAACGCTGTATCCGGATTTCTGTTCGTAGCGGCGCTCGCGACCGCGGTCGTCATGATCTTCCCGCATTTGCAGAATGCCGAAACCGGTGAGTTTGACATCACAGGTATTGCCGCGGTCAACAGCTCGGTGCTGCTTATTATCGCAATCGTCGCTTTGGTGTTGATCTGTGTTTTACAGATCGCAAAGTTTATCGCTTTGAGCAAATCCAAAAAGTAATGAACCGGTGTTTTATCTTCGGAGCTCTACCGGTAAGTTCGCTGACCGAAGTGCCCGGTGACGGCGATTACATCATCGCCGCGGACAAGGGCTATGACGTTGCCTTATCGCTGGGGCTGACGCCCGACTTAGTTGTCGGCGACTTTGACTCACGCGGATCGGCTCCCGACGCGGAAAACGTTGTGCGGTTACAGGTACGCAAGGATGATACCGACGTCGGTCACGCAGTCGGAATGGGCTTTGAGAGAGGCTACACGAGCTTTGTTGTGTACGGCGCTGTCGGCGGTTTGCTCGACCATACCTTCGCAAATGTTGTGATCGCGCATGAGATTGCCGAAAAGGGTGGCAGGTCGCTGTTTATTGGTAACGATTACAGCTTTAGCGTGATACGCAACGAAGAATTAAGCTTTCCTGCACGTGACGGCGGCAGGATATCGGTATTTGCTCTCGGAAAAACCGCGCAAAGCGTGAGGATCGAAGGGCTGAGCTATGGGGCTGAGAATCTTACGATCCCCTGTACCTCACATATCGGCGTGAGTAATTCCTTTATAGGAAAGCCTGTGCGCATTGTTGTCAGCGACGGCACCTTGCTGGTGATTTGGCAAAATCCATGAATATGTATGGAACCATCGGAGTGTTTTCCGATGGTTTTCTTTTTTTGCTGAAAGAACGGATATTGCAAAAAACCAAGCCATAGTATATAATATACATGAAATTCAGCGGGGGAGGGACTAAGATGTCAAGGGCGGCGATTACACGCTATACGGTTGATACCGGCAAACAGCTGACCGAACCGATACGGATCGCGCATGTGTCAGATCTGCACGAGCGCAACAGTGACGATGTCCTTTCAATGCTGAAAGCCGAAAAACCCGACCTGATTATGGTGACGGGCGATACCTTTGAACGATATGACAACCGTCCTCAGTACGAGTTTTACCGCAGACCTGTCAAGCGGCTGATAATCAATGTCATCCATTATTCCAATTACATTCTGACCAAATTTGAGCCTAAGCGTTTAAAGGCGGACGAGGAGAACGTACTCCGATTTCTCAGCGAGGCGGTCAAAACCGCACCTGTATATATGAGCCTAGGCAACCATGAGCAAAAGCTTTTATACAGGGACTATGCGTTCTTGAAGAAGCAGGGGATCACGCTACTCGACAACGCCGATACAGAGGTGGAGATAAAGGGCTTTCGATTTATTTTAGGCGGTATGTCCTGCTGGGATTTTGAAGAGTGGTTTCCGACCTTCCTTGAAAAAGACGGCTATAAGATTTTGCTATGCCACAAGCCGAATCAATATATGGATTTTGTCAAAGACAAAGGCGTCGATCTGACGCTGTCCGGGCATACCCACGGCGGTCAAATGCTGATCGGCAGAAAGGGTATGGGCTTCTTCGTTCCCGGTCAAGGACTGTTCGGCAAGTATGCTCACGGCAGTTTTTGCGACGGCAGGCTGATCGTCTCGGCGGGCTGTGCGAACACCGTAGCTTTTCCCCGTATATTCAATCCGCGCGAACTGGTTATGATTACATTGAAGTGAGATTTTTATGGAGAATTTTGATATCACGAAAGCGCCCTTGGAGATAGAGCGTAAGTTTCTGATTGAATACCCCGATATTGGCGCTCTGCGGCAGATGGCGGATTACCGTGTGATTCACATCGAGCAGAGCTATCTTAGCGCGGAGGACGAGCAGATCGGCGGGCGTGTGCGACGGATTACCGGGGGAGACAGCGTCCGATATATTTACACCTGCAAAAAACGCCTTACCGTATTGACGCGGCACGAGTACGAGCGTGAGATTTCAGAGGAAGAGTATCGCGAGCTGCTGACTCATAAAACGCCCGACACTATTACCATCAGCAAGGACAGACATATTTTCAGCTTTGAGGGTTTGGTTTATGAGCTGGATGTGTACGATTTCTGGAGCGATAAGGCTACCTTGGAGGCGGAGGTCAAAAACGAAGAAACGACGATCCCGATCCCGCCGTGCGTGAAGCTGATAAAAGAGGTTACCTATGATAAGCGCTATAACAATTCTCAGCTGGTGCGCAATTTAGGAGATATCGACGAATCCGCACCACCGGTATCACAGATGGATTAAAAGAATCCCCTTATGAAAGCCGTTTGACTTTCATAAGGGGATTCTTGCTTCTGCTATATTCTTGCGACGCCTGTTTCCTTTGCGGCTTTGATGACCGCTTCGGCGACAACCGGCGCGACGCTCTTGTCGAGTGCAGAGATAATGATGTTGTCGGCTCTCAGCTCCTCATCCGGAATGAGGGAAGCCAGCGCGAATGAGGTCGCTACCTTCATTTCCTCGTTGATGCATGTCGCGCGGCAATCCAGCGCGCCTCTGAAAATACCGGGGAAGGCAAGAACGTTATTGATCTGGTTGGCAAAGTCTGAACGACCTGTGCCGACTACTGCCGCGCCCGCGGCGATCGCTTCATCGGGCATGATCTCGGGCGTCGGATTCGCCATCGGGAACACGATGGGTTTGTCTGCCATTGAGCGGATCATATCCTGTGTGACTGTACCGGGAGCGGATACGCCGATGAAAACGTCAGCGCACTGCATTGCGTTGGCAAGCGAGCCGCTGAGTTGCTCGCGGTTGGTGACCTTTGCGATCTCCGCCTTGGCGGGATTCAGCCGTTCGTCACCCTCGCGGATGATGCCCGCGCGGTCGACCATGACAACGTTTTTCAGTCCCATCTTCATCAGGTGTTTGCAGATCGCGATACCTGCCGAACCTGCTCCGTTGATGACGGCTTTGACCTCGTCGATCTTCTTGCCCACAACCTTGAGCGCGTTGATGAGCGCAGCGGCAACAACGATCGCCGTACCGTGCTGGTCATCGTGAAAGATCGGGATATCACAAATCTCCTTGAGCTTTCTTTCAATCTCAAAGCAGCGCGGCGCGCTGATATCCTCCAGGTTGATACCGCCGAACGAGCCGGAGATCAGGTAGATGGTGCGAACGATCTCTTCGACGTCCTTGCTCTTGACGCAAAGCGGAAACGCGTCTACGTCCGCAAATTCCTTGAACAGCGCGCATTTGCCCTCCATGACCGGCATGCCCGCTTCGGGGCCGATATCGCCCAGTCCCAACACCGCCGTGCCGTCGGTGACGACCGCAACGAGGTTGTGACGGCGGGTCAGCTCATAGCTTTTGCTGACGTCCTTCTGGATCTCCAGACACGGCTCCGCGACGCCGGGGGTGTAGGCGAGGGATAACTCCTCGCGCGTGTTGATGTCGCACCGTGTTGTGACTTCGATCTTGCCCTGCCACTCATAGTGCTTTTTGAGACTTTCTTTTCTGATATCCATCGTTTTCTCCTTATACCTTCGTTGACCGAGAAGCTGTTATACCAGCTCTTCGGGGTGAAATACCTTGTCAAATTCCTCTTCATTCATGAATCCGAGCTGTAGGCACGATTCTTTGAGCGAGAGGTTTTCTTTATGCGCTTTCTTCGCCACTTTCGCGGCGTTGTCATAGCCGATGTATGGATTGAGCGAGGTGACCAGCATCAGCGAACGGTGCAGATTTTCGTTCATTTTTTCCTTGTTGGCTTTGATCCCGCTGACACAGCGCTGCTCAAATGACAGGATACCGTCTGTCAGCAGTTTTGCGCTTTGCAGGAAGTTGTACGCCGTCACCGGCAAAAAGACGTTGAGCTGGAAGTTGCCCTGCGACGCCGCCATGCCGATTGTCGCGTCGTTACCCATCACCTGTACCGCGATCATCGTGATCGCCTCACACTGGGTGGGGTTGACCTTGCCGGGCATGATGGATGAACCGGGTTCGTTCTCGGGGATGAAGATCTCGCCGAGCCCGCATCTGGGACCGGAGCTGAGCCAGCGGATGTCGTTCGCAATTTTCATCATATCTGCCGCCAGCGCCTTCAGCGCACCATGAGCGAACACCATGCGGTCAAGAGAGGTCAGCGCGTGGAATTTGTTCGGATTGCTGGCGAAGGGCAGACATGTCGCTTTGCTGAGCTTTTCGGCGACAAGTTCGCCGAAGCCCTTAGGCGCGTTTAGTCCCGTTCCGACAGCCGTGCCGCCGATCGCAAGCTGATAGAGTCCCTCGAGCGACTTTTCGAGCTGTCTTTCATCCGCTTCGAGCATCCCGCGCCATCCACTGATCTCTTGTGAGAAGGATACGGGTACCGCATCTTGCAGATGGGTTCTGCCGCTCTTGACGATACCATCGTTTTTTCTTTCAAGATGTTCGAGGGTGGCGATCAACAGATCGATCATAGGGATCAGCTCCACAAACACGGCGGTCGCCGCCGCAATATGCATAGCGGTGGGGAAGGTATCGTTGGAGCTTTGCGACATATTCACGTCGTCGTTCGGATGCAAGAGTTTTTTGCCCGCGATTGCGTTGCCGCGGTTGGCGATGACCTCGTTGACGTTCATGTTGCTCTGTGTGCCCGAGCCCGTCTGCCATACAGCAAGCGGAAATTCATCGGGCAGCTTGTCGTCGAGGATCTCATCACACGCGGCGCAGATCGCCGCGCATTTTTCTTCGGTCATCTTCTCCGGCTTTAGCTCGCGGTTTGCCTGTGCCGCTGCTTTTTTGAGCTGCGCAAAGGCGTGGATGATTTCTTTGGGCATCTTCTCCCATCCGATCGGGAAGTTTTCAAAACTGCGCTGTGTCTGCGCACCCCAGTATCGTTCTGCGGGAACTTTCATTTCTCCCATCGAGTCGCGCTCGATTCTGTAGTTGTCCATAATTGCCTCCCATATCAGAGTCTGTAAACCTTATTTATTGTATCACAACATCGTTTTCTCCGCAATAAGCCGCCGTATGGTTTCCAGTACAAACATTTGACAGCTTTCGCCGAATTTTTCGTTAAATTCTTCCTCCTTGTGCCATTCACTGTTGCTGATGACGCGAATATCAGCACACGGAATATCGAACTGTGCGCACACCTGAGCAACGCCGAAACCTTCCATCTCTTCACAGTCAGATCCAAGGATTTGATGCAGATGCGCTATCATGTCCAGCTCCTTGTTCCAGATGTCCGCCGCGCCGATTGTTCCTCGCATCACACGTCCGTCGGAGTAGGGGACGGTCGCGGCTGTATTGATGATACGGCTGTCGCTGTGTAAAATAGAGGTGAACTGATCGGGATCGACAGAGACGATCTCGCTTCCCTGCGGAGCCCATCGGAACGGGTTAGAGCCATTACCTTTGTCACAATGCGGTGTGAAGAATCGTCCCAGGTGCACGATGGTTTCCCCGAGGATGATATCGCCCTGATGCAGATCGGGATCGTGCGCACCCGAAGTTCCCTGGATGATGACGCACAGCGGGTTGTAGTGCTGTATCGCCAGTGTTGCCGCCGCTGCCGAGTTGACCACACCGATGTAACACCGGCAGATAACGACAGGGTAGCCGTCGATCTTGCCTTCATGAAATATATATGCACCGATAGAATGTGCGGTTTGGTGACTAAGACGATCAATCAGCCAAGCGGATTCGCTCTCCATCGGGCCGAGGATGACGATCGGTTTTTGATTGTATGCTTCAGAGTTCATAGGTACCTCGCTGTTATTGATAGCCTGATTTTAGCATAACAGTGCAATTTGGTCAATGCTCGGCGATGTATTGTACACAATGCCAAAAATTCTTTCTTGAAATATTTCAATCTTTTACTTGCATTTTATAAAGAAATGTGGTAATATATCAATTACGGCGGCAAGCCGAATTGAATAGCTTTAGCAGATTTATGCTGCGAAGCAGATACGCGCTGGTAGCTCAGCTGGATAGAGTGTTTGGCTACGAACCAAAAGGTCGGGGGTTCGAGTCCCTTCCAGCGCGCCATAACAGCTCTCGATATTTCGGTATCGGGAGCTGTTATCTTTTGCTTAAGAATGGCTTAAACAGTGGGTTTTCGGGGGTGCTGTCAGTTTTTATTGGCTTCATTTAGTCTGAGAACAATTTTGAAAACATCGAGTTTTTATTGTGATCAAAACTGCTTTTGACCACAATTTGACCACAACGCAAAACGCGACTCTGTCGGTTGAGATTGCCACGTTGCTTTGCTCCTCGCAATGACAGTTTGATATGATGCAAAAGTTATCGGCAGGATCGCTCCTGCCGATTTTTCGTTTTGTTCTTTCTTAAGCTGGGAACTTGATGATCTTCTCTTCGTTCTCGTCCTTTTTGCTTTTCAGCAGGTCTCCCATCGTGTCGGCGACGTTCTGTTGCATCGAGTCGGTCACGTGCATATAAGTGTTCATCGTGAATCCCGCGTCGGTATGGCCGAGCATATGCGAGATCGTTTTGATGTCCATGCCCTGCTCAATGGACAAGGTCGCGAAGCTGTGTCGCAGATCATGGAAGCGTATCTGTGGCACTCCCGCGCGGCGCTGGATCCTGTGTAATCTATATGTGATTGACTTCGGATCATAATAGGTACCCGTTACAGGGGACGGAAACATCAGCTTTGTTCCGACGGGCTGTTTTGCTTTCAATCCTTTGAGCAATTTCAGACATTCATCGCTGATGGTGTATGCTGATTTCATCGTACCATCGTACTCGAGTTTTGGTTCAGCGTACTTTTACATCTTACGTCAGAAAGAAACACATCAGAAAAGGCGCCTTTTCTTTGTTATAGCATGGTAATATTTTCACTCTCAACGAAAACTTCGTCCATAGATATACGTAAATCATATGGATCGCGAGTTGAAAAAAGTTTGTGTATATTTTCGAAAAAAGCGGATCAAATACGCCTATACGCATCTGATCCGCTATAAATAAACGATTAGATTATCTGTCAACTGCATGATGGAAAAATCTTTCGGGAATATCCCACAGCATTTCCGTCTAATAAAAAATCATTAAATGTGTGTTCCCCACCTGCAACTCATCTCCTGATTTAACAGGTATAGGTGAAGCTACTGTCTGACCGTTCAAAAAAGTATGATTTGCGGATTTTAAGTCTTCGATCCACAGAGCATTGTTGTCTACAAATAAACGACAATGCTTTTTTGATATGGCACTATCTCCGTTGATTGTAAAAACTCCATCGATCTCCATACGACCTATAATCAGTTCAGGACACACGGTGAGTGAATAACTGCGAGATGTTTTCAGATTTTTCAGCCTGATAGGGATTCCGGCATTGTTCAGTTGATGACCCGCACTAAGTACTTTTGTCAGTTCTACTTCATCTGACAACGTTTCATAATAGTTATTTCTTTTAGTTTCAGGTTCCTGATGATCTTCGGGCATCTGATCGACTGAGTCAATTTTTTGAGTATGAACAGATCGCAACACCAGCACCAATATCACAATCGCTATAACCGCGCAAAGAACGATCGCGGATACAAAGATTATTTCAAACATATTCTACCCTCATGAGACAACATATTATAAACAAAGGTGCCGCTGCCAAAGGCAGCAGCACCTGATAAATGTTTAATTAGGAATTTTGACGTCGCTTTTTTATAACAAGGAAGATTGCGAGAGCGATCAATGCTGCCAGTATCACGCTAGTAATGATCACCGCAACGGTATTATGGAAGAACATTGTGAGCCAGGTTGCACTCAGTGTAAACTTATTACCATTGATTTCCGCCGCCGGAGGGCGTAATAGAATAGTCGTCCTTCCCCAGCTTTTGGTTGCTGTTGTTATACGAAAGCGTCATCGTCTGCTCTTTGAGCTGATTGACATTGATCTCCTTGATCAGGATATCAGGAGCGTCGCTGGTATATCCGGATTCGGCAAGGCGGATCGTATCATCGGACGCCAGCAAGAAGACCGAACCGAAGCAGTTAACGGAGAAGGTGATGGACGCAGGATCGGAAGCATTACCCGTGCGGTCGGTCGCGGAAACCGAAAGGACATAAACACCGTCATTGTCCTCCGTTCTTGCCAACAGCGGATAGGTAAACAGCTGCTTGATAACACCCTCGATGTATTCAGCTTTGACCGATGAACTGTCAACGATCTCATCGGTTTGCTTGCCGGAGACAAAGTCATAATAATGCCTTGTCAATGTGTACTTAACGCTTTCTGCGCCCGCGTAGTTATAATCGAACACATCAAAACCGGGCTGCAGCTGAATGTCATATGCCTGACCGTTTTGTATTGCTTCAGAGAAGGTGATCACAGGCTTGGTCATATCAACATAGAAGGTCTTTCCTGTATATGACTGGGCATTGTTCAGCGCCATATCCTTGAACGCGATATCAAACGCATATTTTCCGTCCTCGCTGAATGTGAGCGTTGCGGTATGCGTATCACCGCCGGTACTCCACGAAACGAGCGAGGGGCCGGATTTAGCTGTTGTCTGGTCAGGCGCATAATAATGGGTCGTAAGCGTCAAATACTTGCCGTCCGGGTTAAAGTTATGCTCAACGATGGTGACTGCAGCTGTAACCGTACCGTTGGAATACTCTGTATCGGGGTTGTAAGACACGCTGATAGTGGGCAGTGTTTTATCAATATAGAACTGACCTGCGTCTACCTGATCCGCTTTGTTTCCGGCCATATCGGTAAAGTTAAGAATAACCTCATATTTTCCGTCGTCCGCAAAGGTCACTGTGGCTGTATGCTGACTATCGTCAGTATAATTGGAATAAGATGTACTCCAATTAGCCCCTGCCGCGTATGAAGGAACAGTTCCCTCGATCGCGATCATCTTTGACCAGTCAAAATCGTTCGGGTTGAAGTTGCGTTCCGTAACAGTGATGGTTGCCGTTCTGGTAGTGCTGTAGTAATTGTTGCCTGAATCGGTATTGACAGGGTCGCTCGGATTGAAGGTAACCTCAATCTTGGGCTTGGTAATATCAATGCTCAGGTTCTTCTTGGTTTCGATCGTATAACCGGCTCTGTCGTGAGCGGTCAAGGTGATCACCAGATTATTGGCATTGAAACGTGACGAAGAGATCGAATCGGTCAGCGTCATACGGGTGATAAGATTTGTACCCGCTTCGCGCTGAGCAATACTCCAGCTGTTGTTGTCAAGCGTACCGCTGTTAGTGACGTTGACCTGCTGGAAATCGACGATCTGTGAGCCATTGGTAACGGTGTAGTAAGCGTCTCTCAGACCGGAAACAGTGTCTGAGATCGTAAAGCTGATGGTAACATCCCCGCTGAACAGATCGAGTCCGTTATTATCTTTGTCGTGATAATTTGCCTGTCCGAATTCAATGCTTGCACCCGAGTTTGCCTCATGTGCGCTGCCGCTCTCTACGATCAGTCCGGCGGGAGTGATCTCAGAGCCTTTGTTTGTGACATTATCAACAGCATAAGCGAATATCTGGCCCTTGAAGTCGGCGTCAATCTTAAAGGTCGCCTGATTGTTTTCATTGACCGCGCGCTCTCCGTAATCATAGGTTTCACCATTGATGTCAACAAAACGGAAACCAATGAATTTCACTCCGGAGCCCTGTGCGTTAGACTTCTCTACAAAATCAGATGCAGTAACGGTTACGTCAGTCGTACTCTTGAAATAGAATCCGTATTCGGTAAGCTCAACACCCGCGGGATTCAAGCCCCCGTTTTCATCATCTGCATATACGTCGCTGTAGCCATCACCTGCAAACGAAAACTCAGTGATAAAAGGCGCAACGTCATCGATATAAAACAATCCGGATTCTTTGTTTTCGGTAATGCCGCTATTATTACATACCTCAACCGTGAATTGGTTAGCTGACGCGGATTCGCTGATTCGGTTCAGATGACCGGTCACATCGCTCTGTGCGGTATTGACAGAGAAGGATACAGTTTCATCTCCTACCCACGCATCCATACCGTCAGATGTATTAGCCGACTCATTTTCAAAACTGGTGTAGATCTGATTGATGATGTTCTGACCGTTGATCTCCGACTTTACGGAATGGAGCTTGGAGAGCTTATCCTCAGCGGTAAACGTCATTCCTACTTCATCAGTGTTATCGCCCTGATACCAAACCTTGCTGCCATCGGAATACGCTTCGGGCGTAGCGGAAAGGACAACATCGGATACAATGGGCTTTTGAGAAGTCGAGACGATCTCAAACTTTTCTTCGTCAAAGATTTTTGAAATCTCTTCATTTTTGGTGAAGATCTTTCCGTCTGTGTTAAGCTCGGCAACAGTAACAGTTTCGGGAGCGTTACCGACATTATCCGTAACACCTAATGTAATTATTGAAGGGTCGTATTTTATATTGCTGATTGTAAAGGTATACTCACGGCTTGCGGTAACCGAACCGGTCGTAGAATCATCTGTACGATCAAACTTACCTGCGTTAATTGCACCGGAACCGGTATTATTCAGACAATAAGTATCCTATCGGCGAATCAAACAGCTAATACCGTTTTGTCATACATTTTCTTCAGACAACGGAGCATGCTACACATGTGAAGTTGTGAAAATCTTTTCCTCTTTTCAAAGGTTGTAGGCACAACGGCACAGAGCGTGATTGTTCTGTGTCGCTGTGCTACCTTCCTTTCCCTTTCATTCAATAACCCCTACTCCTGTGTAATACATAAGCTTTCCCGAAACAGGCATCCCTGATAGCGACGAACGGGATGCCTGCATGAGGGAACCAAACGGTCAACATACTTGCCTTGTTGTGCAAGATAAATATAGGAGGACACGATAATGTGCTATTCAACGATCGAAAAAGTATATGCAAGACAGATCATCGACTCCCGCGGTAATCCTACCGTAGAGGCAGAGGTGACCCTTTCCGACGGTACCGTAGCTCGCGGAGCGGCTCCCAGCGGCGCTTCTACCGGCGAGTTTGAAGCGCTCGAACTGCGCGACGGCGACAAATCCCGCTACGGCGGAAAAGGCGTGATGAAGGCGGTCGAGAACGTCAACACCCTGATCGCTCCCGCACTGATCGGCGCAGACGCCGCGGATATCTACGCGGTTGACAAGATCATGCTCGACCTCGACGGAACAAAGGATAAAAGCAAGCTCGGCGCCAACGCGATCCTTGCCGTTTCCATCGCTGCTTCCAGAGCGGCGGCAAGCTGTCTGGGACTGCCGCTGTACAAGTTCCTCGGCGGCGTGCAGGGTACGAACCTTCCCGTGCCGATGATGAATATCTTAAACGGCGGCGCTCACGCGACCAACACCGTTGATACCCAGGAGTTTATGATTATGCCTGTCGGCGCCCCTACATTCAGCGAAGCGCTGAGATGGTGCACCGAAGTATTCCATGCGCTGGCAAAGATCCTCAAGGATAGAGGTCTTGCCACCTCCGTCGGCGACGAAGGCGGTTTTGCGCCGAACCTTTCCTCCGATGAGGAAACCATCGAGACCATCCTTGAAGCCGTCAAGCTCGCGGGCTACGAGCCGGGCAAGGACTTCATGATCGCGATGGACGCGGCGTCCTCCGAGTGGAAGAGCGAAAAGGGCAAGGGCTTCTATCATCAGCCGAAATCCGGCAGAGATTTCACCACCGACGAGCTGATCGACCACTGGGAAGCGCTGGTTGACAAATATCCGATCATCTCCATCGAGGACGCGCTTGATGAAGAGGACTGGGAAGGCTGGAAGCGCCTGACCGACCGCCTGGGCAAGAAGGTTCAGCTTGTCGGCGACGATCTTTTCGTCACCAACACCGAGCGCCTTTCCAAGGGTATCGCCAACGGCTGCGCGAACTCTATCCTCATCAAGCTCAACCAGATCGGCACGGTTTCCGAGACCTTAGAGGCGATCAAGATGGCGCATAAGGCAGGCTACACCGCGATCTCCTCCCACCGTTCGGGTGAGACCGAGGACACCACGATCGCCGACCTCGCCGTTGCGCTGAACACCTGCCAGATCAAGACCGGTGCGCCCAGCCGCTCTGAGCGTGTGGCAAAATACAATCAGCTTCTCCGAATCGAGGAGGAGCTCGGCTGTGCCGCTCAGTATCCCGGCATGAACGCGTTCAACGTCAAAAAGTAAGCTATTATAAAACCTCAAAAAGGCTTCGGAAGTTCCCCTCCGAAGCCTTTTTCCTATGCTATGCTGACTAATAGCGCAGGGCAGTTTCTGCCTTCGCTATTTTGCGTCCGGGCTTTTGACGAAGCCGATCTCCTTCGCTCTCTCTTTGCTCATGAGGTGGAAATTACACTCGTCGTCACCGTAACCGAGCGTCTTGGTTCTGTCGAGAACAGCGCCCTGCATCTCAAAGGTATAGTAATCCATCATGCACAGGTGCTTGGTGATCTCCTCGCAGTGCTCCTGACGGGTCAGCTTGCAGATGCCGCACTGCCGGTGCGTGATGTAATACTCGTCCTTCCCCGGGACGGTCTCAAAATAATAATACCAGTTCATCGGATATTCCTTGATATGATCCCGCGACCACTTTGCCTGCTTGGTGCGGTTCGCGATCTCTTTCTCAGTGAACGCGCTCTTGCCCTGCTTTGCCTTTACCATCAAGGGACAGTAGGATAACGCGTAGATCAGGCCCCTGAGCTTTTCTTCATTGATTTTGCCGTCCGCTTCCTTATACAATGCGATCAGGAACGCGCCCGCGTACATGGTCATCACGAACATATTCTCCTTCATGCTGCCGATACCGGGCGTGCGCTCGACGATCACCTTGTACTCCCTGAGCGCGCGAGGTTTATATGTCGCCATCTCAATCTCGGGGATCTCCTTTTCGATATAATCGAATGCGGTTCTTGCAAAGGCGAATTTGATGAATCCGCCGATCATTCCGTACCTCATGTTACCTATCCTTATCTTTTATCCTAACGCGACGTCCAGTGCCATCATCACGGTAAAACCAACCGCAAAGAGCAGTACGCCGATATGCGAATGTTCGCCCTGTGCCATCTCAGGGATCAGTTCCTCTACTACCACATACATCATCGCGCCTGCGGCAAAGGACAGCAGGTACGGCATGGCGGGAACGATCAATCCCGCGAACAGCACCGTCAGCGCGCCGAAGATCGGCTCTACCGCTCCAGACAGCGTTCCGTTCCAAAAGGCTTTTCCTTTGGACTGTCCCTGTGCATGGAGCGGCATGGAGATGATTGCTCCCTCGGGAAAGTTCTGGATCGCGATACCCAGCGAAAGCGCCAACGCGCCGCCTGCGCTGATCTCGGCGGAGCCGGATATCAGTCCCGCATACACAACGCCGACTGCCATGCCCTCGGGGATATTATGCAGTGTGACCGCAAGCACCATCATCGTCGTGCGTGCCAGCTTGCTTTTCGGACCCTCTGCCTTTTCTTCGTTGATGTGCAGGTGGGGGATCACATGATCGAGCAGGAGCAAGAACCCCACACCCAGCCAAAATCCAATGAAAGCGGGCAGGAACGACCACTTTCCCATCGGCTCGGACTGCTCGATCGCGGGAATAATCAGGCTCCATACGCTCGCCGCCGTCATCACTCCCGCCGCAAAGCCCGTCAGCGCCTTCGACACATTCACGCTCAGCGACCGCTTCATAAAGAACACGACGGCTGATCCGAGCGTTGTACCGATGAACGGGATCATCAAGCCTAATATCACAGATATGGTCATCCAATCACCCCTCTCGCAAACTTTGTTATTTCTTTGCGATGACCGTGATCCACGGCTTCTTCGGGTGATGAACAGCATTGACCTCTGTAAATCCTGCCGTTCTCAGTGCTTTTTCGAGCTGCTCCGCGGTATAGCATTTCATCCCCTCGATGATCTTCTCGAATTTCAGGCTCGTTTCGTCCGTGCCGTCGGACTCGTTGCAGATGAGGAAGGTGCCGCCCTTCTTCAATACGCGGCAGACCTCGGCAAAGCAGTGCTCGAGCCCCGGCCAGAAATAGACCGTTTCGAACGCCGTTGCGAGCTCGAACTCACCGTCCGAAAACGGAAGCTGAGCTAAGTTCCCCTGCACGACTTTGCACCTGCCCGATACGATCATATCCTTGTTATATTCCTTTGTTTTCTCCACGGACAGCTCAGAGTAGTCCAACGCCGTCACCTTGGCGGACGGATATTGTTTGAGCAGTTCGCCGGTATTCCTTCCGCCGCCGCAGCCGAGCTCCGCGATCTTCGAGGGCTCGGCGAAATTGAGATATGACATCCCCCAGTCGGCGAGCTTGGCGTGTCCGCCGTTCATCCCGCCGACCATCATTTTCCCGAGGAAGCCCTCCGGCTTTCTCGTTTGATTGACATATTTCTTAAAAAGTCCCATTTTGATCTTTCTCCCTTCATATAATTGCAGTCACATTAGAGACTGCCCATTTCGCACTCTCGCTCTGCAGGCTCACCATTTTAGCGAATTCTCCGCCGGTATTCAATAAGTCCTCCGGCTTGCCCTGCTCCGCCACCATACCGTCCTTTAATACAACGATCTTATCCGCTGCCTCGACCGTGCGCATACGGTGGGCGATAACAAGAACGGTTTTATTCTGCAACAGTTTGGACAGCGCGCCCTGCACCTTTGTTTCATTCTCCACATCAAGAGAAGCAGTCGCCTCGTCAAGAAGAACGATCGGGGCGTTTTTCAGGAGCGCACGGGCGATTGAAATACGCTGGCGTTCTCCGCCGCTGAGCTTCGCGCCGTTCTCGCCGATCTGTGTATCATAACCGTTCGGCAGTTTTTCCACGAACTCGTCGCAGTTCGCCGCCTTCGCCGCTTCTATTACTTCTTCATCCGTCGCGCCGTGTCTGCCCAAACGGATATTCTCCATGACGGTATCGTCAAACAGTACAACATCCTGAAAGACCATCGAATAGTCGCTAAGCAGGGTTTCGGGATCGACCGTATTGATATCGACGCCTCCGACGCGGATCGTTCCGTTCGTGATATCCCACAGTCTTGCCGCAAGTCGGGCGCAGGTACTCTTGCCTGAGCCGGAGGGTCCGACAAGGGCAGTGACCTCGCCTTCTTTGGCGGTGAAGCTGACGCCCTTGAGCACCTGCTCGTTATCATACGCAAAACCAACGTTCTCAAATACAGTATCGTAACCGTTAGGTGCAAAGCTATCCGCGCCTTCGGCGACAGGCGTATCGTAGATCTCCATCAAACGGTTCGCCGATACCTCGGACATGAATACCTCCGCGATCAGCGCAAGGCTCTGGTCAAACGGCGCGTAAATGCGGGTGATCACCAGAAGGAACATAAAGAACAGCATAAAGTCGATCTGTCCGGAAATGATCAAGCCCGCGCCAACAAGAATAGTTGTCGCGATTCCGAGACGCATGATAACACTTGCGGCATTGACAAAAATACCGGTGGCAAATTCTCCGCGCAGGAGGGTTTTCTCATGCTGATCGATCTTACCGTCCAACTCGTCAAGGTGCTGTTTTTCTCCGTTGACGGCACGGATCTCACGGATGTTTTCGATCGTTTCCTGAATACAGTCCGAAACCTTGACCGCCGCCTGCTTGGAGATCTCGGAATTTTTCTTTGCCATCTTACGGCTTCCGAACAGCAACAGAAACGCCACGGGTACGCCCCACAGCGCCGCGAGTGCCAATCGCCAGTCATAGATCAAGAGCACAACGGCAATGACAGCAGTCGATACATACGAACCGTAAAGATATCCCATAACATGAGACCAGACGTGCTCCATACGGTTGACGTCGCCCATGATGGTCTCGGTTAGATCGGCAAGATCACGCTTGCCGAAGTATCCGAGCGGAAGCTTTCTCAGCTGTTCCGCCAACCCGATTCGCATGTTCTTGACTTCACCGTAAACAAGACCGTAGGTAGCGTGATACTGTAACAAATGCACGATCAGAGAGAGGATCACAAAGAGCGCCGTCAGCCCGATATACAGCCATGTGTTCGGGAGAGATCCTCCCTCGGTGAGCGTTGAGATAAAGCTCTGCATCATAAAGTACAGCAGTCCCATACCGCCCATCATCAACAGGTTGACAACGATCGTCCACAGCATACCCATCTTGGTGTTGTGTATGCCTTTATCGGACAGTGCGTATTTGCGCTTGAATTTATCGCCGAACATTATCTCACCTCCGTTTCGTTTTGGATCTTCCATTTTGCGGCTTGGTTATATTCGTTCCACATATGCGCGTATAAGCCGCTCTTTTCTATCAATTCTTCATGTGTGCCTTCTTCGGCGACCTGACCGCCATCCAGCACGATGATTTTATCCGCTCGGGTAACAGTCGACAGACGATGCGCGATCATGATGACGGTCTTGCCCCTGGTCAAGGTCGCGAACGCCTTTTGGATCAGCGCCTCATTTTCGGGATCGGCAAAAGCAGTCGCCTCATCCAGTACGACGATCGGCGCGTCCTTTAAGATCGCGCGCGCCAGCGCGATACGCTGCTGTTCACCGCCGGAAAGATAGGTTCCTTCACTACCGATAACGGTATCCATTCCGTTTGGCAGTTTATTGATAATATCCATGCACTGTGCCGCTTCAAGTGCCTTTTGTACTTCTTCTCTTGAAGCGCCGGGACGCGCCGCACGGACATTTTCGATGATAGAGGTCTTGAACAGACGATTGTTCTGGAACACGAAGGCGATATGCTCCATCAGTACATGGGGATCGACCTCACGTACATCAATCCCGCCTACCTTGACCGCTCCCTCGGACACATCCCAGAAGCGCGGTATCAAGCTTGCGGCAGTTGTTTTACCGCCGCCGGAGGGACCTACCAGCGCGACCGTCTGTCCCGATTCCGCGACAAAGGATACGTGGCTGAGCGCGGGGAGATCAGCACCCTCATAGGTGAAGGAAACATCGTTGAATTCTACCTTGTTTCCGTTCGGCGTCTTCGGATTCTCCGTGATCTCAAGAACAGGCGCGTTCATTACGGTATCAATTCTTTTTAACGCTGTTTGTGCTAACATCGAACCGCTCGCGGCGAACATAATCTTCGCAAGCGCGGTGGAGATGATCGCCGAGAACACGGCATAGAAAGCAAAGTTCGTCACAAAGCCCGCGAAATTGCCCGAGTTGAGTGCGGACGGTGCTAAGAACAGCGCTACGGGAATCAGGAAAACAAACGCTCCCTCGGTAAAGGTCAGATTGACCGACTGCGGCATACGACACACGCCGTCGGTGTATTTTTCCGCTTTCTCGCTGTAATCCTCAATCGCCTGCTTGAAAGCCTTGAAGGAATAAACGGTCTGCTGGAACACCTTAACGACCGGGATACCGCGCACATATTCGGTACCTGCCTTGCTCATCGTATCCTGCGCCGCCTGATACTCCTGCATCAGCTTTGCGTTTTTACCGCCCATCATCGTGAACATAGAAATTACCGAAATAACCGCCGCCAAAAGGCAAGCCGCGCCCATGCGCCAGTCGAATACAAACATCAGCACGAGCATAGCGATGAACATCGCAACCGTGCCGACAATATCGGCGAGATTATGAGCGAGAAGCGTTTCGGTCTCAGACGTAGCGCCGTCCAAGCGATTACGCAGCAGTCCGGAAGCGTTATTGTCAAAAAAACCGAGCGGTGTTTTCATCAGGTGCGCCATGCCGCGCTTGCGGTTATTTGACGCGGTTCGAAACGCCGCTAAATGCGTACACATCAGTGCGAAGAAGTAGATCAGGATCCCTCCGACAGCAAACGCAAATGCCATCCAGCCGTATTGAGCGATTTCGGTCGCCTGAGTCCAGTTCGGCGCAACGGATACCAGATCGCGTATCACCAGCCAGATACAGATATACGGCGCCATTCCGAGCACCATCGAGATCGCCGAAAGGAACAGTCCGGAGTATAGCAACCCCCGATAATTCCCTGTGTATTCCATCAACCGCGACAGTGGGGATTTTTTCTTTTCTTTATGCAAATCACATCATCCTTTCGTCATATGTTGTCGTAGTTAGCTGTCGCTAACTCTTATGCAGTATAGCACAATGTTTCCCTGAAATCAAGTATTGCTGCACTTCATACTAAACTCTGACTAAAAAGATTGACAATCTATCGCGTTAAATTCCACATAGCTTTGTTGTCGGTCTTGACAGGCGCCAGCAGTGGCGCTTAGCCAATCGCTTCGCTCTTGGAGCACTGTTGCATGGGTGTTGTTACCCAAATCAAAGATTTGGACAACGCCTCAAGCCTGCCTGCGACCTCCGCCGCGCTCTGTGAAATTTTCCGCTTATATCTTATCAAATGTTTTAATCAGAGTTTAGTATCACAATCCGGCTTTGCTTACTTCGCAGATCGTTTCTGTCTTGACCCGTCTTTATTTTTCAAAAGTAATCCGAATGATCTTCATTCTTACAAGACTGTCGCAGAACTTGATCAACAGCTTGTGGATGCCGTTGACTTCTTTGTAGATATCTCTGTAACCGCGCATATAGCTTTTCGCTGTGACCGAGTGGAATCGGATACTCCAGTTTTGAAGCGCTGTTTCATCCTCCACCGAGAAAAAGCGCCCACGTCTGTGATACCCGCTTCCTTCAGCCATGTTTTCATCATCATCTTGGCGCCTCGTTTGTTGCAGGCGTCGAACGCGAGAACAGCGCCTTTAAAACGGTTCGCCATCGCGCAGAACAGCTTTTTGACGTCCTCGGTTTTGAAGTAATAGAACACGCCCGCCGCAAAGAATACCGCGCCGTCGGAAGCGTCAATAAGATCAAACCAGCTGTAGTCATTGAGATCACAGGCGATATTTTTCTCACGTTCACCGGCGGGAAGCAGCTCGTTTCTGATCTTGATCACATCGGGCATATCAATGTTGTAGCCCTTGCACTCTCCGTTATCGACCTTGCTGAACGTATCATCCAGTCCGCATCCGAGATTTACGACCGCCGCCTTCGGGTGCGTTTTCAGATAATCCCGTACCTCGCAAATCAAATCATAATGGCGCTGAGCGACCTCCAGTGCGCCGAACTGACCTGCGACAGATTCCATTTTCTTTTTCTGTGAATCAAAATCGTAGTCCAGCCGATCGCAGATGCGCTCTGCGTTCTTATCCTGCAGCAGCTCGGGGTAATGCTCGGAGCATATCTTTCTGCCGTAAAGAGGTATCACGAGCGTTTCCTGCACGGTGTTTTTCTCAATATGGTATTTCATCCTATCTCCTTATCTCACTCTTCTGCACTTACGGGCACTACCTTCGGCAGATAGCCCGACCTTGCGTTTGCTTCGGTGTCATCGTCCTCTTTGTACCCGTCATAGGGTGCGGAGGGATCGTGCGGCTTTTGCTTTTTCAGCGAGTTGCAGATCTTGTCCTTGTGACGGAATACAAATTCAAAGTCATCTGTCCAGCCGGTGTGACCGGTGATGACCTTCGGAGTCAGTCCTCTGTCCTTCAGCTTTTGCTCCAATTCCGCAAGTGACCGTTTGGCGAGCTCGTTATCCTCAGCGAGCGAATTGATGAAGCTGTAGCCGCCGTCCGCGCCGAACCAGATGGTATCGCCCGTGAAAAGATACTCGTCGTCGATCAGATACACCATGTGTCCCCATGTGTGACCGGGGCAAAGGATACATTCTACCTTGATGCCGTTGATATCCAGCACCTGACCGTCCTGCAATAAAAAGCGTTTATTCTCCGACTTGACCGTCGGCAGCTTATAAAGTCCGAAGATGACTTTTCTGCGGACTTCTCCGGTCAGGTATTTGTTCTCGATTTCGCTGAGATAGAGGGTAGCGTTTTGAAAGAGACCGTCGCTGTCTGTTTCCACAGCTCCGACATGATCGGTGTCCTGATGGGTGATCAGAATATGCCTGATGGTTGACGGGTCGATATCCAGCCATGTCATCTTCTCTTTCAGTCTGTCATAGTTGTAGCCCGCGTCGATCATGACGGTCGTGCCGTTTTTGGTATAGAATAAGATGTTGGCGATCCACTCGCGCACACAGGCGACATGTTCATCGATCCAACCTGTATTCAGCGGCTTGAAGATTTCTTTGCCCCTGTAGCCGAAGCTCATCGCTTTTTTCTGAAAATTAGACGCTTTCTTAGACATCCATATCCTCCCTTACTTTTTCGGGAACCGCGGGATACAGCGGTTCACCTTTTTGCAATACTCCTTGTATTCTTCGCCGTAAAGCTCGCTGAGCCACTTCTCTTCCGTGTTCTTCAACAGAACGGTCAGAAACGCCCAGTAGAGGAACGGCAGGATCAGGAACAGCACATTCCCTCCGATCATCAGCACCCCTGTGCATAGTATCAGAATCGCCGAGTAGATCGGATTGCGTACCAGCGCATAAGCGCCTGTTGTCACCAGATGATTATGAAGTATCCCGTCGTCGATCTTGGTGATGATGACCGCGTATACCCACAGGAACACAGCAAAGAGGATCAATAGGATTCCGATCACGATCAACGGGATCCTCAAAGCCGCTATGTTTCCGCATTGAAACACAGGCAGGTTTCTGCAAAAAATCGCCGCGACCGTCAGCACGATCACAACGCCTCCGAATACCGGACCCGGTCCGTAGATCGGCAGATGATCTTTCTCGCTCTTCATGTATATCGCCTCATATGGTTAGTTATTGCTAACCCAATTATAGCACAGCTATACCAAAAACGCAATAGCCCTTGATTGTTCTGTCATTCTGTGATAAACTGTCGTTAGTTACCCGAAGCTAACCAATTGAGAGGGAGATAGAGAAATGAAGAAGTATGAGCCCGAAGCGCTGGTCAAAATCAGTCGCTACCAAAACTATTTTCCGACCCTTGTGCCCGAATTACAGCGGAATGTTTACCGCAGGATGAAAGTCTTGATCGAGGAAGAAAAGGAATACTGCGACGACGGCAACTACAAGCACATGGCGCAGATCCTGACCTCGATCGCGCTGTATGAAGCGCTTCAACAGTACGGCAAGAGCGAAGAAGAAGCCTATCGGGATTTGTTGTAGTAAGGCTGAGAAAATCCTCCGGGCTGATATACGCCGCATAAGCTTTGCTGTAATTCATTGAAGATGAAGCGTAGTCGTCATAAAGATCGTCAATACGTTTGTTCGTCCACCGTGCCGTCTTATCATCGGTGATATAATCGGTATCAGAACGAGATTGATTTATTTGCGTAGAAGTATTGATATTTGTATCAGATTTTGATATACTATTTATAGAGGAAACCGAGCCCCGTTGCGAGCTACTGTTACCAGTAGCAGACGGAACAGATTGGTTTCCTTTTATATTGTTTTTGGTAATGAACAACGTCACCAAATCAAGCGAAGCGCTTTTGTTAGACGCTATTTCTACCGTTCTATAGTCAGCGCTCGTATATTGAAAAGCACATATCTAAGCGCTATTCGGAACGTTTATTGTATGGAGAAAAAATATCGTCCCCGAGTTTGGCTCAGAGTAAATCTACATCTGCGAACAGAAAAATATATCAGGGAAGTCTCCCTTTCTTTGATATAGCGTAGTAATTTTTGCCACGCTCTCAGGTGTAAATCTCTCTCATAAATGTTCACAAATCGTCTGTGCTGCGTTTTGAGTTATGCTTCTATATCTAAATTGGCAAAGGAAAAACAGCTCGACAATCTCAACAGCGGGGACGACAGATGTGTCATCCCCGCTGCAAAGAAGTTTATTGCTACTTAGTATAATTCGGTCATGATGTCAGGCTCCCGACTGCGCAACACAATACCACAACAGGTCGATTATTCAAGAGAAAAAGGCGGAGCCGAAGCCCCGCCCGTAATGTTAATGATGTGAATTGGTTTTTATATCGGCTTGCCGATATTATCATTGGATGTCAGATTCTCCAGCCATCTTTGGATATAGGTCGCGTCCATGATCGTGACGGCGCCGTCACCGTCGGTGTCGGCAACCGTTTCTTTTAAGGTAAACGGAATCGGTACACCTACAATATGGCGCTGTATATATGTTGCATCAACGATCATGATATCGCCGCTGCCGTCTACGTCGCCGAGAAGTGATGCGGAGGAGATCACAACAGCCTTTCCGAAAATATCTCCGGAAACAACGCTGACGCCTTCACCCATGACAATGTATTTCGCGTTATCGGCAAGATAGGTTTCATCAAATGCGGCGTTTTCGCCTTCAACGCGCAGCGTGCCGCTGTTCACGACAACGCTGCATTGATCGACGACGCCTTGCACGCCGAGCTTTCCCTTCAGGCTCAGCTCGCCGCCGTCGACTGTCAGAACGCTGTTATCTTGATCATTACCCAGCAGGAGCCGGAGTACCACGAGGAGGTGTGGATATCAGCTTCGACCTGCTTCATCTTGAGATCGGAAGCCCAGATACCCGCAGCGGCTGAGTTAATATGGAGCTTCACGCCTTCGATCGAGAGGTTGCCGGTGCAGTAAAGGCCGTAGCCGTAGATTGGGGTGCTTTCAGTGATCGTCAGCGTACCGTCGCCTGTAATTGTGAGATCATAGGGGGCGGGATAAATAACGTCGCCGATCTGATAGGATTCGCTGTTATAGGTGCCGATGCCGTCGCCGCCCGTCTCAGAGATCGTACAGTCGCCGCTGATCACAACGGTCAGATTTGCCATCTGGCTGAGTACGCCGGAGTAGGTCCAATCCTTCTCGGCGCCCTTTGTGATCTCGGCATTATGCAGCGTCAGCGTGTTCTTCGCAGGGTCATAAACCGCAGAGCCCTTGCCGCAGGGGATCATAAGCCTGTCGGAATTGAGCTGTTCGCCGTTGACCCAGAGTGCGTACTCGGTATATTCTTCCTGTTCGCCTGTGTGGTGATATTCTGTGCCGGGAATCAGATAGCTGTAGTTATCGGTCACGACCTCGTGGACGGTGTCGTTGAGATCATCCACGCTCAGCGTATTTTCAGGCATGCCCCAATAGTACTTTTCGGAGCCGATCCGAATGAGATCGCTCTCGGTAAAGCTGTATACATTATTGTTATAATCCGCATAATAACGGTTGCCGTCGTTATCGGTATAGAGCGGCAGCTCGAGACGGTCGACGCTGCCCTTCGTCTTATAATCAAGGGGCTGGTAGCTCTCGACGATCTCATAGCCCATCCATTCAAGATCGCTTAGAGCATAGAACTCCTGCTCCTCAAACTCCTCTTCCTCAAAGTAATGACCGTTGCGGGACTCAAGCCGGATGACGGCATATACCGTGCTTCCGCTCCCGCCGGAATAATGCGTCCACTGCTTGTAGGCGTAGACGGCGTCGGGGTCATCCTTCTTGGATAACAGGACGCCCTTTTCCGCATAATTGTCAAAGTTGTAGGACGCATTAACATAACGGATCTCGACAGGTCTCGTCACGTTCTCGATATCATAATAGAATTTCTCGCCGCTCTCCAACTCCGCATCGGAAACAGTCAGATACTCATCGGAGGAATAGTCTCCATAGAGAATGTAAAACTCCTCTGTTTCCGGGTTAAAATGCACCTTCTGGACGGTGATGCCGGTCTCTCCGGAGGAAGAGCTGTAGGTGCCGACCTGCACATAGAGATCATCGGGAGCGGACTTGCGCCTGATCACCTCGCGGGTCATCTCCCAGCGGTCTTCATCTGCAGGATCGTCTGAGCTCCAGACAGTCAACTTATTCCTGCGCTCGATATCCTCGGTCGGCAGGGTGAAGCCCTCGGCTTCCAGCTCGGAGCGCGCGACGTACTTCGGCGTATAGCTATCGTCCTCTAAATAAATCTCGTCCGCGTCACTCCAAACAACGCGATAGACCGTGAAGCCGTGCGGGTCGTCAAAGTCATCGTCCCAGTCGACCTCGCCCGCATACACCGCGCCGGGCTCGTCGGCTCTTGTCAGCTTTGCGGCAGACCAACCGCGATTCTCATATTGGTATGTATCCATGAACGCGACCTGCGTGGGCGCCATGCCGTAGACATAGTCGTACTGCGCCTCAAATTCTTCCTTAGTGTAGCGCCTTCCGATATAGCCCGTGTCACTGAAATCCTGATCGACAACCCACATACGGAGGTCTTCCACATACATATAGCGGGAAACAAGGTAGATCACGCCGTCCATAACGCTGAGCGCATACTTACCTTCCGCGTCGCTCTTGGACTTGGGCGTTACCATCGTACCCTGTACAACCTCTGTGCCGGAGTTATCGACGATCAGCGCAGGAACGTAATCCGGCTCTTCCACGATGATCTGCTTGCCTTGCGCCTCGGGGATGGAAGTACCGCCGAGCGTGATTGCGCCGCTTTCCAGCCGCGTCGTGCTCAGAGCGGCGACAGGGTTCGGTTCTTCTCCGTCCTCGCCCTGAGCGGAATACAGATGAACGGTGACGGTGTCGGCGATATCGAGGTGCATGAGGCTGTGATCGCCTTTCGCAACCATTTGGATCGCGATATCATTCCTGCGCTGTTCGTTCACGGTCAGCGTACCGTCGCCGACGATATTCAGGCTCGTGCTGTGGAAATCGAAAAAGTTGTAAACGAAGATCACGCCGAATTCATTCTCGCCCTTGACATTGAGCTTGAAGTCATCGCCCATATACCAGATGAAAAGCTCATTGTCTCGCTGATGGACGTTCTCGACGGTCAGGGTGTTGGTCGCCTTGTCGTAGGTTATACCGCTCACGGCGCTGTTGTTGATCTTGAGACCGCCGTTCGTGTAGTCATAATAGACGACGTTGAAGTTCTGACGTGTCGCCGTGTCATAAACGCCCGCGCGGGCGCCGCCATAGAAAAAGACGTCCTCCGTCGGACCGGAGGTGGGGGTCGGCTTGCTCTCCTCTGCAAAGACAGTCAGCGGCAAAGCGGACGCCAGAAGCAGTACCGCCAGTATCACCGCAAGCAGATTTCTCGAAAATCTCTTCATGTTGATTGCTCCTTTCTGTTTAAAAGAAAAAACATTCGCTTATACTTACTATAACAGGTAGAAAACGACTACTCAATCAAATTGCATGAATACGCAATTTCGTGTTTATGCAAATCTGTTTGCTTTCCACGGGGAATGTGATATGATTATCATGAAAAAATATGTGATCCGGTGATATCATGACCTTCAGCGAGCTATTGAACCAATATATGGAGACCCTTTCCTGTACTGCGAGGGAGCTGTCCGACGCCTCAGGCGTGTCGCAGGCGACGATCAGCCGCTACAGACACGGTGAGATCGAGCCGCCGATTAACGGCAGCGCCTTTCACGCCATCATCGGAGCGTTGGCGGAGATCGCCGGGGAGAAGGGGATCGATCTTTCGGAGGACGAGATCAGGATCGAGGCAGTAGCAAGCCTCACGGAGGACGATGCTCTCTTCAAGGGGATTTTGCAGAAGCTCCGCTCCTTGCTCTCTGAGTTGAATATCCGAAACGCTGAATTTGCCCGCGGCGTCAGCTATGATCCCTCCTACATTTCCCGTATCCTGTCAGGAGCGAACAAGCCTGCCGATCTTGAGGGCTTCACGGCTCAGACGGCCTCCTTCATTCGCCAGTACGTCAAAACGAATCATATCTCTCTCTCCGCTTTGTGCACGCTTTACGGCTGTACCGAGGAGGAGCTGAACGCGCCGAACGGCGTATTTGAGAAGACGGTGGAATATCTCGGCTATGCCGTACCGCGTGAGGTAGAAAGCCCGATGTCGCGTTTTCTCGACAAAATGGAAACGTTCAATCTGGATGATTTCATCCGAACGATCCATTTCAATGATATCAAGCTCCCGACCGCGCCGTTCCAGCTTCCGACGACCAAGGAGTATAACGGCATTCAGGAGATGATGGAAAGCGAGCTGGACTTCATCAAGGCAACCGTTCTCTCGCGTTCTAAGAAGGACTGTATCCTCTACAGCGATATGCCGCTGGAAGAAATGGCGAAGGATCCTGAATTTCCGAAAAAATGGATGTTCGGACGTGCTATGATGCTGAAGAAGGGTCTGCACCTGCACATCATCCACGATGTGAACCGACCGTTTCATGAGATGATGCTCGGACTGGAGGGGCATATCCCGATGTATATGACCGGTCAGATCTCTCCCTACTATCTCACCACATCCCAGAGCGCCGTGTTCAATCATCTTTTGAATGTGTCGGGAGCCGCTGCGCTGGAGGGGCACGCGATCGCGGGACATCAGAGCAGCGGCAGATATATGCTGTATAAATCAAAGGAAGACGTCAGGCATTTTCGCGCCCGCGCGGAACAGCTTCTCGAGAAAGCACAGCCCTTGATGGATATCTACCGCAGCGAGCGCAAGGAGGACTTTTTCATCCACCTGAAAAAGCTCTGGGAAAGCGATGACAGAAAGGTCGTCGCGAGCAGTCTGCCGATCTACACGATCAGCGATGACCTGCTCGAAAGCATCTTAAAGCGAAACCATATCCCCGAAAACAGCGCTGAAATAATCAGAGAATTTTACACGGAATACAGAGAAGCCGCAGAGAAGCGGCTCCGGGAGTATCGTGTGACGCTGGTGATCCCTGAGTTGAGCCGCGAGCAGTTCGAGCGTTCTCCTCTGAATCTTTCCTTGGCAGAGCTATTCTTTGAGACCGATGTTCCGTACACTTACGAGGAATACGCCATCCATCTGGAACAGACGAAGAAATTCTCTCAGCGGCATGGGAACATGAAGCTGGAGCTTGACGATACGCCCGCCTTCCGCAATATAAGCTATGCGATCATCGGCAATCGACTCGTGATCGTATCAAAGAACAAATCGACTCGTGATCGTATCAAAGAACAAATTCCCGACGATCCACTTTGTCATCCATCACAAGCGTATGGTCAAGGCGTTCCTCGATTTTATCCCTCCAATCAGAGAATAAGCAACACAGCGCCGCATAGAATAAAGAAATAAAATGCTGAAAAAGATCATAGTTGATTATCTATGTTTTATGGCTTATTCCTTGACCGCAATTTGACCACAACGCAAAACGCGACTTTAGTCTTTATAAAAGTTATCGGCAGGATCGCTCCTGCCGATTTTCTTTATATTGACTTGTTGCGCCAGAAACTTGATGATCTTCTCCTCGCTCTCGTCCTTGGGCTTTTTCTGTGTCAACGCGGAGTGAACTTTTCACTTATGTTTGAAATGAGACGACCCCAGCTTTTACCTGCTCAAAATCGTTGGTTTTCAAACACTGAAAAACCCTCCGAAAATATTACAATAAATTGGCACATCACTCGTGATATACTGTAAGCGCTTTGCCGACTTCATAGGGCGTTCCCATTTCGGCAATATGGCGCTGGATCCATGTAGCGTCTGAAACTTCTATCCCTTCTCCCGCGATATCGCCGTTTCGCACAACGATATCGGGATCCGACACCGGGAGGTCACATAAGTATCTTTGGATCACTGTCGCATCCATCACGGTGATCTCCCCGTCACCATTCGCGTCACCCAGCACATAGGTCTCCATGCAGACATACGGAATCTCATTCTCCTTTGCGTAGGTGATAGCATAACTATCCTCAACAGCGTAGATCACGATCTGATCACAGCCTTGAAAAACATGTTTGCCGATCTGTGTCACAGTGTTCGGGATCACGACCTTAGACAGGTTACTGCACTGAGCAAAAGCTCCGTCGCCGATCGAGGTGATCTGATCGCTCAGGATCACCTCCTGCACCTTCGTGTTCGTCGCAAAAGCATAGCTGTCTATCCGGATGATCGGATAACCGCCGTAGTCAGCCGGAACAGACACGACCGCGTCGTCGCCGTCATAGGATCGGATCGAGAACGCGTAGTCGTCCGCTCCGCTCACAACGCCGAGCGTAAAATCGCCATAGCGGTAGACCGTATCCGCGCCAAAGGATGCGCAAAAGCACAGCAGAACAGCGATACACGCTATCATGGTAATAAATCTTTTCATAAG
>CACWTM010000008.1 GCA_902763855.1 uncultured Ruminococcus sp. | reverse complement strand
GCGGAGGACGCAGGCATACTGGCGTATGTCAAGGACGACAACACCGCTATGCGGAATTTAACGCAATAAATGTTAAAGTGTTTTAATGATACTTAGTATCAGCCCATGTCCACGCCGATCGCTTCCTTGACATACTTCGTGATACTGTCCTTCGTCCGTCCGTTACCGTGACGGTCGGGTATCTCGATAATCAGAGGCTGTCTGCGGCTGAGCTTGAGCTCATAGATCGTATCCCTGATCAGATTGACCAGAGTCGATGTAATCAGGATGACCGCGATATCGTCCTCATCAAGGAGCGCGTCGAGCTTATCTCTGAGCTCCTGCTCACGGTGCAGGACGACGCCGTCGATACCGGACATACGCATGCCCATCAGCGTATCGACGTTATCGCTTAACAGGTACATTCTCATGGTTATCAGAGGCTGGTCAGGATCATGATGGAGATCAGCATGCCGTACAGCGCGCAGCCTTCGCCGAGCGCAACGAAGATGATCGACTTACCGAAGTTTTTGGGATCCTCAGAGGTCGCGCCGATCGCCGCGGGAGCGGAGCCGCCGACAGCGATACCGCCGCCGATACAGGAAAGACCGGTGGACAGACCCGCCGAGATATAACCGAGACCCGCCGAGGAGCTTTTTGCCGCCTCAGCCGCGGTAGAAGCGTCAGCCGCGTGGGCGACAACCGGGCACAGCAGGCAGAACGCCGCGACGCCGCAGAAAGAGAAGATCTGCGAAAGCACCGCCTTCTTGGGGCTGGTACCTCTGTTGTAGGCTCTGATGCAGAGCAGAACGGAAACCACAAGAAAAGCCGCGGGAATGAACATTAATAAATACGTTAACATGATAAATACCTCCACATTTATGCTGTAAGCGACGCCGCGCTCTGCGGCAATCGCCTTGTTTAATTAATCTGCGCAATCCGCACACCTGAATTATGCGTTATTGCCGATATCTTTTACGCAGACAGGCTCAAACTTTCTGCCGTCGCCGATATAGAACCTGCTGAACATCTCGTAGTATTCCAGACGCAGTACCTGGATACCGACAAGCAGCGCCTCCAGCGCCATGACCAGAACGTTGCCGACGAGGACGGTGATCCAGTAGCCGACCGGCCCGAACATTTCCGCCAGGACGAATACCACCGTCATCATGCCCGCGTGGACAAGGATGAACGCGCCGACTCGCAGAAAGCTCATGGTGTTGGTCACATAGGACAGCGCGACCTCGAACATCTCAAAAAGATTATCGACGACAAATGAGCCGAAGCTTCCTTCAAAGAGCTTCTTCTCCCCTTTGATAAGCTTTGACAAAGGTTCTCTGAAAAAGACGAGAATCAGCGGCAGGACGATCAGTCCGATCACATAGGCTGTGTTCATGATGTTGACCTTGAGCACCAGCGAACAAACCAACCCGGCAACCAGAGAGGCGTAGAACACCAATCCCGCCACACCGTTCACACCGAACAGCGCGTTGCCGACGTCGCCGCGCTTGAAGGATGAAATGATGTTCAGGATCATCGCGATCGTAAGCAGCGCTACGCCGATACCGACCGCGCCGAAGATGAGCATCATCGTCGTCTGACCCTCCATCACCTTGACAGGTTTGTCGCTGAGCCCGAACAGAGCTTTGTAAACAGGGTTCAGGAGTTCTTCAAAGCCGAATACCGATCCGTAGATCGCGCCGAAAATCATCGAACTGATCGAACAGGGGATCAACAGCGCGCCCAGCGGCATCTTCATCTTCTTGTACATGAAGATCGCCGCGATCAAGAGCATCAGTCCGTGACCCACGTCGCCAAACATGATTCCGAACAACAGCGTATAGGTAATCGCAATAAAGCCGGAGGGGTCGATCTCACGCGCGTTCGGCAGACCGTACATCTCGGTATAATACTCAAACGGTCGGAAGAAGAACGGATTCTTCAGCTTCACCGGAGGCGAGTGCTTCATCTCTTCCTCTGCCTTGGTGAAGGTGACCTCTACGCTTTCGATCGGCGTCAGAAGCTGTTCGATCTGACCCTCATACTCCGCCGGGATCCATCCGACAAGGATGAAGCTCTTGCGGTATTTGCAGGCATGGTTCTTGATGGAAACAAACGCGTGGTGCTTGCACAAGGTCGAGAACACCTTCAAGATCTCTGTTTCATGTTCTTTGACATAAGCGTCGACCTCTTTGTTCAGCTGCTCGATCTCTTTTTCATAGCTGCTGCCCAGCGTCAACTGGCGTTCGATATATTTTTCGGGCTTTTCGTGGATATCAGAGATATCGACGGGCTCAAAGAATAACCGGGAGAAGATGCGGTCTACGTCGTCCGCCTTGCTGTTCGGCGTGACATACGCGCCCCAGTAGTAAGCGTCGTCCTTGGAACACGGAAAGAACTCGACATAAGGATTATCGTCGTACGCCTGCATCTTGATAAAGCTGTCCTTAGGGAGCTTTCCGAACCGCGTGATAATGTACTCACACTCAAAAATCTTCTCAAGATCGACGTCCAGACCGATAAAATGCTTTGCCTTTTCAATGTTTTCGTCGCAGGCGTTTCTTTCGGCGACCAGCTGGTCGCGCGCCGTAATCATATCACCCAAACGGGAATCCGTCTCGTCGATCATGGTTTTGAGCTGACTGGCGTTCATATCGTCAAACTCAGGCGCTTCTACGATCTTCGGCAGGATACCGGAGCCTGTCATCAGCTCTCGGAGCTTGTCAAGCAGAGGAGAATAATCATCGGGAGTATTGACGGGAACAAGCTTCTCGTTATCCGAGAAGAACTCGGCGGTCTCGTCCGGCTGAAAAACGCCGGTATGTCCGAGAGCGGCGACGACGTCATCCAGATAACGCATCATTCCGATCACATTCACCAATTTCATTTTTGCCAGTGCCATCTTATCACCTCACCTTACAGTACCAGCGTCTCATAGATACTCTCGGGCTCCATCGAGTATCTGACGCCTTCGATAATGGCTATCACATTTGACAACTCTGTCTGGGACAGAATATAGAAAGACAGCAGTACGATCTCGGGATTGGTCGAGAAATAGAGCTGATGACGACACATCTCGTACCGTCCCTGTACCGCCATCTCACGGTCGATGTCAATCGTTTTGGCTTTTTTGCCGACGCTGGTTTTTTGCAGTTCCTCACGCACCTCTTCGTAGGTGTCGCGTGAAAGGATACGGTCGAGCTTCCTGCCGGTAAGATTGCCGTAGCGCAGAAGATGCGCCCGCACCGCGTCGCTGTTCATATGATAATACTTTTTCAACCGTATGATACGCGAGTAGTTGTGATAATCGGACAACGTATCAAAAAGGCTGAGCATTTGATTTCTGACCTTCTTTTTCTTGATCTTCGCAAGATCGGCATACAGCAGACCGAGGCTGTAGTTTTCAAGAGCGTCCTCGATCGCCGCGAGGTCATAGTCGCCGCGTTCATCGGGCGGGAATCGCTTGACGACGTCATGGTAGCCTGTGCGCTCCAGCGCATCAAGAAGCTCGCGGTGATTGTTCACAAGCGACAGCTTCTGCAGTTCTATATCCGTATGCCGCACAAAAAACAGCGGCATGGAAAAGAGGTATTCCTCGGGACGTTTGATTGATAAAAGGGTGATGAACTTCATCAGCTCTCGGGTCTCGATCAGCCGCAGACCGTATTTGGTCACCGGGGTATTGCCGTTATTGTATCTGCAAAAGCTCAAAAAGCTTTCAAACTGCTTTTGCTGCATGATGTTCTCAAGGTTGCCGCGGTGTACATCGTTGCTGACCTTGTCAAGAAAGCCCTGATAATGAGTATATGTTTTGAGATACTGTACGACATCGCCGACAGAGCCGCACTTGACCATCGCCTGATAGTCCTTTTCTCTCAGCCTTTTTCCGTACTGAGATTTGATTTTCGCACTGATCGCCGACGCGGGATCAATCACAGGCATACACTCACCGCCTTTCTACATAATCACTCTGAGTTACGCCAAGCTGCGCTTGACAATCTCATCAACCCATTGTTCTTTGTTCGCTTCCAACAGACCGCGCATCTCTTTCTTCGCGCTGTCGATACGTTCCTCATAGGCTTTGAGATACTCCTGTGCGCGCTTCTCTTCCACGCCGATGTTCTTTTCGACGCGGGCTTTGGCTCGCTCGATATAGTCGTTGTAGATCTGCTCACGGAGCTTTTCAACATCTTCCTCGCTCTTGAGCTTCTCACTTTTCGCCTGTTGTTCAACCTTGCGCGCCTGTTCGTCCATCTCGATGATTTTCTTCAACAGATCCTGCATAATTTCCTCGATTCTTCCGACGTCGGGACACGCCGGATTTTCGGATAACATCGTTAAATTTTTGACAAAAGCCGTTGTAACGGTCTTTATGCACAATTTTATATTATACCACGTTTTTTGCGATTTGCAATAGGTTGACCCATTATTTTCACGTGAATCTCATTCGACCGTTTGACTTCTCCGCAAAAATATACTATAGTATCACCAAACAAGAACCTCAGGAAAGAGGCGCTCCATGAAAAACGATAATATCACAAAAGAGTTGGAAAAAGCGATAATATCCGCAAAGAAAGAGCAAACGGTCAGGAGCTATGACTTTCTCGACCCGAGTTCCGTAGCGGAGCTGATCCGAAATACCGAAAGCCTTTTCAAGGAAAGGATCAGGCTGATGCGCAGTCTCAAGGGAGACGGCTTTCATGAAGAAGCATATGACTGTACCGAAGACGCCGTCAAGCGCAGAAAGCAAGCGATCGTCTGCAAAGCGCCTGAGTTCAGCCGCAGGTTCAAAGCAAAATACCCGAACCTCTGTGCAGCGGATGAACTGCTCCGGCTGAACGCTCCGACAGCGGCGCTGGCCTACGAAGAGCTGAACCGAACCGCCCATGCGGAAACAGCCGCGGCGCTCTGGATATTGGACTACCTGACCGAAAACGACAGGCTTGACGACGCGCTCCCCTATCTTCCGGAAAGCCGCCGTGAGCTTGACAGCGTGCCTTTTCCGAACATCAGCGACTCGGTACACAACGACGATATCATCAAAGGCATGCTGTACGTCATCCGCAGCCGCAATCAGAACCGCACCGCCTTTGACGAAGTCATGCGTCTGATCGAGCCTGAGATCGTCGGCGACATCGACGAGATGTACCTTTCGGCGATGATGAAGGTTTGCGACAGTCTGATGGGCATCCTTTCCGCCTATCAAAAGGAGATACACTCGCTGGCGATCGCAAAAGAGCGTCAAGCCAAAGCTGCTCTGGAAAGCGGAGCGAGCAACGCCGATGAAACCCTGCGCCGCATCCGCAAATCGGATGAAAAGCTCAGCGTTCTGCATTTTGAAAAAGACGCCTTTTGTCTGAACGCCCTGCAATACGCAAAAGGTCAACCGGAATCAGAAAGCAGTCTGCCCGAAAAGCCCCTGTGCATCGACACCGTCAACCCCTACGCCTACTGCTTCGGCTATCTGCATCTGCTTGACGCCGACAGCGACGATATATGGCTATACAACCTGAGCCTGTATGTTCTTTGCAGCGCGTGCGCGTGTCTGCCGTGGGCTATCGCGGATGATTCTGACGAAAAAGCCATGCAGCTTGACCCCGCGTTTCTCGACGCCGCTTTGCAAAACAGCGAAAACTACATTGTGCCGCCTTCTGACAGCGTGCTTTACAAACCGATCGTCACCCCGCCGTTTCTCACCCAAAACAGCGAAAAAATTCGTTTCTCACAGCTGATTTATCTGGTATCGGGCCTGGTGCCGCCGCGCGGTATGACCGGCATGTCTTATATGAAAGCGCTGTTTGACGCCGAAGAACTCAGCCGCGGTGAAGTCGACCTGCTGTACGACTACCTCATGCTCGCCTGCGCGATCAACCGCCGGGACACAAACTACGTCTTTATCGACGAAGACGAAACAGCGCCGTCAGAACCTGCTGCTGAAGAAGAAAACCCCGCCGAAAGCACCGAGCTGAAGGCGCTCAGGCAGGAGAACAAAAACCTCAAAGGATTGATTAACCGTCTTGAGCACAAGCTCAAAGAAAGCGCCGCAGAGCTGCAAAAAGCAGAGAACGACTTAATCAGCGCAACAGGTGAGCTTGCGGAACTGCGCTCCATGATCCGCAAGGCTGAGATCGCCGAAGAATACACCGCTACCGTCGACTTCCCCTATACCGTTCAAAAACGCACGGTCGTTTTCGGCGGTCATGAATCATGGATCAAAGCGATCAAGCCTCTGCTCCTCAACGTCCGCTTTATCGACACACCCACCCGTTTTGACACCTCGCTGCTGCTGAACGCCGATGCGGTTTGGATCCAGACCAACGCCATCAGTCACTCGGGCTTCTACAGGATCATTGATATCATCCGCAAGCACGGCATCGAACTGCATTACTTCAATTATTCAAGCGCCGAAAAATGCGCCGAACAGCTCGCGACAGAGGATATGGGTGAACCGGTTCAAAGTGAATAACCGCAAGACTTCGCCGTTATGCGCGGCGGAGTTTTTTTATGAAAAACGCAAAATTTTTATGAATTATGTTGTGATTTGTATTGTAAAGCTTCTCATATTAAGTTATAATATACATAATTAATGTAACTTTTACAAAAAAAGGAGATTTTTAGCATGAACATTTCCGTTAACACTGTCGACAACATCAGCACCTTCTCCATCGAGGGCAGAATCGACACCCTCACCGCGCCTGAGCTTGACAAAGCTTTTACCGAGGCGGAACCTGTCAGCGACAAGGTGATCTTTGATATGAGCGGCGTCGATTATATCTCGTCCGCCGGCATGCGCGTCATCATCGCTGTACACCGCGCTATGGCAAAGAAAGGCGGTCTCGTCTTAAAGGGATTGACCAAAAACGTCAAAACCATTATCAACCTGACCGGATTCACTAGAATACTGAACATCGAGGAGTAAGCCATGAACCGTTATCCCCTCTCCAAAACCGAATACGGCATCTACATCGAACAAATCACCAACCGCAATACCGCCTATAACCTACCCTTCCTTGTCACGCTGCCCGACGGCGTTGACACCTATCAGCTGGAGCGGGCAATCCGCGCGGCGGTTGCGGCACATCCATGCCTGTTTACCTCCTTTGCCGTTGACGAAAACGGTGAAGCGTATAAATACCGCCGTGAAGAATCGGTACAGATTGAGCGCGTGCAAACGAACGACTTTGAGCCATATGACTATGTCGTGCCGTTTGATTTGCACAGCGACCGTCTGTACCGTTTTTATATTGTCACGACTCCGTCTGAGCAATATCTTTTCTACGATATCCATCACATCATCTTTGACGGCCTTTCCAACTCAGTCTTTCTCACCGATATCAACCGAGCGTACAAAGGAATTGAACTGCTTCCCGAAACCTTTACAGCGGACGATTTCTCTCTGGAGGAAGCCGAAAAGCTTTCGGGCGAAGACTATCAAAAGGCAAAGGCTTATTATCAGAAGACCTTTGACGGCGTCGATATCGACACCTCCTTTTATCACGACAAAAACAAGCGTGAACACAGCGCAAAGGAAGTGATCTACCACTTTGACAAGGTCGACTCCGATTCGTTAAAAGCGCTGGCGTCAAAGCACGGCGTCAAGCTCAGCACCGTGTTCAACGCCGCGTTCGCCTATCTCCTTTCTAAGCACTGCAACTCTCCTCAGGTATTGTACTCTACCGTTCACCACGGCAGAGACCGCCGCCTGCAAAACGCCGTCGGCATGTTTGTCAAGACCTATCCCGTCTACGCCGATTTGTCCGAAGACCAAGCGATCGGCGCGTATCTCAAGGAGCTTGACGCCCATATCACACAGAACCGCGCAAACGACCTGTATTCCTTCGCGGATTTTTGCGCGGACAGCAAGCTCAATCCCTCGGTGCTGTTCGCGTATCAGGGCGATATGTTCACCAAAACAGAGCTTGCCGACGCAAAGTGCCGGGTCGAGCTGCTGCCGATGAAAGACGCAAAGAGCGGCTTTGAGCTGACCATCCGCCGTTCAAACGGAAAATTTGTCGCCTATGCCGAATACGACAAATCCCTGTACAGCGATGATATCATCCGTATGATGCTCGAAAGCCTTGACAAGGTTTTGTCCGATATGCAAGCGGTCGATCATCTCTCAGAGATCGACATGCTGACCGAGGATCAGCTCCGTCTGCTTGACGAAAACAACTGCTACAACAACGACTGTGAGATCACCGATATCGTCACCCTGTTCCGCCGCAGTGTTGAGAAAACGCCCGACAACATCGCCGTCGTCTTCAAAGACAAGCGTTTCACCTACAAAGAGGTCGACCGTATCTCCGAGAACATCGCCGCCCGCCTGAAAAAGGCGGGAATCGGACGCGAAAACGTCGTTTCTGTCCTCATCCCGCGGTGTGAGTATATGCCCATAGCGGCTTTAGGTGTTCTCAAAACCGGCGCGGGATATCAGCCGCTCGACCCAAGCTACCCGGTCGAACGACTGTCCTTTATGATTCAGGACGCCGACGCGAAGTATCTGATCGCCGACCGTGAGCTGATGGACAGACTGCCCGACTACAGGGGCGAAGTGTTGTATATCGAAGATATCCCCTCTCTGCCCGACGCGGAGGAGCTCACCGATCACCCCGATCCCGAGGATCTCTTCATCATGCTTTACACCTCCGGCTCCACCGGCATACCCAAAGGCGTCATGCTCGAACACCGCAACCTGTGCGCGTTCTGTCACTGGTACAGAAACTACTATGCCCTCACCTCCGACAGCCGCGTCGCGGCTTATGCCAGCTACGGCTTTGACGCAAACATGATGGATATGTACCCGGCGCTGACAAGCGGCGCTCAGCTGCACATCATCGCCGAGGAAATCAGGCTTGACCTTCTTGCGATCAAGGACTATTTCCACGAAAATAGAATCACCCACATCTTCATGACCACGCAGGTCGGCAGACAGTACGCCGACCTCTTTCCCGACGCCGAGTATCCGCACCACCTTTCTGTCGGCGGCGAAAAGCTCGTTCCGGTTGAACCTCCGACCGGCTATCGTTTCTATAACGCCTACGGTCCGACCGAGTGTACGATTTTCACGAACATCTACCCCGTCGACCGTCTCTACGAGCGCGTACCGATCGGCAAAGCGCTGTATAACTTCAAGCAGTATGTTGTCGACAAGGACATGCGGCGCGTACCTCCGGGTGTTCCCGGCGAACTGATTGTCGCGGGCGTTCAGGTCGGCAGAGGCTATCTCAACCGTCCCGATCAAAACGCAAAAGCCTTCATCCGAAATCCCTTCACCGATGATCCCGCCTATCTCAAGGCTTACCGCACCGGCGACGTTGTCCGCATGCTCGGCGACGGCTCGGTTGACATCATCGGCAGAAACGACGGACAGGTCAAGATTCGCGGTTTCCGCATTGAGCTGTCCGAGGTTGAAAGTATTATCCGCAAGTTTGACGGCGTCAAGGACGCGACCGTACAAGCGTTTGATGAAGCGGGCGGCGGCAAATTCATCGCCGCGTATATCGTTTCGGACAAAGAGATCGACATCGACGCTCTCAACGCCTTTATCCTTGAAAGCAAGCCGCCGTACATGGTACCTGCGGTAACCATGCAGATCGACCGCATCCCCTTGAACCAGAACCAAAAGGTCAACAAACGCGCTCTGCCTATCCCCGAAAAACAGAGCGAAGAAGTCACGCCGCCCGAAAACGAAACCCAACAAAAGATTTTCGACTGTATCGCGGGCGTGATCGGCACCACTGCTTTCGGCGTCAACACCGATATCTTTGACGCGGGTCTGACCTCTATCGGCGCGATCAAGCTCAATGTCCTGCTCTCCAACGCATTTGACGTGCCGGTCTCCATCGCCGACCTGCGCCGCAATACCACTGTCACCGCGCTCGAAAGCTTTTTGGCAGGCGCGGAAAAATCCGAAAGCTTTGATATTCTCCCCGACTATCCGATCACCCAGACCCAAAACGGTATTTTCGTCGCCTGTATCGCCAACCCCGGCACCACCATCTACAACATTCCCTACCTTGTAACCCTCGGCGACAAGGTCGATCTTGACCGTCTGAGCGAAGCGGTCAACAGCGCTTTTAAGGCACACCCCTATCTGCACACCACCCTGTTCATGAACGATAACGGCGATATCCGTGCCAAGCGCGACGACAGCGATCCTGTCACCGTCAAGGTGATCGACTGCGATGCCCTACCCGATCAGGACGATCTTGTCCGACCGTATCAGATCATCGGCGACCGCCTGTGCCGCGCGGAGATTTACCGTACCAAAGAGGGCAGTTACCTCTTCATGGACTTCCACCATATCATATTTGACGGTGCAAGCGCGGCGGTACTGCTACAGGATATCTCCGACGCCTATGACGGCAAGATTCCCGAAACAGAGACTTACACGGGCTATGAGACGGCGCTGCATGAAGAAAAAGTACGCCGATCCGACCGCTATGACAAGGCGAAAGCCTACTATGACGCGATCTTTCGCGGATGCGACTCCGACTGTCTGCCCAAAGCCGACCGTCACGGCGACCACGAGACGTCAGGCTTTTTGACCATCACTACCGAAACTCCGATCGCGCCGATTCAGGCATGGTGCGAAAAGCACGGCACGACCGAGAACGCCTTTTTCAACGCCGTATTCGGCTATACCGTCAGCCGCTACAACTTCTCCGACGAAGCGGTATTTACCACCATCTACAACGGCAGAAGTGATTCCGCCGTCTACCGCAGCACAGGCATGTTCGTCAAAACCCTGCCGGTATTCTGTGCCGTTGACGGAAAAACCTCTGTTTCCGATTTTGTCAAAACGACGGGCGACCAGCTGATCGGAAGCATGGAAAACGATATCTACTCCTTCTCCGAGATTTCGTCTGCCTATGACATCCAGCCGGATATCTCAATCGCCTATCAGGGCGAGATGACTGACGCGCTGACTCTGGGCGGCGATATCTGCAAACTTACTCTGCTCCGGCTCGACACCGCCAAATTCCCGTTGTCCGTCGACGTCTTCTTGAGCGGCGGCAAGCTGCTGCTGCTTGCGGAATATCGCAGTGATCTTTTCAGCGATGAACTTGTCGGCGGCTTTGTCAAAGCGCTTGAAAAAGCAGCGGCGGAATTTATCAAAAAAGATACACTCAGCGAAGTTTCTATCCTTACCGAGGAGCAAAAGACAATTATCGACCGCTTCAACGAGACCGATTATCCGGTGGATCAGGTCAGCGTCAATAAGCTCTTTGAAGAACAGGTCAGGCTCCGTCCCGACAAGACTGCCGTCATCGCAAAGGGCGTTGAACTGACCTATCGGGAGCTGAATAACAAAGCGAATCAGATCGCCCATACCCTGCTTGACAAGGGGCTGACTGTCGGCGAGACCGTCGGCATGCTCCTGCCGCGTACCGTGGACGCGATCGCCGCCGAATACGGCATCATGAAGGCGGGCGGCGCGTTTCTGCCGATGCTGCCGGGATATCCTGATGACAGAATCGACTACTGTCTGACAGATTCTTCGAGCCGTTTTGTCATCACTACCGATGAAATCTTACAAGACAGATATAGCCTGCTCAGCGGCAAGGCTTATCAGCCGCTGACGGTCAGCGAGCTTTACCAAAACGCCGACGCCGAAAATCCCGACGTCGATATTCCTGTCGACTCTCTCGCCTACTGCATCTACACCTCCGGCTCCACCGGAACGCCCAAGGGCGTGATGATCGAGCACGGAAACCTGTGCAACTTCGTCAACGCGAATCCGCTGAACCACGAGACCGTCAATTTTGTGTCCCATGGCTCAGTCGCGCTGTCGGTTGCGGCATTCTCCTTCGACTTCTCGCTGATGGAGATTCACATCACACTGTGCAACGGCATGACGCTGTGTATCGCAGGAGATGATGAAATCCACAATCCGCTTCTGCTTGCGGAAATGATCGAAAAATACAACGTCGACGTGATCTCCGGCACGCCGTCCTTTATCTCGAACGTGCTTGACGTACCGCAGGCGGCAAAGTCCCTTATCAATGTGGGCATGTACGACCTCGGCGCGGAAGCCTTCCCGCCGTCGCTCTACACCAAGCTCCGCAAAGCCAGTCCCAGAGCGGTCATCGTCAACGGCTACGGCCCCACCGAAGCGACCGTCAGCTGTATCTCTAAGGTTGTTGAGAGCACCGAGCACATCACCATCGGCACACCTGCCGCAAATGTGCGCGCCTATATCTTTGATCTGTGCGGCAATCTTCTGCCCGAGGGCGCGAAAGGCGAGCTGGTCATCGGCGGACTGGGCGTCGGACGCGGCTATGTCAACCTGCCCGACAAGACTGCGGCGGCGTTCATCACCGTCAACGGTGAACGCGCTTACCGCACCGGCGATATCGCGCGTATCGACACCTTCGGCGAGATCGAGTTCTTCGGCAGACTGGACAACCAGGTCAAGCTGCGCGGACTTCGCGTCGAGCTGGACGAGATCATCAACGTCATGCAGTCCTATCCCGGCGTCAAGCACGCGATCGTCATCGTCAGAGGCGAGGGCGAACAGCAGTACCTCTGCGCTTATTACACCACCGACGGCACACAAATCGGCAAGGACGACCTTGTCGCACATATGAAAAAATCCCTTGCCCACTACATGATCCCCTCGGTCTTTATTCAGCTCGATGAAATTCCGCTGACAAGCAACGGCAAGATCGACAAAAAAGCCCTGCCCGAACCTCAGTTCATGCAGGTAGAGAAAAAGGGCAAAGCACCCGTCACCGACCTGCAAAAGAAGCTTTGCGCGATCTTTGCCTATGCTCTGGGCATGGAACAGGTCGGCACGGATGAAAACTTCTTCGAGATCGGAGGCACCTCCCTGCTCGCGTCTAAGGTCGCGGTCAAGGCAATGTCAGAGAACCTCCCGATCGCTTTCAAAGACATCTTTGATTATCCAACCGTCGAAGAGATGGAAAAGTATATCAATTCTTCCTCAGCCGCCGAAAACGAAGAAACGCCCGAAGAAGCTGCCGAAAGTGAAACCGCGCTCTCTCACAACGTTATCGACCATGTTGACGAGATCGCTTATGAGGACGTCGGCGATATCCTCTTGACAGGCGCAACAGGCTTTTTGGGCGTACATGTCCTGCACCACCTGATCGAGCGAACCGACAAAAAGATCTATTGTCTCTTGCGCGGCAGCGACGTGACCCCCGATGAAAAGCTGATGAACATCCTGATGTACTACTTTGACACACCCTATGAAGAACTTTTCGGAAAACGTATCTTCACCATCGCGGGCGATATCACCGACCGCGACAAGGTCATGGAGCTTAGCGGCGTCGACTTCGGCGCGGTCATCAACTGCGCGGCTTGCGTCAAGCACTTCACGCAGGACGACACCCTCGACCGTATCAACTGGCACGGCGTGGAAAACCTGATCGACCTGTGCGTCAAATCAAACCGCAGATTGGTACAGGTCTCGACCGTCAGCGTTGCGGGTACCAGCGTCAACGGCGCGTTCAGCGTGGATAAGAAGATTCGCGAGAACGAGCTGTACTTCGGACAAAATCTCGACAACAAATATGTCTACACCAAGTTCAAGGCGGAAGAATCGCTTCTCAAAGCGGTCAGCGAACGCGGGCTTAACGGCAAGATCATCCGCGTAGGCAACCTGATGAGCCGCTACAGCGACGGCGAATTTCAGATCAACTCCGTCACCAACGGATTTATGCGCAGTCTGCGCGCCTACGCCGCCCTCGGCATGATCTCCGTCGCCGCTCTCGACGAGCTGGTAGAGTTCTCTCCCATTGACTGCACCGCCTCTGCCGTCGTGACCCTGACCGAGTCCAACGACGCGTTCACCGTTTTCCACGCGACCAACGGTCACCGCGTACAAATGGGCGACGTCATCGAGGCGATGAACCACAGAGGCGTCAAGGTTGAGATCGTCAGCGATAAAGTCTTTACCGAAGCGTTCAACAAGGCGCTCGATGATGATAAGCTCAGCGAACTGGTGTCTCCCCTGATCTCTTATCAGGCGTCAGATAAGAACACAATCGAGTTCTTCATCGACTACGACAACACCTTTACCACCAAGGCGCTGTACCGCCTGAACTTCAAGTGGCCGATCATCAACGAAAACTATCTTGAAAATGTTTTTGACGCGCTGTCCACCCTCGCGTTCTTTGATGAGGTATAAGATGCGCCGCAACGATTATCTTATCAAACGAAAATTCAACAGCTATCTGGTGCCGAGCGTTCTGATGATTATGGCGATGCAGCTGGGCAACATTGTCGACGGTATCCTGGTTTCGGCGTTCATCGACATCGACGGAATGACCGCAATCTCGCTGAGTCTGCCTGTGATCTTCTTCATCCAGATCTTCGGTTTCGCAATCGGCGTCGGCGGAGCGATCGTGATCTCGGTACAGCTGGGTAAACGGCAGATCAACGAAGCGAGCTCAACCTTTTCTGTCAGCCTGATATCGGTGCTGATGATCTCGCTGGTCTTCTCTGTTCTCACGCCGTTTATCAGCACGCCGCTTGCCAACATCCTTGCGACAACTGATGTTTTGCGTGAACTGCTTACCCCGTACCTGTTCTGGTTCATGCTGCTGACCCCCGTGCTGAACCTATGCCTCCTGCTGTCGAACGTCATCACCGTGGATAACTGTCCTAAGCTCGGTGCCGCAACCTTCATTGTCGCGAACGTTGTTAACCTGATCCTTGACTATGTTTTCCTGCGTTTCACCGATATGGGAATGTCGGGCGCGGCGCTGTCGACCATGATCGGCTACGCCTGCGGCAACCTCGTTCTCATCCCCTATCTGCTGTCAAAGAAGCGCATGCTGCGTTTCAGGCTGATCGAAGGGTTCAAGCGATTCAAAGAGCTGGGCGGAATCCTGAAAGCAGGCGCGTCTCAGGCGTCGTTCCTCCTGATGATGATCCTGCAGTTCTTCATTCTCAACACCTTTATCCAGAACACCCTCGGCGCCGACAACATGGCGATCTACGCCGTCTGCATCAACTCGGTGGACATCATCAAGCTGTTCATCGAAGGCATCATCGGCGTGATCCAGACCATCGGCGGGATTCTCTACGGAGAGAAGGATTATTTCGGGATTCGGCGGCTGGTACGCCGCACGATCATCTTCACGGGCGTGACGGTTGCGGCGCTGACAGCGATCTTCCTCATCTTCCCCAACCTGATCCTGATGATGTTCTCGTTCAATAAACCGGAGCTGTATGACACCGCCATCCTCTGCGTGAGGCTTTACAGCATATCGTTTATCTTTTTCGCCGCAAACAGAATCGTGCAGGTCTACTACCAGACCACCCTGCACCCCTTCCTGTCGACGCTCAACACCGTTTTACAGGGGTTTGTATTTCTCCTTCCGCTGTCGCTCCTGTTCATCGGCAACATCGGCATCATCGGCGTGAGCATCGCCGCCGCCGTGACCGAGGCGCTGTCGTTCTTCACGGTATGTCTGTGGCGCGTCATCCGCCAAAAGCAGGGCAAGCTGCCTCAAAAAGGATTTTTGATGATTCCCGAAAAAGACAGCGACAGCCTATATGATATCTCCATCAAAAGCACCGAGCAGGAGGCGGTTGCCGTCTCCGAACAGCTGGTGAAGTGCTGTGAAGAAAACCGAATCCCCTCTGAAGTCGGCAGCATCATCGGCGTGACTGCAGAGGAGCTCTCTGTCAACATCGCGCGCTACGGTTATAAAAAATCATCGCCCAGCTACATCGACATCAACCTTTCCAAGGCTGATGACAAACTGCTTTTGCGTATCCGCGACGACGGAGTGCCGTTCAACCCGACAGAGTATAACTCTGACGAAAGCGACGAATTTTTGCTCACGGGTATCCAAATGATCCGCCGTATCTCTGACGGCATGAGCTACACGCGTGTGCTGAACATGAACAACACCGTGATCGAGGTTGCCTGTCGCGCCTGAATCTTCTAAAACCAATGCACGAGGTTTATTATGAGAAAATCTATCTTTTTCCAAATTACGCTGATGATCCTACCGATCTTGATTCTGCTCGAAGGCGTGATCCTCTTCATCACCTATCGTATCACCTACGACAACACGATTCAGTCCAACACCAAGTATATCCAAAACGCGACCACGATGGCTGTGCAGATCGCTCAGTTCGTTTTCCCGGACAGCGAAGAGGATGCCGAAGCTTGCAGCAGCAGTTTCGAATCGCTTTGTGAAAGCTATAACGTCGACTATGTGTTTCTGGTAGAAGCAGACGCAAACGCGATGAGTGAGAAGTATCTTGCCATCGGTTTCGGTAAAGGCGCTAACCGGGACGCGATCGAAACCCGTTATCCCGGCGTTACGGTATACAACAAGCTGGACAGCGATGAGATCGCTATCATTCGCGGAGAAAAAGATTTCGCTGTGCGATCGGAATCGAACCAATTCGGCGACACCATCATCTGCTATATGCCGGTCTCGGACTACTATTCTGCGGATGATCTTAAGACAGTCGCGCTTGACAAAACCTATATTGTCGCGGCAGAGATGAACATCTCGTCGATCATCAACCGCTTTGAGAGCCATTTCACCAATTTGGCGATCCAATCCGCCGTCGGCGCGCTGCTGGCGCTGATTACCATCGCGCTGATCCTGCGCTACAAGATCGCGAAACCTCTCGGAAGCATCAATAAAAAGATGAAAGAATTTTCTGCCGAGAACATCGACGCGTTTGAAGAGCTTCCGGTCAAGGGACATAACGAGCTTGCGGAAATGTCACGCTCCTATAACACGATGGCGAACGATATCAAAAAATACATCCACGATATCAGCAAGCTGAATAAAGAGAAACATATCCGTGACACCGAGTTGGATATCGCCCGCAACATCCAGACGGGTCTTTTACAGCCATCCTTCTACAAAAACCAGAACGTTACCATCAACGCGATCATGCGCTCCGCAAAAAACGTCGGCGGCGATCTGTACTACTACCGCATCCAGCCCGACGGCAAGGCTTACATCATCATTGCGGATGTCGCCGGCAAAGGTATCTCCGGCGCGCTGTTTATGTCCAGAGCGATCACCCTGCTCGAACAGTACGCGGTTCTCGGCTACTCACCCGCACAGATGATGACAGCCTACAACGATACCCTCGCGGCACATAATCCCAACGGTCTGTTCATCACCACCTTCGCGGCGGTCTATGACCCCGAAACAGGCGAGCTGAAATACTCCAACGCAGGTCATAACCACCCCTACATCCTCTCCGATACCTTGATCGAGCTTTCCGACACAGGCGGCATGGCGGCAGGTATTTTCAACGGCTTTGATTACAAGGAAGAATCGGTGATGCTCAAAGCAGACGACGTCATCTTTATGTACACCGACGGCGTCAACGAATCCGAAAACACGAAAGGCGAGTTTTTCGGTACCGAAGCGCTGGAACTTGAGCTGAAACAGCATATCGGCAGTGACTGCAGCACCCTTGTTGAAGACGTTCTCAAGCGGATCGAGGAATTTGCCGAAGGCGCAACCCAAAGCGACGATACTACCATCATGACTGTCAGGATTGCTAAAAAGCCCATCCGTCAGGAGCTGACCGTCCCCGCAAAGACAGAGCACCTGACCGACATCAACGAGATGATTATGAATGAGGAAAACTTCAGCGAAGAAATGAAGTTCAACCTGAGCCTGATCGCGGAGGAAATCTTCGTCAACATCTGCTCCTACGCTTATCCCGACAAAGAAGGCTACGCTACCGTCACGCTGGAGATTTATCCCGACGCGGTGACCATCGTCTTCACCGACAACGGTATGCCGTTCGATCCGACCGAACAGGTCTTGGAGATTGCCGAATATGACCACGAAAACAGCATCGGCGGTCTCGGACGTTTTATGACCTTCAGTATCGCGGACGATTACGCCTACCTCTATCGCGACGGCAAAAACATCCTGCGCATCACAAAAAATAATTCTGTTGAAGAATAATATCAAGACCGAGATACAAACATAACAACAGCCCTCTGCACCGTTTTTTCCAGGTGCAGAGGGCTGTTGTTTAATCAGTATGTTCAAACTCTTTTAATGATACTTAGTATCAACCGCGGTAGAGCTTTTTGGTTTCATACTTCGGCTCGGTGGTCAGGAGGATACCGAGCTTCTTCAGCGTGCGGGTATCGGTCTCGGCGAGAATGACGCTTGCGTGAGCTTCACAGTTACAAAGCTTCGGGAGCTGCTGCATCGCAAGCCGCGCGGTCGGGTTGGTAACAGCGGAAATCGACAACGCGATCAAAATCTCGTCGGTATGGAGTCTCGGGTTCACGGAACCGAAGCTGTCCACCTTGAGCTTTTGGATCGGCTCGATGACAGCCGCGTCGATCAGGTCAACGCCCTTCGGGATGTTGCCGAGGTATTTCAGCGCGTTGATGAGCATCGCGGAGCACGCGCCGAGCAAATCGGAGGTCTTGCCGGTGATGATCGTGCCGTCGTTCAGCTCTACCGCTGCGGCAGGGTTGCCGGTCGCTTCTTCCCGCTCCAAAGCGGCGCCGATCACGGGACGGTCGTCGGCAGAGAGCTTGTTCTGCTTCATCAAAAGCCCGATCTTGTATGCTTCATCCGCAGAGCCGTTGCCCTTGGTCTGATTGCACAGGGCGGTATAGTAACGGCGGATGATCTCCTGATTGGCAGCGGCGCAGGTCGCTTCATCGTCGATGATGCAGTTGCCCGCCATATTAACGCCCATATCGGTCGGCGACTTGTAGGGCGAACTGCCGAGGATGCTTTCGAACATCGTGTTCAGCACGGGAAAAATCTCGATATCCCTGTTGTAGTTGACGGTCGTCACACCGTAGGCTTCCAGGTGGAAGGGGTCGATCATGTTCACGTCGTTGAGGTCGGCGGTAGCCGCTTCATAGGCGACGTTGACCGGGTGCTTTAAGGGCAGGTTCCAGATCGGGAAGGTCTCAAACTTCGCGTAACCCGCCTTCACACCGCGCTGATTCTCGTGATAGAGCTGAGAAAGACAGACCGCCATCTTGCCCGAACCGGGGCCCGGAGCCGTGATAACCACCAGACGGCGCGAGGTCTCGACATAGTCGTTCTTGCCGTAGCCGTTCTCGCTGACGATGAGATCGACGTCCGAAGGATAGTTCGGAATGCTGTAGTGATGATACGCCTTGATGTTGTTCTCAGTCAGCTTCTCTTCGAACTTCACCGCGGCAGGCTGGTCGGCAAAGCGCGTCAGCACAACCGAGCCAACATACAGACCGCGAGAGCGGAACACGTCGATCAGACGCAGAACGTCGAGATCGTAGGTGATACCGAGGTCCCCGCGTACCTTGTTCTTTTCGATATCGTCGGCGTTGATGACGATGACGATCTCCGCCTCATCCTTCAACTGCATGAGCATCTGCAGCTTGCTGTCAGGCTTGAAGCCCGGCAGCACGCGCGACGCGTGATAGTCGTCAAAAAGCTTTCCGCCGAACTCCAGATAAAGCTTGTCGCCGAACTGAGCGATACGGTCGCGGATATGCTGGCTCTGCATATCCAAATATTTTTGATTGTCAAAACCGATTTTCATTCTACCATTCCTCTCCGATTATTTTTCATATTTCCTTCCGCAAAAATATAATAATACATTATAATTTATACCACAAATCGTCAGCACTATAAAACTGTAAAAGAAAAATGACGATTTTTATCTAATGTTTTTTGTACAAGGTACAATATGCAGGCAAAAAAATACCGCCGTGTCGCCACAGCGGTAGAGGGTTACTTAGTTTTTTCTGAGCTTTGCGGAGAACACGATAATCGCGACAATCAGCAAGACAATCGCGTATCCGATCACCCACCAAAGGTCGGGAAAGACAGCCGCGTAGTTGCCGGATACAGCGGCTCTGCCGGCGTTGACCGCGTGAGAAAACGGCAGGATATCGGCTGCTGTTTTGAACACGCCGCCGACCATCGCCGTATCGAACCAGATGTTCGAGAACCACGCCGAAAGGTTCGTCAGCAGCGCGCCGCATACGCCGCCGACCGCCTTGTCGCTCAGCAAGGTACCGAACAGCAGTCCCAGCGCGATAAACACCAGCGCGATCGGGATATTGACAACAATCGCAAAAAGCAGATTAACGCTGACAGCCAGTCCAAAGCACAGCGCCGCCAAATAACAGACCGCCGACTGAACCAGCGCCATCGGAATCAGCGGCAGAGTGTAGCCGAGGATAAAGTGAGACGGCTTCAGCGGTGAGGTAAACAACCGCAGGACAAAGCTCGTCGTTCTGTCCTTTGAGATCAACATCGCTGAAAACAGCGATAAAAAGCTCAGTCCGAATACCGAGATACCGGGAGCAAGCTTCTCGATCATAAAAAGGTCGGGACCCGCGCCCTCGGGAATACTTTTGTTGATCGCGGACAGCAAAATCAGCAGAACAATCGGAAAAGCAATTCCGAAGATCAGTGACGTCATATCGCGCAGAATCTCTTTTGTATTGCGCGACGCAAAGAGCATGGTTTTTGTCACTGCAATCCCTCCCCTGCCAGCTTGATAAACGCTTCTTCAAAGTCATCCGTACCCGCCTGAGCTTTCAGCTCGGCGGCAGTACCCTCGGCACACAGCTCGCCGCGCGCCATGATACCGATACGGTCACAGAGATTCTCTGCTTCCTCAAGGTAATGGGTGGTCAGGATAATGGTCATCCTACCCTTTAAGCTCTCAATAAAATGCCACAGCTCACGGCGTGACAGCACATCCAAGCCGAGGGTCGGTTCATCCAAAAACAGCACCTGCGGTTCCGAGATCAGCGCCATCGCGATACTCAGCTTGCGCTGCCACCCGCCCGAAAGCTGAGAAGCACGTTTCTTTTCGATCTCTCGCATGGAAAACAACGAAATCATGCCGTCTGCCTTATCCCTGGCTTCCTGTTTGCCGCATCCGTAGATCCGCGCGATAAACTCGAGATTTTCTCTGACGCTCAGCTTCGCGGCGACAGCCGTTTCCTGCGGCGATACGTTGATGATCCCTTTGACCTTTTCGCTGTCAGCGATGATATTGCAACCCATCACTGTTGCCTCTCCCGCGTCCGGACGCGTCAGACAGGAGAGGATTTTGACGGTCGTGGATTTGCCCGCGCCGTTGACGCCCAAAAGCCCGTACAGCTCGCCCTCGCGGACGGTCAGGTTCAGTCGGTTGACGGCGGTAACGTCCTTGTACCGCTTGACTAGGTTTACGGTTTTGATCGCTTCCATATCATCATCCCCATTTCTTTGATGATTTTATTATAAGAAAAATCCACAAGAAACGCTACCAACCCGACTTAACCGAAATTGTACGTTTTCGTAGCAAAAAAACGCTGTCCGCAACGGGACAGCGTTCATGATGTACTCTAATTTTTAAAAAGATCACCCAGTGAAACCTTTGCCAGAGCGATACCGCCCTTCGAGGTATCTCCCATCACCATCAGCCGATGACCGGGCTTGACGTCAAAGACTTCGAGCGCATATGCGGGTAGTTTGATCTCGCCGTCCTTGCCTACCTTGACCATGCCGAAGATGTATTTTCCGTCATCTTCCTTGACAGAGGAACCATCCAGCGGTACCGATACAAGAGTATCGATGGAAATATCATAGAACTGCGCGATCTCGCGACATTTCATCAGATCGGGCGTACTCTCGCCGCTCTCCCACTTCGCCACACTCTGCCGCGATACGCCGAAGCGTTCGGCAAAGTCCTCTTGACTGAGGTTATCCTGTTTTCTGAGCCAGCGGATATTCGCGTCCAGCATGAAATCTCTCCTTTTAGCAGTTAGCTGTTATACCTGATTGACAGGACCGTAATACACGATACGCTTGTGGAAGCCGATGATCGGGAACATGACGAACGGTACAAACAGCAGACCCCACGCCCAAGCGTCTCTCAAAGCAAAGGCACGCGCCAGTCTCTGATAAAGCCGAAACTCCAGCACGATCGCCATGATGAGCATGACAACTGCGCCGATCAGCATAGATACGCCGAGGACGATAAAGACTATACCGCTGATTCCCATGCCGACATAGCTTCTGCCGCCAGCGGCAAAGGCGCCGCCGAACGCAAGAAAAATAAAGCCGAACATCACCGCGCCGAAATAAACGCAGAGATAGATAATCATGCGCCAGAACCGCTTGACATCCCACAATCTTTCAAAAAGGCAGTAGGTGCTGTAGAAAGGAATCAGACCCTTCCATCCGGGCATCCCCATCTTTTTGAAGGTGAACCAGCTGCCGACGAGCTGTAAAACAATCGACGCGTTTGACATCAAAAAAGCCATCAGATAAAAGAATACTACAAATACACCAATGAACATCACGATATCTCCTTTCAGAACTGTTTATGATTTCCGCTCTAAAAGCGGTTTCAAATACTGACCGGTGAACGATTCCTCACATTTTGCGATCTGCTCGGGCGTGCCCTGCGCTACCAGCGTACCGCCCATGTCGCCGCCCTCGGGGCCGAGGTCGATGATGTGATCGGCAGTTTTGATCAACTCGAGGTTATGCTCAATGACGATGACCGTGTTGCCGCTGTCCACCAGCTTATGCAGTACTTCGACCAAACGGTGAACGTCAGCGATATGCAGACCGGTTGTCGGCTCGTCAAGGATATACACCGTTTTTCCTGTGGCGCGTTTCGAAAGCTCGGTAGAGAGCTTCACGCGCTGGGCTTCACCGCCGGAGAGGGTTGTTGCGGGCTGACCGATCTTGATGTAGCCCAAGCCGACGTCGTAGATCGTCTGCAGTTTTCGCTGGATCTTCGGGATGTTTTTGAAGAACTCGAGACCCTCTTCCACGGTCATCTCGAGGACGTCGTGGATGGACTTGCCTTTGTACTTGACCTCCAGGGTCTCGCGGTTATACCGCTTGCCCTTACAAACCTCACACGGAACATAGATATCGGGCAGAAAATGCATCTCAATCTTGATGATACCGTCTCCTTGGCAGGCTTCGCACCGTCCGCCCTTGACGTTGAAGCTGTAGCGAGACGAATTGTAGCCGCGCATTTTGCTGTCGGTGGTAGAAGCGTAAAGGTTGCGAATATCGGTAAACACGCCGGTGTAGGTCGCAGGATTACTGCGCGGGGTCTTGCCGATCGGACTCTGGTCAATGTTGATGACCTTGTCGAGCGCGTCGATCCCCTCGATGGATTTAAACTTGCCGGGGGTACACTTCGCGCGATTGAGTTCCCGCGCGAGGTGCTTATATAAGATTTCATTAATCAGGGAGCTTTTGCCGGAGCCGGACACGCCGGTCACACAAACAAATTTCCCCAGAGGAATTTTAACATTGATGTTTTTCAGGTTATTCTGCTGAGCGCCTTTGACGGTCAAAAACTTGCCGTTGCCCTTACGTCTGCTCTCGGGCAGAGGGATAGAGCGCTTGCCGGAAAGATACTGACCTGTCATCGAGCCTTCACACTTTTCGATATCCTTCACGGTACCGGTCGCGACGATCTCGCCGCCGTGCACACCCGCTCCGGGGCCGATATCGACAATGTAGTCCGCCGCGCGCATGGTGTCCTCGTCGTGCTCGACAACGATGACCGTGTTGCCGATATCGCGCAGCTTCTTCAAGGTGCCTAACAGCTTGTCGTTATCACGCTGGTGCAAACCGATCGACGGCTCGTCAAGGATGTACAGCACGCCCATCAGCGCGGAGCCGATCTGAGTAGCCAGACGGATGCGCTGACTCTCGCCGCCCGATAAAGTCGCCGAAGCGCGCGACAGGGTCAGGTACCCCAGTCCGACCGACTTCAAAAAGTTCAAACGCGATTTGATTTCATTAAGAATCTCACCCGCAATCATACGGTCGCGCTCGCTGATCTCAATATGTTCAACAAAGTCGAGAATCTTCACAACCGAAAGATCACACAGCTCGGCGATGTTCATCCCGCCGACGGTAACCGCCAGCGAAATCGGCGCCAGACGCTTGCCTTTACACTCATCACAGGGAATCTCGGTCATGTAGCTCTGGATCTCTTCCTTGATCCACTGGGAGTTGGTCTCGCGAAAACGGCGCTCAAGGTTCGGGATAATGCCCTCAAACTCGCGCTGCATTTCAGTTTGATTGAACGGTGTGCGGCGGATCAGGTGCAGCTTCTCCCCTTTTGTGCCGTAAAGAATCGCGTCGACCGCTTTGGGCGGCAGATCCTTGATCTTGGTAAAGTAGTCAAAGCCGAATTTTTCGGACAATCCGTCCATGTACATCTGGGCGATCGTGTTGCCCTCCATCGCCCAGCCTGAGCCTTTGATACCGCCCTGGGAAATCGTCTTTTCGGGATCGGGAAGAATCAGTGCGGGATCGACGCGCAGAAACACGCCTAAGCCCGTACACTTCGGACACGCGCCGAAAGGGTTGTTGAACGAGAACATGCGCGGCGCCAGCTCGTTGACGCTGATGCCGTGCTCGGGACAGGCGTAGTTCTGGGAGTAGAGGATGTCCTCGCCGTTCACTACGCTAATCATCACCAGCCCGTCGGCGAGCTTGGAGGCGGTCTCTAAGCTGTCGGTCAGTCGGGAGCGGATGCTTTCCTTGATGACCAGACGGTCGACGACAATCTCGATACTGTGCTTTTTATTCTTTTCAAGAACAATATCCTCGCTGAGATCATAGAGGATTCCATCGGCTCTGACACGCGCAAATCCCGATTTTCTAGCCGAATCGAACACACCCTTGTGCTCACCCTTCTTGCCGCGAATCATCGGAGCTAAGACCTGTATCTTTGTTCCCTCGTCCATCCCAAGGATACTGTCGGCGATCTGGTCGACCGTCTGCTGACTGATCTCTCGGCCGCACTTCGGGCAGTGCGGGATGCCGATCCGCGCAAAAAGCAGGCGGAAGTAATCATAGATTTCGGTGACCGTACCGACCGTGGAACGCGGGTTCTTGGAGGTGGTTTTCTGGTCGATGGAGATTGCGGGAGACAGACCGTCGATCGAGTCGACCTCGGGCTTTTTCATCTGACCGAGGAACATCCTCGCGTAAGACGACAGGCTCTCGACATACCTTCGCTGACCCTCCGCGTAGATGGTGTCAAAGGCAAGCGAGCTTTTGCCCGAGCCGGAAAGACCCGTCAGCACCACCAGCTTGTCGCGCGGTATCTCCAGGTCAACGTTTTTCAGGTTGTGCTTTTTCGCACCTTTTATCACAATTTTATCTTGCATTCTCTATCACTTCATAGAAACACTGTCATTCCGAGGCTCCTAAAGGAGCCGTGGGAATCCCCTTGTCGTCAAAATCGTTCGAAAGGAAAATACATTCCCTCTTCGTGGGATTGCCACGGGCGTTGCCCTCGCAATGACAGCGAAAAATATTATTCTTCTGTAGAATTTTCCTCAACGGCGTCGACCTCAACAGGCTCAACGTATGTTCCTGCCATGACCTCAGCAAAGACGTCGCCGGACATCTTCTCATGCTTCATCAGGTAAGCCGCGGTCTCATGCAGCTTCGAGATATTGGAGTTGAGGATATCCTCGGTCTTTTTGTAGGCCTCGGAAATGATACGGTGTACCTCTTCGTCGATCTTGCCGGCGGTCTCCTCGGAGTAGTTCTTGGTGTGACCCATATCTCTGCCGATGAAGATTTCGCCGTCGCCGGAGGTGTAGTTGATCGGGCCCAAAGTCTCGGACATACCGTACTTGACAACCATGTTGGTAGCGGTCTTGGTAGCCTTTTCGATATCGTTGGAAGCGCCGGTGGAGATATCGCCCATAATCAGCGCCTCGGCAACACGACCGCCGAG
>CACWTM010000007.1 GCA_902763855.1 uncultured Ruminococcus sp. | reverse complement strand
TCACGATACAAACCTTGGGAGTCGCTTTTGAGTTCGTCGGTAACTACGCCTCGGTGGACTTTCACCACAGAGCATTGATATGCCCGTCATACCAAAAAGACGAGCCGGAACGATCCGAACTCGTCTTACTTTTTATACATCATAATTTGGATGGCATGATGCTGACGCAGGGAAGCACGGCTGCGCTCAACTTTTGATACCGCAATATAAGGTTTTTAATCCATAGAAAAAGATTGGCCCGCTGTATCTTGGCAGCGGGCTGACCTATCGCTTCTTATAAAATTCATCGACTGAGATAGATGCAATCCCGTTGCCGAAAAGCTTATAAAACAGTAATTTATGATAAAAAACCGGGTGCTTCATATTCTCTCCTTATCCCGTTCAGCCTTTGCGCGGGCTAAAGCTGCCTCACAGTATCGCAAAAAGAGCCGGATCGCATACCGGCTCTTTTTATCACATTGTTGCTCCGGATCGTGCTGTCACTTATCCGCATCGGTATCCTTGATCTCAACACACAGCATCGTCAAATCATCAAACTGGGGAGCGTCGCCGACAAAGTCATTCACGCTCTTTTGCATACCCTCAATAATCCCCCTCGGAGACTCCTCCGTATGCTCATTGAGCTCCTTAGCCATCCGCTCGACGGTATACATTTTTTGTTCGCTGTCAGTAGCCTCGGGCAAACCATCGGTATAAAGGAACAGCTTATCGCCTTTATGCAGTTGGATCTCATAGTCCTTATAGCGCATCCCCTCCATGCCGCCGATGACAAACCCGTGCCGATCCCTGAAAATGTCGAAGCGTTTTCCCTTGCGGTAGATAACGGGGTTTTCGTGACCGGCGTTGGAAGCGATCAGCTTTCCGCTGGAAATTTCCAAAATACCGAGCCACACCGTAACGAACATATCAGCGCGGTTGTGAGCACAAACGTTTTCGTTAACGAAAGCCAGTATCTCGCCGGGAGTGCCGCCCATCATCGTCCTGTCGCTGATTAAAATATTGGTTACCATCATAAACAGCGCGGCAGGAATACCCTTGCCGGACACATCGGCGATCACGAGTGCCAGATGATCGTCGTCGATCAGGAAGAAATTATAGAAGTCACCGCCCACCTCTTTGGCGGGATCCATCAAAGCGTAGATATCAAATTCCTTTCTGTCAGGGAAAGCAGGGAACACATCCGGCAGAGAATTTGCCTGGATATCCGCGGCAATCGTCAGCTCCGCGCTGATCCTTTCCTTCTCCGCCGTAACCGCTGTCAGGTTGTCGACATAGCGCACCATATCCGTTTCCATCCGGTCAATCGAATCGGCAAGGTTCTGGATGTCGTCATATCTGCTGATCTTGCCCAGCGGCTCACCCTTGGCGTTTTCTCTCGCAAAGCGCGTCGCTTCCTTCGAGACTTTTTCTATTGGATGGATAACGACGTTTTTCAGGAACAGCGTTGCCAGCGTGATAATCAGGATCAGCATAAGCGCAACTACGGCGAGAATCAGCAGGACATAGGGCCGAAAGGCGTCCTCCATCTCGCTCATCGGTCGCTGTACACACATGAGCGCCGTCACCTTGCCGTCTCGGTTCTCTATCGGAACCATCGTGGTAATATGCGGATGCGCGCCGTCAGCGGGATGCATCCGGAAGACCGTTTCATATTTTGAGCGGTGTTCATAGAGCGAGCGGTATTTTTCGATATACTCTTCGTTGGTAGCTTTGCGCTCGTAACCGATCTCCCACTCCGTATATTCCGAGTTGTCCACGCTGTTGTTGACCGAATTAAAGACAGAGACAAAGCTGGCGTAATCGCTTTGGTCGACCGCGATGACATACAGCAGCGATACATTCATCTTCTGGGCGGTGATATCCAGCTTCTGCTTAGTTTCCTTATATTCTTCCGTTTCTCTGCCGGCAAGGTAGTCGTTGATATGGTTGCCGTTGATAAGCGCCACCGCCGAATCACCCATGTGATAGGTAACGGTCGCGTACTCGTCCTTGAACGCGTCAACAAAACAGCTGTTGCCGATAACGCTGACAATCAGCCCGAACAGCAACATCAAAAACACCAGCCCGCCGAGCACGTTCATAGACATGCTGGAGCGCAATTTTCGCAAAAGTTTCATTCCGTCACCGTCCCTTTAACAAATCTATCGCAAATTCCGAACCATAATAACATAACTCCGATGAAACGGATTGAAAATCCTTCATCGGTCGCTTTGAAACCCAACCGATTACTTTGTCAGGCTTTTGTACTTCAAACCGAACTCAAGCATCGCGTCGATGATCGGCTGCAGACTTTGTCCGAGCTTTGACAGAGAGTACTCCACCCGCGGAGGTACCTCTTCGTATGCCGTGCGCGTAACGATCCCGTCCGCTTCCATCGAGCGCAGGCTGTCAGTCAGCACCTTCTGGCTGATACCGTCCAAACTTCTTTTCAGCTCGTTGAACCGCCACGGACGTTCCGAGAGATTCCTGATGATGAGCAGCTTCCATTTACTGCCGATCAGCTCCACCGTCGTCGCGACAGGGCAGTCGGGCAATTCGTTTTTATGCTTCATAATTCCTCCGGTAGTTTCCGATTATTCCATATGTTATATCATAACAAACTCCATATCCGCCGTCAATAACAGTTACAAAAAAGTGCGTACTTGTTTTATCAAAAAATACAAGTATAATGAGCCATAGAGGTGATACCAATGACAAACAGCAGCGCAAAGACCTATTCCGAAAAGATCACTCTCTTAAAAGGGAAGCTTCAAAACGCCGACGCCGTTCTGATCGGAGCGGGCGCGGGACTGTCCACCGCGGCGGGCTTCACCTATTCCGGCGAACGGTTCAACAAAAACTTTGCCGACTTTTCCGAACAATACGGCTTTCACGATATGTACACCGGCGGATTTGAGATGATGCGCTATTCGCCCGAAGAGTACTGGGCATACTGGAGCCGCATGATCCACGTCAACCGCTGCGAGGATCCGCCGAAGAATACCTACGCAAACCTGCTTGACCTCGTCAAAGACAAAGACTGGTTTGTCCTGACCACCAACGTCGACCACTGCTTCCAAAAGGCGGGATTTGACAAAAAGCGTCTGTTTTATACCCAGGGTGATTACGGCCTTTTCCAGTGCTCCAAGCCCTGCCGCCACAAAACCTATGACAACGCGGAGATTGTCGATCAAATGCTCAAACAACAAAAAGATATGCGCATCCCGACCGAGCTTGTGCCGAAGTGTCCTGTCTGCGGCAGACCCATGGCCATGAACCTGCGCGCCGACAATACCTTCGTCCAGGATGACGGATGGTACGCGGCGGCAGAGCGATACAATAACTTTGTCAGAAATCACAAGGATCTGAACATCGTTCTGCTCGAACTCGGCGTCGGCTTCAACACCCCGTCCATCATCAAATACCCCTTCATCAACATCGCCCTGCAAAATCCGAACGCCACCTACGCGTGCGTCAACTACGGTTATGCCGTCGCGCCGAAAGAGATCGCCGACCGTTCGATCTGTATCGACGGCGACGCGGATCAAATCATCAAAGATCTTTTGTAATACCATACCGTTTCATTGATAAAAACCGCAGATAATAGATTTGTGTTAGAAATCGGCGAATATATTGCTAGAATTATCCTTTTTGCAATCGTATAATATCAGTATAGTAACCATGCATAGAAGGTTTTATCATGAAAAAGCTAAACCTATACAGTCTGGCGTGGCCGATCTTCATCGAAACGGCGCTGTTCATGCTGCTGGGATTTGTGGACGTCTACATCCTCAGCCGCTATGACGACCTCGCCGCCTCATCGGTCAACACGGCAAATCAGGCGGTGTCGATCGCGACCATCGTCTTTTCGGTGATTTCGTCGGCAAGCGCGGTGATGATCTCCCAGTACTTGGGTGCAAAAAAGGAAACCTCCGCCTCGCGGATTGCCGCGTTGTCACTGACGCTCCATTTTGCGTTCGGGCTGATTATCAGCGCTGTTTTCCTGCTGTTCAACCGTCCGATCCTCACCTTTATCGGCGCGGAAGACAAGATCCTGACCTTCGGCTGTCAGTATCTGTCAATCGTCGGCGGTGTGATCTTCCTGCAGGCGCTGATGACCTCGATGTCCGTCGTCATCCGCAACCACGGTATGACGCGAATCTCGATGTTTGTCACAGTCGGGATGAATATCCTCAACACCACGCTTGATATCATCCTTGTGCCGCAGATGGGCGTGACAGGCGTCGCGATCGCGACCAGCATCAGCCGCGTGATCGGCACGGCAGTACTTGCCGTCGTTCTGTTCACCAAGATCGAAAAGCTCTCGATCTTCCGCATGCTCAGACCCTTCCCCTTTGACGACGTTAAAAAGATGCTGAAAATCGGTATCCCGTCGGCGATGGAAACTTTTTTGTATAACCTCTCACAGCTCGTCATCACCTCCATCGTCCTCAACTATCTGACAAACAGCGAGCTGATTACTAAAACCTACGTCCAGAACATCACGATGTTCTTCTACATCTTCGCCATGTCCATCGGTCAGGCGTCCCAGATCCTGACAGGACATCTTGTCGGAGCAGGCAAGTTTGATGAAGCCTACAAGCAAGGCTTGCGCTCCTACCGACACGCGCTTATCATCAACGCCGTCATCTGCGCGATCGGCGTACTCCTGCGCACTCAGCTTCTCGGCATCTTCACCGACAACGCCGAGGTGCTGCTGTTAGGCGCAAACATCCTGTTGATTAACCTGTTTCTCGAGGTCGGGCGAACAACAAACCTCATCATCATCGCGTGTCTGCGCGGATCGGGCGACGTCATGTTCCCGACGATGTGCGCCATCTTCTCCAACTGGCTGCTCAGCGTGCTGGGCTCCTACCTGCTTGCGGTGGTCTGCGGGATGGGAATCTACGGACTGTGGATCGCGCTTGCCGCCGACGAGTGTTTCAGAGGGGTGCTCATGCTGATCCGATGGAAAAGCGGAAAGTGGCGCGACAAAGCCATCGTCAAACAGGAAGATGAGTCCCGCCGGGAAGAAAACGCCGAGATTCCTGCCGCCTGACAAAAAAGTATTCGGAACTTATATTTTTATGGTGACAAACCGCGATCCGTGTTGTATAATATGTTTACAACAGCCGAGGAGGGTCGGACATGGCTAACGTGAAGATCAACAACGAAATCAACCTGAATTATCCCGAAGGCTTCAAAGAGATGGGCGAAGAGGCGCTGACGCGGCACTTCGGCTCTCCTAAAGATCGCTGGGGCGTCTACAACGCCGACGATCACATCGTCCTGTCGGTCAGCTGGTCAAAAGCCGGTTTCATGACCGACGCCGAGACCGCGCTGTTCGACATCACCGCACGGCTGCGCCGCCGTCTGGTCAACTACCAGCAGATCACAACCTATGACGCCAAGATCGGAAAGGCAAAAGCCTACGGCGTCCGCTTCGAATACCGCGTCAACGATTCGGCGCGCGTCCATATCGGAGACCTTGTTGTGTTCAAGAACAAGGGCAAATACTATGCCGTTTATTTCATCACACGCAAGCACAACGCCGCTTCCTCCCGAATCAGCTTCAAAGAAACGCTGGATTCGATCACCGTCGGCTGAGCGACAGCAAGCCGATTATTTGATGGAATCCCGGGTTCATACACTGAGTCCTTGAAACAGAACGAACGATCCGCCGACCTTGTCAGCAAAACAACAAACCCCTTTCTTTTACCGCAAAGAAAGGGGTTTTTATGACTGTCATCCGTTTATTTTTTCATACTAAGTAGCAATAAAAAGCTTAAAAAAGATATTAGCGGAGAATTTCGCATAACAAGGCGGAGGGCGCAGGCAGGCTGGCGCCTGTCAAGACTGACAACGCAGTTATGCGGATTTCTCCGAAATAGATATTAAAGTGTTTTATTGCTACTTAGTATCAGTCTCGCGATCACGTCTTCGGCTGTGATTGCGCCATCAGCGAACGCGTCGATCACCTCGAGATCCTCTCTCTCGACCGTGACCTTCTCTCCCTGTCCGGCAAAGCGGTCAGCAAACGCGTGAACCTCATCGAAAGAAGCGATCAGATGAAGCTCTTTGAGATGATCCTCAAACGCCTTAGGCTCAGCGTTGAGATAGGTTTCGACCTCGTCGGCGGAAAAACCGTTCTCCAGCGGGCGGAAATACGCGTGCAAAAGCGTTTTCAGCTTGGGCTTGTATTCGCTGTCATCGACAAGCGCAACCTCAAGCGGCTCTTTCTTCCTGAAATACGCCGACATATCCGTACTGAGATATTTTGCCGTAGGCAAAGGCTCGGGCTTGGCGTGATGATATACAACAAAGGAGTATTTGAGTCCCTCATAATCCTTCAGCTCCGATTCATCCGCGACGTCCCAACCGTCCGACTCATCCAGGTTCGGGATGTAGGTATCCGCCTTGCCGTCAAAGCGCATTTTCGTGATATGCGCGTCGGAGCAGTACGGCAGAAGCTGACGGTACATGGACCCGCCGCCGATATCGAACACGTCGTCGGGATGAAAGCATCCGATCATCCTGTGCAGCTGTTCCATGCTGCCGCAGACAACCGCGCCGGGAACTCTCAGCCCCTCGATATCCGCTAAAATCAAATTCAGCCGCCCGGGAGCGGGTTTGCTTTTCGGCAGAGAGAGCAGGGTTGTGTAACCCATCACCACCACCTTGCCGCGGGTCGTCGCGCGATAGTAAAGCATATCGTCGGGAATCGACAACAGCAGATCGCCGTTCTTGCCGATCCCCCATTTTTCATCGACCGCTACAATCAGTTTCATGATATATTCCTCAAATCGCCACCGGGATCTTTTCGTTAAAATCGTGGTATTTGTAGTCGATCAGCTTGAAGTCGTCGACCGTAAAGTCATAAAAGTCCTTGACCTCGGGATTGATCCACAGCTTCGGCGCGTCAAACGGCTCCAGCTCAATGATTCGTTTCACCGCGTCGACATGCCTGTCATAGATATGCGCGTCGGCGATCACGTGCAGCAGCGTGCCGACCTCAAATCCCGATACCTGCGCGAACATATGCAGCAAAATCGCGTACTGACAAACATTCCAGTTATTCGCGACCAGCATATCCTGCGAACGCTGGTTGAGAATCATGTTCAGCTTGTTGCCGGTCACGTTCAGCGTCACGCTGTAGGCGCAGGGATACAGTCCCATTTCGCTTAAGTCATGATGGTTATAGATATTGGTCATGATGCGTCTGGACTCGGGATGATTTTTCAGATCAAACAGCACCCTGTCGACCTGGTCGAACTCACCCTCTGCATATTGGTGCTTCACGCCCAGCTGATAGCCGTACGCCTTGCCGATCGAGCCGTTCTCGTCCGCCCAGCTGTCCCAAATATGGCTTTTCAGATCACGGATGTTGTTGCTCTTTTTCTGCCAGATCCACAGCAGCTCGTCGATACAGCTCTTGAAAAACACCTTTCTCAGGGTCATGATCGGAAATTCTTTGCCGAGATCATAGCGGTTGACCACGCCGAACTGCTTGATCGTATGCGCGGGCGAGTGATCGTCACCCCAGTAGGGACGCACGTTCATTCCCTCGTCGGAGTAACCGTTTTCGATAATATCCTTACAATTCGCCTTAAAAATTTCGTCAGCGTAACTCATATTTTCACCTGTCTTTTCGTCATTTCTCTCATTATACGTTTGACCGACGTCAAAGTCAACATGATAAGAGAATTATAAATCCTTATAGCCTCCCGGATTGACGCTGTACCGCTCTTTCAGGTCAACCAGCGGCACGCCGTCGGGGTATCCTTCTTTCATCCCTCTGCGGTCGATCAGCCTGCCGTCCCTGTCAAAGTCGGGATGCACCAGTATCTCTGTGTGATCGGGGATATCCATCTTCTCAACATCCCTCAGTCTGCCGAAGTATGTCGTTGTGCACAACCCCTGTTCCCTGTAAAACGCGTTGACCTCAGACTCTTCATCCGTGCCCAGATTTCTCTGCAAGCGGAGCTTTTCGATCCCATGCTCTTTACACACGCGTACAAAGATCGGCGCGAGATACGGCGCGTTGTGGAGATAATGGTGCGAGTCGGCATGGGTGATCCCGATCCCCGCGCCGCATAGCTTTATCACCTGCGCGCAAAGCTCCCGATAAACCGCCTGTTCTTCATCCTCTGTCAAAGGCTTTTGCCAATCATACCCCTTGTAAAATCGTCCGTCGAGCACGAAATCGCTCAAACGGCAGATATCCTCTGTCAGCGGTACACCCTCGGTCAGGTTGAAGTGGATTCCGATCCTGTCAAAAAAACCTTGTTCTTTTGCAAGACCGACAGCTTCATCAAAAAAATCCCCCGTTGCCATCATCGTGGTGTCGGTCACCAACCCTTTTTCAAACGCCAGCGCGATTGCCCGCGAACAGGATTCACTCATCCCAAAATCATCGGCGTTGATAATTACCATGCTGTCACCGTCCTTTACGAAGCATATTATAGCAAATCATCAACCGACAGGCAAGGACTGTTCCTGTGAAAGATTCTGTGTTATACTACTCTTATCAAAAACAACAGGTGAGCTTATGAACAAATCCTTACAGAACATCGTCAAACCGCTTCTCAACTGGTTTGACAGCCATAAACGAGACCTGCCGTGGCGGCGCGACAACGAGCCGTACCACGTCTGGATCTCCGAGATCATGCTTCAGCAAACGCGGATCGAAGCCGTCATGCGCTACTATGAGCGGTTCATGGAAGCCCTGCCCGATGTCAAAAGCCTGAGCGAGGTCGATGACGACTGTCTGTTAAAGCTCTGGGAGGGACTGGGCTACTACAACCGCGCGCGCAATCTTAAAAAAGCCGCACGCGCCATCATAAGCGATTACGAGGGTCAGTTCCCCGGAGCCTTCGCCGAGCTGAAAAAGCTGCCCGGTATCGGCGAGTATACCGCCGGCGCAATCGCCTCGATCTGTTTTGACGAGAAGGTTCCCGCTGTCGACGGCAACGTCCTGCGCGTCATCGCGCGCGTACAGGCCAGTCGTGAAAACGTCCTGCTCCCGAAAACAAAAAAGGTCTTTTCCGAAGAATTAAGAAAAATCATGCCGCGGCATGCCGGCGCATTCAACGAAGCGCTGATGGAGCTCGGCGAGCATGTATGTCTGCCGAACGGCGTACCCCTGTGCGACGTCTGTCCTCTGCGGCGTTATTGTATCGCAAGCCGTGAAAACCTCACCGCCGAGATCCCCATGCGCGCCAAAAAACTCAAGCGCGGCAGAAAAAACCTTTCTGTCTTCATCCTCCTTACCCCCGACGGACGTATCGCCATCGAAAAACGTCCCGACACGGGACTTCTCCCCGGGATGTATCAGCTGCCAAACATCGAAGGCTTTTATACCGAAGAAGAGCTTTTCGCCATCCTGCGGGATCGGGAGTTGTCCCCCGTCTCCCTCTCCTATACCAAAGAAGCCAAGCACGTTTTCACCCACGTCGACTGGTACATGCAAGGTTATACAGCAGAGGTCAACGCACCCACTGAACGCTTTCTCTGGGTCACACAAGAGGAGCTGAACACCTCCTATCCTCTGCCCACAGCGTTCCGAAAAATTACCGAAAAATCACTTTGTTAACAATAAATTTACTGGATTAATGCGTTACTGTGTGCTATAATGTATAATGGTTTTTTTAGCGAAGTCAAATTTGCAAAACAAGGAGAAACGCAAATGATAGAAGTGAAACATCTGACAAAACGCTACGGCGGCATGACGGCTGTTGACGACATCAGCTTTGTTGCCGAGAGCGGCGAGGTCGTCGGTCTGCTCGGGCCGAACGGCGCCGGCAAGAGCACCACGATGAACATCATCACGGGCTATCTGGGCGCGACCTCGGGCACCGTTGTGATTGACGGTGCGGACATTCTCGAAAGCCCCAAGGCGGCAAAGTCGAAGATCGGCTACCTACCCGAGCAGCCGCCGCTGTACCAGGATATGACGGTGCGCCGCTACCTTGAGTTCATCTTTGACCTGAAAAAAGTGCGCCTGCCGAAAAAGGAGCATATCGCCGAGGTCATGGAGATCGTCAAGATCTCCGACGTCTCGGAGCGCGTCATCAAGAACCTGTCAAAAGGTTACCGCCAGCGCGTCGGCTTTGCGGGAGCGCTTTTGGGCAATCCCCCTGTCCTGATTCTCGACGAACCGACCGTCGGTCTTGACCCCAAGCAGATCATCGACATCCGCAAGCTCATCAAATCCCTCGGCAAAAAACACACCATCATCTTCTCGTCCCACGTTCTCAGCGAAGTATCTGCCGTATGTGACCGTATCGTCATGATAAGCAGCGGCAGGATCGTTGCCGACGCGGCGACCGACGCCCTGTCCGAAGAGGTCAGCGGCGGCGGTATCCTTATGATGGAGGTCGAAGGCTCCTCCGCCGCTGTTCGCGAAGCCATCGGCGCGGTCGAAGGCGTCAAGCGCGTCACAAAGGGCGGCGGCATGAACTATACCGTCGAGTACGAAAGCGGCGCCGATGTACGCCGCGGTATCTTCAACGCTCTGTCAAAAGCGAACTGCCCGATCCTGATGATGCGTCCGGGCGGCATGTCGCTTGAAGAGAGCTTCCTCAAACTGACCGAAGGAGGTGAGGACTGATGTCGGCAATCATCAAACGTGAGCTCAGCTCCTACTTCAATTCGGCGATCGGCTATATCGTCCTCGCCGTATTCTATTTCTTCTCGGGACTGTTCTTCTACATGTACTGTCTGCTCTCGAACACCACCTCGATGAGCTACCTGTTTTTGTCCATGCTGATGATCGTCGTCCTCCTGATCCCGATCGTCACGATGAAGAGTTTTTCCGAAGAACGCAAGCAAAAGACCGACCAGGCGCTTCTGACAGCGCCGATCAGCCTGACCGAAATGGTTCTCGGAAAATTTTTAGGCGCGTTTTTGCTCTACTGCATGTGCAACGCGATCTACATTCTCTACGCGATCATCCTCTCGTTCTACGCCTCTGTCGACTGGGCGGTATTCTTCACCACCCTGCTCGGCATGCTGCTGATGGGCGGCGCGCTGATCGCGATCGACCTGTTCATCTCCGCTCTGACCGAGAGCCAGGTCATCGCCGCGGTTCTTTCCATGGGCGTCGGTCTGCTGATCTACATGCTCGACTCGCTGACAAACCTTGTCAGCGCGGAGTGGTTCACCGCCTTGCTGAACAACATCTCTTTCGACGGGCATTTTACGAACTTTATCAACGGAATCATCAATTTAACCAGCGTCGTTTACTTCCTCTCTGTGATCGCGGTATTTCTGTTCCTGTGTATCAGAGTGTTTGAGAAACGCCGCTGGAGCTGAGGAGGTGCGACATGAATAACGAAAAGAAAACCTCCGAGAAAAAGGGCGGATTCAAGAACCTTTTGAAGTCCCGCGGCGCGCGTCGCGGCACCCTCTCACTGGTGCTGACGATTCTGTTTATCGCTGCGATCGTTCTTGTCAACATCGTCCTCGCCGCCGTCACCGACAAGTACCCGCTGTATATCGACGTTACCGAAAATTCTTCCTATCAGCTCCAGTCCGAGACGAAAGACTATCTCAAGGATATCAGCAAGCCTGTTGACATCTACGTTCTGCAAAAGGAGACCGATTTTGAGAGCGGCGACAGCTCCAACTACAAGTACTATGTACAGGCAAACAAGCTCCTGCACGCGATGGAAAACAGCTCCGATAACGTAACCCTGCATTATGTTGATCTGACCGCCGAGCCGACCTTTACTTCTCCTTATCCGCAGGTCGACTGGACAAAGAACCATATGGCGTTGGTCGTCAGCGGTGACCTCTACCGCGCGGTTGATCTCACCGACATGTTCACCTATGACCAGGAGCAGTATTACTACTACGGCACCACCGTCATCACCAAGCAGAACGTTGAACAGGCGATGATGACCGCGATCATGAACGTCACCACCGAGGACAAAACCAAGGTCACCGTCCTTACGGGACAAGGCGAGCAGGATATGACGGCGTTCACTACCCTGCTCGAGAACAATGCCTTTGAGGTGGAGCAGGTCAGCCTGCTCAACGGCACCATCGCCGACGACAGCGAGTATGTCATCATCTACGATCCCGACGTCGACATCGACGAGAACATCTACACTACCCTGACCAAATGGCTCGACAACGACGGCAAGTACGGTCACAATCTGATCTACTTCCCGAACGACCAGCACGAACTCAAAGAGTACCCGAACCTCAACGCGATCCTCAGCGATTACGGCATGGAGATGCAGTACGGATACATTTTTGAAAGCGACTCTAACTATGTTCTCCCCGGCGACAACCACTATCTGTCCATCTACGACTACGGCGACGACACCGCCTACACCGACGGCCTCAGGAACAAGTCGATCCCTGTCGTCATGAACCTGACCATGCCCGTCACGATCACCGACGAAACGATGGCAAAGCCGCTCCTGCTGTCCTCCGAGAAGAGCTTCATGCTGCCGCTCAACCTCTCTGAGGAAGACTCCAAAAACTTCGAGCCGAGTTATCAGGTGCTCAACGGCGCCGCGATCGGCAAGCATAATGACGGCAGCGATGAAAGCAAAAACTCCTCTGTCGTCGTCATCGGCTCCTACGAGTCGGTCACCTCAAACTTCCTGTCCACCAGCTCCTTCAACAACGCGTCCTACTTCATCAATCTTCTGAATACCCTGTCCGACAGAGAGGACGTCAGCGTTGTCATCGAGGGCAAAGATCCCTCCGCTCATGAGCTGGGCATCACCTCCACCAACGATATCCTATTCCCGTCGATCCTTGTACGCTTTGTCATCCCGATCGCCGTGCTGATTATCGGTATCGTCGTCTGGATTCGCAGGAGGCACAAATAATGGACGAAAACATCAAAAAAGAACCGATCGAAGAAGCAGCTTCTCCCGAAACCGCACCCGATACCTCCGCTCAGAAAGCTGAAGATAATACCGCTCTCGACAGCTTTCTCAGCCGTGAACAGGAGCAGAAAAAAGCCGTCAAGCCCGTCAAAAAGCGCAAACCCATCCTGATCGTCATCATTGCGCTGGTCATCGTTGCGGCGCTGGTCGTCACCCTCATTCTGGTTCGTCACCGCACCTATCAAAAGAGCGAGGGCGTCACCGATCCTGCCGAGATCACCCTCGACGTCGGCAAAGACGGCGTCCACGAAGCATCCGTTGCGCTTGATGAAAACGGCAATATCCTGCAAAACGGCAGCGGCTCTCTGCTGACCTATGTTCCCGCCGATATCAAGGAGATCAACGTTGAGAACCAGGACGGCTCCTTCACCGTCACCTCCACTACCCCCGAGGGCGAAGCCACCGTCTACAAGCTGGTCGGCTTTGAAGATTACACCTTGCAGGAAGGCATCGCCGACGAGATCGCTTCTCACGTTTCCGCCCTTGAATTTACCAAGATCATTTCCGCCAACGGCAATCTTTCGGACTACGGACTGGACAAGCCTCTCGCAACCGTGAACGTCAGCTTCAACGACGGCACCTCCGCCCTGATCCGCGTCGGCAACAACGCCGCGGGCGAGGATACAGGCGCCTATGTCGCTTTCGGAAGCTCCGACGCGGTCTACCTCGTTTCATCCGAGAACGTCAAACCCTTCCTCTACAGCGTCAACAGCCTGATTAGCCTTGACATCACCGACAAGATGGAAGACTCCGATAAATCCGAGTTCTCGACTCTGACCGTCTCCGGCTCCCGCTACGACGAGCCGATCACCCTTGAGCCGAACACGGACAAGGCGATCGACGCCTCTTACATCGTCACCTCACCGCTCCGCATGTATGCGAACGCGACCGAAAGCTACGATATCGCGGGCAGCATCCGCGGACTCTACGCGGAAGGGGTCGTCTGCGTGAATCCGAGCGACAACCAGCTTTCATCCTACGGGCTGAGCGAACCTTACGCGAGCGTCAAAGCGACCTATCCCGATACCGAGATCACCCTGCACGCGTCCGCGCCAAACGACGACGGTCTTGTTTACATCTACAACCCCGACAAAAACGTCGTCTACACCATCCAGCTCGCCGCGGTCAGCTGGGCAAAGACAGGGCTTGATCTGTTAACCCCCGAGAATCCCCTGATCGTCAACAAAGCGTACGTCAGCGCGATTGACTTCTCCGCGGGCGATACCTCCTTCAAGGTGGACGTTACCTCGTCTACCGAAACCGTTACCGATGATGACGGCAACGAGCAGGAGGTCACCACGACCACAGCAACTTACGACGGCAAAGAACTGACCGAGCAGAACTTCTCGATCTTCTTCCAGAACCTGACCGCGATCAAAAATCAGGGCAGTCCCGACGGCGGCAAAGGCAGCACGGTGATGTCTGTCACCTACTCCTACACCACCGACCGCTCCGACGATACTCTGACCGTCTACACCTCCGACGCGACCAACTATATCCTCGAGCTGAACGGCAGCGTTGTCGGTACGGCAAGCAAAGCCTATATCGACAGCCTGATCGAAGGCGCACAGGGTCTGATTAAGGGCGAGAACATCACCAGCCTGTAAATCGCTCCGTGCCGATATAAAGGATGATACGCGATACCGGATCAACTCCTTTTTCAAGTATAACCCTATATCAATACAAAATCCCACTCGACCGAGTGGGATTTGTTATTGAGATTCGAATCAGTTAGGGTTTCGTATGAGAAAAGTCGAGCGAATAAAAGCCAAACCGCGAGAAAGCCGCTGCGTCCGACACCGCCAGCAGCAGCGTGCCTCCGATACCGCCGAACCCTTCGAGCGTCATCAGATAAACCGTCTCTCTGTTCGCGCTCCAATCATAGGTCATCTTCATGACTTTGCAGCCTTTACAGCGTTCACTGATACGGTTGTATACGCCCATGATCCACATACTTTCGATGTCGTAGCCGCCGATCTCCGTCCTGCTGACGCCCGCAACATCCGCATACAGTGCGTCATGCGGGAGCGGTCTGCGAAACCACAGGCTCAACGCTTCATCTCCGACAACACTGCGGCAGGAACACCGGAAGATTCCGTCGCCCGTGCGATACTCTTTGTCGGTCAGGGTATCCGCCGATTCACAAAAGCCCCGCAGCACGGCCGCTTCATCCTCCGAAAACCCGACATACGCCGTACCCTCCGCCTTTTCGATCCCGCAGAGCTGCTCCGCTTTTTCGATACAGGCGTGATAGTCGCCCGACTTGATGACGCCGCGATCCAGCTCCGCGAGCAGCCGTGCGTTAAACGCGTCAAAATCCGTCGTGCGGCTGTAAGACAGCCCAAAGTCACGCTCATGCTCGGGATAGCGGTGGTACAGCCGACAGGTCAGACGACCTTCTTTGTCTACGCCGTACACACTGTACGCTTCATAGATATCGTTGCGTTCCCTGCGTTCGATCCCGCCGCGCTGCGCAGTGCGCAGCCATTCGACAAAACCGTCGTCCGGGTTCTTCGTTTTCTCCGACACAGGTTCTTCGATCTCTTCTTCCTCTGTGACGGTTTCTTCTTCGGCAGCGGTCTGTGTTTCTTCATCTGTATGATGAGATCGTTTCAAAAAACGAAACGGATTTTTCATCTTCTCCTCCGAACAAATTTGATAGTCCCATGATAACAGAAAACCCCTCGTTTGTAAACATCGCGCCCATCCCCGCAAAAGATTTCTGTTGCGGACAAACGACAAATATGATAAAATTCTAATATAATCCTGTGAAACAGATCGGAGAAGATAATATGAAGATAGTTCTGACCGACGCACAGACGGTGATCGACGACCTTGTCACCGCCGATTGTCTGAACGAGTTCGGCGAGGTAATCTCCCACGGCTTGCTCCGCTATGACGAAGTTGCCGAAGCCATCGCCGACGCCGATATGGTGATCTGCAACAAAACCCTTCTCAACGCCGAAACCCTCCGTCTCGCAAAAAAGCTCCGCTATATCGGGCTTTTCGCGACAGGCTACAACAACATCGACGTCGACTACTGCCGCGCGCACGGCATCACCGTATGTAACGCGGGTTCCTATTCCACCAACGCCGTCGCCCAGCAGACCTTCGCGCTGATTTTAGAGCATTATAACAAGGTCGCTCGGTACAATCAATACGTTCAGGACGGCAGATGGAAGCGCAGCCCCACCTTCTCGCCCTTTGTCTACCCGCTCAACGAGCTCGCGGGCAAAACGCTGGGTATCGTCGGACTGGGCACGATCGGCAAAGAGGTTGCCGCAATCGCGAACGCTTTTCACATGCATGTCATCGCCTATAACCGCAGTCAAAAAGAGGTCGAGGGCGTCACGCAGGTCGGCTTTGAACAGCTCCTTTCAGAGAGCGACGTCGTCACCGTCCACTGTCCTCTGAACCAGGATTCCGAAAATCTGTTCAACAAAGAAACTTTTATGAAGATGAAGCCGGGCGCGCTTTTTGTCAACACCGCCCGCGGCGGCGTGATGGTCGAGCAGGATCTTCATGACGCGCTCGAGAGCGGCCATCTCGGCGGCGCGTGTATCGACGTTCTGCACATTGAGCCGATGGAAGAGGACTGTGTGCTGATGAACACGAAGAACTGCATCATCACCCCGCACGTAGCGTGGGCGCCTCTGGAAACACGCCGCCGACTGATGGACATCGTTTCCGACAACATCCGTCAATATCTGAACGGCACGCCGATTAACATCGTCAGCTGAGAAAGGAAGAACGCTATGATCCGCAGAGCAACCGCCGCCGATATCGACCGCCTGAACGATTTGCTGTTTCAGGTACAGCAGCTTCACGCCGAGGGCAGACCCGATATCTTTAAAACAGGAGCAAAAAAATACACGACCGAGGAGCTGTCCGCGATCATCACCGACGACACAACCCCGATCTTTGTCTATCTCGAGGACGATATCCTCATGGGCTACGCCTTTTGTATCTATCAGGAAACGCCCGATTCACCCCAGCTGCACGCGCGCCGTGTGCTGTATATCGACGACCTGTGCGTCGACGAGCAGTACCGCCGCCGTCATATCGGCGAGAAGCTCTATGACTATGTCATCGACTTTGCCCGCGAGAACGGCTGTGACAGCGTCACGCTCAACGTCTGGAGCGTCAACCCCTCCGCGGAGAAGTTCTACCGCAAGATGGGCATGCAGCCGCTGAAAACCTATATGGAAACCCGACTTTGATACAGGAAACGTACTATGAAACTGCAAATTTTGAACGACCCTCTGACGGTATGTCAGGTCACAAGCCTTGATGATATCCGTTTACATGACGATCTCTGTTTCATCGGCAAGACCGACGAAGAGCTGTCCCTCGTCTGCAAAACCGCCTCCGCCCCATCAAACACCCTCAACCGCGAGGACGGCTGGCGCGGCTTTCGCATCACCGGCGTGCTGGACTTCTCTCTGATCGGGATTCTGTCAAAGATTACGACCATCCTTGCCGACAACAATATCGGCGTCTTCGCCGTATCCACCTACAACACCGACTATATCCTTGTCAAAGAGGAATATCTCGACAAAGCCGTTGCCGCGTTAACGCAAAACGGCTATGATTTTTGCTGACGGAGCAATGCCTATGGATATGAAACCGATCGCACACATCCAAAACGACTTTCCCACCAAATTCGGTCTGCCGCGCCAGAGCGGCATGTCCGAGCACCTGATCTCGCGTATCGTCATGGAGCCCGCGTACCGCACTCCCGAAGCCTTCCGCGGGATCGAGGACTTTGACCATCTTTGGCTGATCTGGGCATTTGAGCCGATGGGCAAGCGCGAGTGGTCGCCCACCGTTCGGCCGCCCAAGCTCGGCGGCAACACACGCATGGGCGTTTTTGCCACCCGTTCTCCCAACCGTCCGAACCCGATCGGACTGACCTGCGTCAGGCTTCTGTCGGTCGACCAAACCGAAACAGACGGCACCGTCCTTACGGTCGCGGGAGCCGATCTGATGAACGGCACCGCGATACTGGATATCAAGCCCTACCTGCCCTTTGCCGACAGCGTCCCCGACGCGCGCTCAAGTATCTACGGGCCTCAAACCCAAACGCCTCTCACAGTCGAGATCCCTTCTCCTGTCGCCGACCTTTTTTCTGCCGAACAGCTCACCACCCTGCGCGAGGTGCTGTCCTATGATCCCCGACCGGGCTACCAGAGTGACCCCGACCGCGTCTACGGCTTTTCGTACGCCGGCTATGATGTGCGCTTTCGTGTCACGAACGACGCTGTCGCCGTCACCGAAGCGATCCCCTTTGATAACCGAAAATAGCACGCAAAAACGGCGTACCGCTCGGTACGCCGTTCTCTTATCCGTCAGTTTTTATCAGTCTTTGTCCGCGTAGCTGTGAACAAATACCTTTACGTCGTCAAACTCCTCATAGCAGGAAGCTTCCTCACGCTGGGTAGCGCCGGGCTTGATCTCGCCGTCCGCGTCATCGACAAAGCCCCAGTTATCATAAACGAGCTTGCCGTCCTTGTAGAAGAACGCGTAGTACTCGGGGTACTTCGCGGCCTTCTTGCCGTTGTTAGTAACGCTGACGATCGCCTTATTGGTCGCCTTATTGATCTCCACCTTCAGATCCTTATCAATCGGAACATAGTAGCTCAAGTCAGAAGCGGCAACGCTGTACTCATATTTCTCAAAAGGATCGTCACAGTAGAAGTTCTCTACAACGGTAGTACCGTTCTGGAACGCGTCAACATATCCGCTGGTCGTACCGACGATCTTGCCGTCTTTGTCAAAGAAATCGACGTTGACAGAAACGTTGCAGTCTGCACCGGACTCGTTGGTCAAAAGCAGGAACAGCTTGTTGCTGTACTCGTCGTGGTACGGAATACCTTCCACCTTGATACCCTTGGCAACCTTGTTGGTGTCGATGCTCTTCGCCTGAGACGAAGCAGAGTCCGAGGATGCGGCTCCGCTGCTCGCGGCGTCATTGGTGCCGGAACCGGTCACGCTGCCCGCCTCGGAAGAGGTGATCTCGGGGATAACCATTTTTTTCTTACCGCAGCCGGCAAACAGCGCCGCGGCTAATACGATTGCGATCACCATCGCAATAATTCTCTTGCTCATAATAACCTCACTCATTTGAATTTTTGCCGAAATCCGATGTATGATTTCAGTCTAATTGGTATTATAGCATTTCTCCCGGCGCCTGACAATAACGCCTGATAAAAAATGTCAAAATAGCCCCCTGCTCCATAAAAAGCAGGGGGCGCTTTGTTCAATATCCATAAATAAAAATTGGATTTTTATGCGTTTTCAACGGAAAATGGGGGTTAATTTTGCTCTCTAAGCTTAATTCCCAGCACCTCGAGGGATTCTTCATCCACCTCAGAGGGGCAGTTGCTCATCAGCTCGCTCGCGTTCTGTACCTTCGGAAAAGCGGTAACGTCGCGCAGGCTGTCCGCGCCGCACATCAGCATCGCGATACGGTCGAGACCGATGCCCATTCCGCCGTGAGGCGGAGCGCCGTACTTGTACGCCTCAACCAAAAAGCCGAATTTCGCTTCGATCTCCTCATCGGTCATCTTCAGCGCGCGGAACATCTGCTGCTGCAGCTCATAATCGGTGATACGCATCGAGCCGGAGCTTAATTCCGTGCCGTTGAGGGTCAGGTCATACGCCTTCGCGATCACCTTACCCGGGTCGCTCTCGAGATATTGCAGGCATTCTTCCTTGGGCATGGTGAAGGGGTGGTGCATCGCGACCCACTCCCCGCTCTCCTCGTCCTTTTCAAAGAACGGGAAATCGACGATCCAAACAAACTTGAACACGTCCTTCGGGATCAGATCGAGCTGTTTGCCGACCTCCAGACGCAACGCGCCTAAAACGGGCAGGGTCACACTGTTCTTGTCCGCGACGATCAGCACGACGTCGCCTTTTTCCGCGCCCAACGCACCGATGATACGGTCAAGATCGCCCTCGCCGAGGAACTTGTTAAAGGAGCAGTTAGGCGCCTCATCCGCCCAGCGAATATACGCCAGTCCCTTCGCTCCGATACCCTTGACAAACTCGGTGAGCTTGTCAATCTTCTTGCGGGTCAGAGAAGAAGCGGCGTTTTTGGCAACGATCGCTCTGACAGAGCCGCCGTTTTCGACCGCGCTCTTAAAGACCACAAAGTCGACGTCCTTCACGGTATCGGTCAGATCCTGTATCGGCATACCGAAGCGCACATCCGGCTTATCCGAGCCGTAAGTATTCATCGCGTCGTTATAGGTCATGCGCTCAAAAGGAGCGTCCAGCTCAATCCCCTTGATCTCTTTAAAGAGCCTTACCATCAAGCCCTCGTTGATCTCCATGATATCTTCCACATCGACAAAGCTCAGCTCCATATCAATCTGGGTGAACTCCGGCTGACGGTCGGCGCGCAAATCTTCGTCTCTGAAGCATCTTGCGAGCTGGATATATCTGTCAAAGCCCGAGAGCATCAACAGCTGTTTGTAAATCTGCGGCGACTGCGGCAGGGCGTAGAACTTGCCGTTATGGATACGCGAAGGCACAAGGTAGTCGCGCGCGCCCTCGGGGGTAGACTTAATCATCATCGGGGTCTCGATCTCGATAAAGCCGTTGTCATAAAAGTAATCGCGCGCGATCTTCGCGATCTTCGAACGCGTGATGATGTTCTGCTGTAAGGGCGTGCGTCTTAAATCAAGATAGCGATATTTCAGTCTGAGCTCCTCCGCCGTCTTGCTTTTGTCGACGATCTCAAAAGGCGGTGTCTGCGCCTTAGAAAGCACACGCAAATCACGAACCTCTATTTCGATATCTCCCGTAGGTATCTTATTACTTTTTGCCGAACGCTCACGCACGGTACCCACGGCGCACAGGACAAATTCCGCTCTTGCCGCAAACGCTTTGTCAAAGATCGCCCTGTCGGTATTGTCGTCAAACGCCAGCTGTACGATACCGGTGCGGTCACGCAGGTCGATAAAGATCAGCTGACCGAGGTCACGCTGACGCTGCACCCATCCGCAAACGGTAACCTCCTCGCCTATATTTGCCGCTCTCAGCTCACCGCAGTAATGGGTGCGCCTGAGCCCTGTCATAAATTCTGCCATAATGCCACTTCCTCTTATTGATTCGCTGTTTTTCTGTACTCCGCGTCGAGCTTAGCCGCCGTGAACGCGCCGACAAAGTCCTCTGTGCCGAGCGGAATCTCCGTCTGCTCGCCCGACTCCATATTCTTGAGCTTAGCCGCGCCGTTCGCGATCTCGTCATCGCCCAGCACAACCGAGAACCGCGCGCCGATCTTGTCGGCGTACTTCATCTGCGCTCTCAGCCCTCTGCCGACAACATCAAACTCCGCGTAAAGCCCCGCTTTTCTCAGGGCATTGGTCAGCTCGCTCGCCTTTTTGTGAGCGCCCTCGCCCATCGACGCGAGGTAGATATCGCAGGTTGCGGGAGCGGGGATCTCGATCCCCTGCGCGTCAAGGGTCAACAGCAGTCTTTCGATACCTGCCGCAAAACCCAGCGCGGGCATCGCGTTGCCTCCCAGCTCTTCGATCAGTCCGTCATAGCGACCGCCGCCGCAGATGGTGCTCTGCGCGCCGATATCGCCCGAGATAAATTCGAACACGGTTTTGGTGTAATAGTCAAGACCTCTGACGATGGTCGGATTGACGGTATATGCTACGCCGTTTGCGTCAAGATAGCTTTTCACGCCGTCAAAATGCTCTTTACACTCGTCACATAGGTAGTCCAACACCGTCGGCGCGCCCTCGGCGATCTCATGATCGTGCGGCACTTTGCAGTCCAAGAGGCGCATCGGATTACGACCTAAGCGCTCCTGACAGTCCTCGCACAAATCATCCTTATACTGCGAAAAATATTCGGTCAAAGCCTTGTGATACTCCGCGCGGCATGTCGGACAGCCAATGGAGTTGATCTCCAGGCGGATGTTTTTCAATCCCAGTCGGTCAAAGATATTCGCCGCCGCGGTAATCATCTCGGCGTCAGCGGCAGGATTCTTCGTACCGTAGCACTCCATGCCGAACTGGTGAAACTCTCTGAGTCTTCCTGCCTGCGGCTTTTCATAGCGATAACAGGAGGTCAGGTAGTATGCCTTGACCGGGAGCGGCTCGTTGTGCAAACCGTGTTCAAGCAGCGCTCTTGCCGCGCCCGCGGTACCCTCGGGGCGGAGCGTGATGCTGTCGCCGCCCTTGGTCAGGAAGGTGTACATTTCCTTTTGTACCACGTCGGTGGTATCTCCCACACCGCGCTCAAAGAGGTTGGTGTGCTCAAACACCGGCGTTCTCATTTCCTTATAGCCAAACGCTCTCGCTTCATCGCGGAAGAGGTTCTCCAAAAACTGCCAGCGATAGCTGTCACGCGGCAGTACGTCCTCGGTACCGCGCGGTTTTTTTGTAATTAATGCCATGATCTATCAACCTTTCATTCGAAACTTCCGATATACAGGGTAAGGACTTCTTCCTCCCACATACAAAGCAAAGGCGTCCTCTCTCTTTTTCCTCAGGGACAATCGACGGTCGTCCAAACTCGATGGACGCATTTTTTGAAAAACGTCGAACAGCGGCGCTGAGTTGGTACGCATGCGCCGTACTCTGCTGAGCTGTTATCCCGTTTCTTTGCTTCATGCCCAAATTTCGCTTTATAAAGTATAGCACAAATCTCCTGCGGTAGCAATAGCCGATTTCACTTATCTTGACGGCGATAAATTTGCGATTCTTTCGCAAATTCTGTTGACATCTCCGCCCGTTTCTGCTATACTGATTTGCGAATCGTTCGCAAATTGGCGAACATCCGGTAATCTTTTCATGTAAGGTGATTCTATGTCAAAATACATGACCAAACAACGCAGACTCCTGACCGACTATCTCTCGCTCCATGCCGACGAAAGCGTTTCGGCGAGACAGATTGCCGACGCGCTGTCGGATCAAATCAGCAAGAGCGCCGTTTACCGCAACCTTTCAGCGATGGAAGCCGAAGGCAAGGTACGGCGGATTGTCAGCGGCAATACCCGCGAGGTGATCTACCAGTACACGAGCGCCCACGGCTGCGAGGGCTGTCTGCACCTGAGCTGCACCAAGTGCGGCAAGACCATGCACATGCAAAAGCAGATCGCCGACAAGCTGGTTGACAGCGTCGCGCTGAACGACAACTTCTCGATCGACAAAGGCGAGACCGTAATCTACGGTATCTGCGCCGCGTGCGGAAAATCCTAAGAAAGGTCACCTATGAAAAAACGAATCCTTGCAGCGGTACTGGCGTCGATCATGCTCCTCACCGTCATTCTGTCGGCAGCCGCGATCATACTCGAAGCGACCCATGATTGCTCCGGCGTCGACTGTCATATCTGCGATATATTAAAATTGATCCTAAGCGTTACGCGCACCATCCTCCTCTCCGCGATCCTGTTCCTCATATGGATAACCGTCACGCGGAGACACGGTTCACAGATATATGAAACGGTTCTTTTCTGTCACAGCACCCCTGTATCGCAAAAGATCAGATTATTGAACTAAAGACCCTCCCGTATATCACAAAATATCACTTAGGAGGCTTAACAATGAAAAAAATCATCGCTGCGTTATGCAGTATTCTTATCATCGCGTCGATTTTTTCCGGCTGCGCCGCTACCCCCAAAACCGCCGATGCCGATCAGGTCAAGGTCGTCTCCACCATCTTCCCCCTCTACGACTGGGTACGCGAGGTCGCGGGCGACGACGTCGACGTCAACCTCGACCTGCTTCTCGACAACGGCGTCGATCTTCACTCTTACCAGCCCACCGCCAAGGATATCATGGATATCTCCGACTGCGATATCTTCGTCTATGTCGGCGGCGAGTCCGACAAATGGGTCGCCGATACCCTCAAACAGGCTGATAACAAAAACATGATCGTCCTCGATCTCATGGATATCCTCGGCGACAAAGCCAAAACGGAAGAGCTCAAAGAGGGCATGCAGGAAGACGAGCATGAGCACGAAGAGGGAGAAGAAGAGCACGAGAAAGACGAGCACGTTTGGCTCTCTTTGAAAAACGCCAAGCTCTTTACAGAAAAGATCGCCGACGCACTCTCGAAAGCCGACAGCCAACATGCAGACGCTTTCAAAACCAACGCCGAAAACTACACCGAAAAGCTCGAAGCCCTCGACAAACAATATCAGGAAACGGTTGATAACGCGCCCACCAAAACCCTTCTGTTCGGCGACCGGTTTCCGTTCCGCTACATGACCGACGACTACAAGCTCGACTACTACGCCGCGTTCGTCGGATGCTCCGCCGAGACCGAAGCGAGCTTCGAGACCATCACCTTCCTCTCTGACAAGGTCGATGAACTGAAGCTCAAGGCGATCATGCAGATCGAAAGCTCCGACGGCTCCATCGCCAAAACCATCAGGGACAACACCAAAACCAAGGATCAGGAGATCCTGACCCTCGATTCCATCCAGAACGTTACCGCCGAGCGCGTCAAAGCGGGCGAAACCTATCTCTCGATCATGGAGAGCAACCTCGAAGTTCTGAAAAAGGCGCTCGCTTAACAGAGCCCGCAAACAGGAAGGAAATACCTATGCCACAGATAAAATGCACCGACCTCACCCTCGGCTACGGCTCCGAAGAGATCCTCTCCGGGCTGTCCTTCGAGGTCAACGCGGGCGATTACCTCTGTATCGTCGGCGAAAACGGATCGGGAAAAACCACATTGATGAAAACCCTTCTGGGGCTGACCAAGCCGCTCGGCGGAGTGATCGAATTTTCAGACGGAGTGACCGCGCGCAAGATCGGCTATCTGCCCCAGCAGACCGACGTCCAGCGCGACTTCCCTGCTTCCGTACAGGAGATCGTCTTGACGGGCTGCCTCGGACGCGACGGCTTCAAGCCCTTTTATAGCAAAGAGGATAAAGAACTCGCTGTGCAGAACATGGAGCGCATGAACATTCTCGATCTGCGCCGCCGGTGTTACCGCGAGCTTTCCGGCGGCCAGCAGCAGCGCGTTCTTCTGGCTCGCGCGCTGTGCGCCACCGAAAAAATTCTTCTGCTTGACGAGCCTGTCGCGGGACTCGATCCCAAGGTCACCGCCGACATGTACGAGCTGATCGAGCGACTGAACAAAGACGGCGTAACCGTCATCATGATCTCGCACGATATCGACAAGGCGCTGCAATACGCCTCTTCCATCCTGCACATCGGCAGCGAGTGCTTCTTCGGCACCCGTGACGCGTATATCAAGAGCAAGGAGGGACAGCGCCATGACTGATCTTTTTACCACCCTTGCCTTTTACCTCCAGCGCAGCTTTGTTGTCAACGCCCTGATCGTCGGCGTGCTGATCGCGCTGTGCTCCTCACTCTTAGGCGTGACGCTGGTCTTGAAACGCTATTCCTTCATCGGCGACGGTCTTTCCCATGTCGCGTTCGGCGCGATGGCGATCGCCGCGGTCGTCGGACTGACCAACAGCATGCCGCTGGTGCTTTTTATCACCGTCCTCAGCGCGGTACTGCTTCTGCGCATGGGCAAAAACGCCAAGATCAAGGGCGACGCCGCAATCGCGATGATCTCGGTCGGGTCGCTGGCAATCGGTTATCTTCTGATGAACCTTTTCAGCACCTCGTCGAACCTCTCGGGCGACGTCTGCTCAACCCTCTTCGGCTCCACCTCGATCCTCACGCTGACCTCGTTTGACGTATGGATGTGCGTGATTTTGTCGGTGATCGTGGTCATATTTTTCATTCTGTTTTATAATAAAATCTTCTCCGTCACCTTTGACGAAAATTTCGCCCGCGCAACCGGTCAGAAAGCAAGCCTGTACAATCTGATGATCGCGATCGTGATCGCCGTCATCATCGTTGTTTCCATGCAGCTGGTCGGTTCGCTTCTGATCTCCGCGCTGGTCATCTTCCCCGCGCTGTCAGCGATGCGCGTGTTCAGAAGCTTCAAAAGCGTCACCGTCTGCGCAGCGATCGTCTCCGTGATCTGCGCGCTCATCGGGCTTCTGACCTCGATCCTTGCCGGCACGCCTGTCGGTTCGACGATCGTCGCCGTGGATATCGCTGTATTTTTGATCTTCTCCGTTATCGGAAAATTCACCCAAGGAGGAAAAGCATGAAAAAACTAATCGCTCTGATGCTCACATTATTGATGATAATTTCCCTTGCCGCCTGCGGCAATAATACCTCCAAGGAAACCGCCGCATCCTCCGCGCCGACCGCGCAAGCCACCGAAGCGCAAAAGGAAACCGCGGCAAAAACCTCCGCGGACGGTATCGACATCGACCTGACCGCCATGAGCGCTACCATGGTCTACTCTGAGGTACAGAACATGATGCTCAAACCTGCGGATTATCTGGGCAAGACCGTCAAGATGGCGGGCGCCTTCAATGTTGCCAAAGAAAACGACCAGCGCTACTACGCCTGCGTCATCAAGGACGCGACCGCCTGCTGCGCGCAGGGCATCGAATTTGTCTGGGAGGGCGATCATGCTTATCCCGACGATTATCCCGCGCAGGGCGACGAAATCTCCGTTATCGGCACCTTCACCACCTACAAGGAAAAAGCCCAGACCTACTGTCAGCTCAAAGACGCACAGCTGACCTTCTGATTCAGACAAGGGGCTGTCGCATTAAGAAACGCGATAGCCCCTTTTAGTGTCATTCTGAGCTTGTCGAAGAATCTTACAGTGCAATCTATTCATTACACCTTTCATGTGTAATCTAACGGAAAAGTATGCACTTTCAGATTCTTCACTGACGTTCAGAATGACATTTTTTGTTTTGCGACAGCCCCTTTAACGCTTGCAATTTAATTCTTCCTATTCTATAATAGGGTTATCAATTCATACTAAGCGGCAACAAAGCTCATTCGCGTGTATTGCGTACCTTTCCTCGGCATATTCCGCAGCTCTCTCAGCTTTTATGGCAGCTTGGTATCAAAGGAGAGAAAACATGTACGAACAACGATTCAATCCCTTTGCGGCTAATGTCGAGATCGTCAAAGGGTACTTTAAGAAAAGCAAAGTCCTTGTCATCGGTATTCTGTATATCATCACCGCAGCGCTGTCGGTTGCTGTTGCTCTGCTGTCACCCGCCGACAATTATAACGAGACCATGCAGATACTCAACCGGCTCGGACTCAACAGCTCCGACGCGTCGGTGGCGGTTGCCGCCTCATCTGTCACCACCGTCATTACAGCGGTATTTACGGCGATCCTCCTGCTTTTAACGGCGCTCGCCTTCATCCTTCTGTTCGCGAAGAGCCGCACTGCCAACCCTAACTCCGGACCTGTCGCGGGAGCGACGATCCTCTATGTGCTGGCGGTCATTTCCTTTGTCTGCTCGATCATCTTCACCGTTATTGTTGCCATCGCTTATGTTCTGTCGGTCGTTTTCGGCGTTTCGATGTCCGGCCGTAACAGCGCCGTCTCTTCGCGGACGACCGTGCTGTTTGTGATCGGCGGCGTAATCCTCGCGATCTTCCTGTTCCTGATGATCTTCGTATGCGTCTGCCGCAAGAACTACTATCGTTCCGTCAAGTACAGTCTCACAACGGTTGAGCTGCAAAACAAAGGCGCTGCCGCCTGGGGTGTTTTCAGCATCATCTTTTCTGTTTTTATCGGTATCCTCGCCCTTGTTGCCGCGGTAGGCGTTTTCGCTTCTAAAACCACCGTTTCCTCGATCCTGTCGCTCGGCGTCATCATCTCGGTGTTTATCGCCCAGATTCTCGACGCGTCCATCGCGCTGGGCTACAGCCGTTATATCAATCGCCAAAAGTCCGGCTACAGCAACACGCCGTATAACTCAGCTCCCAACAACGGCTACGCGCCTGTCCCCAACCAACCCTACGCGAACAACCGTCCTCCCTATCAACAGCCCTACGGCGGTGATCGCCCGAACGTCCCTTACAATGACAATTTCGCTCAGCAGAACGCTCCGGCTCAGCAAAAGCCCACCATCTGCCCCAATTGCGGCGCGCCGGTTGATCCCTCCCTTTCCTTCTGCGGCAACTGCGGCACCAAGCTGTGATACGATTTCATTTGATATATCATACTAAGTAGCAAAAAGGGGCTGTCGCAAAACAAAAAATGTCATTCTGAACGTCAGTGAAGAATCTGAAAGTGCATACTTTTTCGTTAGACATGAAAGGTGTAATGAAGTTGGATAGATTGCACTGTAAGATTCTTCGACAAGCTCAGAATGACACTAAAAGGGGCTATCGCGTTTCTTAATGCGACAGACCCTTTTGTTGTTCTTTGATTATCCGTTTTTCACGCGCTTATAGCGGAACAGCGTATTTTCCGCCCATTCGCGGTCGATCTTGATAAAGCCGCTGAGCTTCTTATCGTTGCCGCAGATCGCGTTCACGATCTTCATGCTTTTGCGGTAAATCTCCAGCCTTGCCGACTGAACAAACGGCTCCGCATTCTCGCCGATAAAAAAGGTAAAGCCGATCGTATTTGTCTCGCGGTTGTACATCGTCAGATATCCCTCCGATACCCTGCCGAGGTCATGCTTTTTCGCAACCATTTCGCTGATCGCGTACTTGGTCAGCTCAACCGCCATATCGTCCAGTCCTGATTCAAAGATAAAGATCTTTTCCTTCATCGAGTTAAAGTCAGAGGTGATGCGCTTGCGGATACCCTTGAGGTTGCGGTAGTCATCCTCCAGCGCCCTGTCCTCCAGCTGAAAGCGGTCGATCTGCGGGATTAGGTATACCATGAACCGCCGTTTCATATCATTATACAAAAGCGGATAGGTATACCGCGCCTCATAGCCGCAGTTCGTACAGCGATAGCGCAGGATCTTGCCTTCCAACAGCGCGTATTTAAACTGCGGATCGTTCGTCGCGTTGATACTGATGTACAGATGCGCGCCCTGCGTATGATTACACTTCGGACAGGTCACATCCTTTGAAATAACATTAGACATGATATCACACTCTCAATCGTGGATAAGGGATCCATTCCGTTCATCGTTAACTGTTCTCCCTTATTCTACCACATTTCGCGTGAAATGCAAATTAATTATACAAGTTTTACAAAATGTTATTGATTTTCTGCGCAAATAGTGCGATAATAAAAGCAATCCATCAGCGCTGACAGCAGTATGGTCGGCTGATATAACGATTTCTGATCACTGATTCAAACGGAGGTACAATTATGGATATTACAAACAACATCAAAAGCGGAATGGCATTTATCGGAGAAACGGTTTCTGAGATTGCGTCCTCCGTCGCCGAAAAGAACCGTCTGCGCGTACAGCTGAACCACATCAAAGGTCTGATCAAAGCGGATTCCGCAACGCGCGACCAGGCGTATATCGAGCTGGGACGCTATTTTTATGATTACATGCGCGAAGGTACAACTGCCGAGAATGAGGCGATCTGCGCCGTCATCGACGCGGCTAATGACCGCATCAGCAAGGCTTCCTTAAAGTATGTCGAGCTGTTGAACATCCAGAACGATACCAAGATTCGTTCCGAAAACGCCGAAAAACTCGCGAAGGCTGTGTCCGAAAAGGCGGCGGCAACCGCGAGAGCGGCAAAAGAAAAGGGTGCCGAAGCGCTGGATAAGGCTATGGCTTCCGCCGCCGATTACGCCGGCAAAGCAAAAGCCACCGCGACCGACTTTGCCGAAAAGGCAAAGGTAACCGCCACGGAACTCAAGGATAAGGCTGTCGACAAAGCAAGCGAGCTGAAAGACCGTTTTGACCCCAAAGCCGGCGAAGATATCGAAGACTTGATCGACGCCGATCAGGACAAGGTTGAAGAAGCTGCCGAGACCTTTGCCGAGACCGCTCAGGAAGCTGTTGAAGAAGTCAAGGAAACTGCCGCAGAAACATCTCAAGATATCGCCGAGGTTAAAGAGACTGTCGTAGACACCGCCGCTGAAGCAGTCGCCGAGGTCAAGGAAACCGTCGCCGACGCTGCAGAAGAGGTCAAAGAAGCAGCTGCAGAAGCTGCCCCTGCCGTCTCGGAAGAATCCCCCGAGGATGCCGGCTTCTGATTTTCAATCGTCATTGTGAAACCGCATAAGCGGCTGTGGCAATCTCGACCTTATTATAACACCAACCGCCTTTCCGTACGGAAAGGCGGTTTTTGCCTATTGTGATTTATTCTCTCCGGTTCCCGACTCAGATCCGTCATTCCTCTCCCACAACAGCACCGAATCCTCCGCCATTTTGTCATAATCTCTTGAAGGTTCATACAACCGCAAGATATCTCCCTCGATATACCGCACCTCATCGAGCGTCGTGGAATCTGAGCGCCCAATCGTATCTAAGAGTAGTTCATGCCGTGTATTATCTTTTTCGCCGTCAAATAGATTACTCCATGGTGTGGTATAAATATCTAAATACCATATAAGCTTTTCTCCGTCAAAAACCTCCCACTGATCATAGGTATATATTCTGCCTGTGTAGTCCAGATACAAACACTCCACACCGTCTAACTCGCGCACGCTCAATTTGAAACGGTCTTTTTCATACGCAACCGGGATACGGATATTATTCAGTATGTAAACCGTCGCCGCGATCACGATCACGCCGATGATACACGATAAAATCGCCGTTATAATCCGCTTTTTGCGTATCTTCTTTTTTGCCGCTAATAAAGCTGACCTTTCCGCTTCGGCAGCTTTCAAGCGAATGTCTTCCTCGATCTCACGCTTCATCTCTTGATATCTTTCCCTACACTCCTCACAATCTACCAAATGCTCCTCTACAAGTGTCTTTGTATCCTCGCTGACCGCCTCGTCCGCATACAGCGGCAGGATATCGCCGATCACATTACAATTGATTTTAGCCATCTTGCTCCTCCATTTCATGCAGTATCATCATCTTCGCGCGATAATAGGTCACTCGTGCCCATCCCGCGCTTTTTGAGAAAAGTTTTCCGATATCTTCAAAGCTCAATTCGCCAAACACCCGCAGGCTGAATACCTCTTTATATGGATCTTTCAAGGTGTGTAATATCTTGTGGATCCTCAACGCTGTATCTCTATCATCAAGATCGTCTGCAAAATCATTATCCGAAGAGATCTCATTTTCTTCCGACAATCCAATATTCCGCTTATTCTTTCTCAGAATTGATAGATATGTATTCTTCGCGATCGTGAACAACCACGCCCGAATATCCGCTTTACCGTCAAAGCTGTCGATCTTTTTCAAAGCCTTGAAAAATGTCTCCTGCGCGACTTCCTCGCAAAGCTTCTCATCCCGACAGATCCCGCGCATATAATAGTAAACATCTATAAAATAGCTTTTATATAATTGTTCAAAATCCACAGCACCACCTCCTTATTGATTCCGCCCGCAGCGGAACATTTTCTACCCGATCGGTACCGCTCTACTACTATAACGCACAACTCGAGTAAATGTTACATCTTATTCGCACAAAAAACAACAGCGCAGTCACTCGACTGCGCCGTCATTTTATGGCAACTAATAATTAACTTCATTCAGGTACACCCTGAAAACTGAACAAAGTGAGAGAAAAAGGAGAAGCAAGCGGTTTGACCAAAGAGTAATGTGGTCAAGCCCTCGACCTATTAGTACTGCCAAGCTAAACATGTCGCCATGCGTACACACGCAGCCTATCAACCTCGTAGTCTACAAGGGGTCTTACTCGCAAAAGCGATGGGATATCTAATCTTGGAGTCGGCTTCACGCTTAGATGCTTTCAGCGTTTATCCGATCCGTACATAGCTGCCCAGCTGTGCCACTGGCGTGACAA
>CACWTM010000006.1 GCA_902763855.1 uncultured Ruminococcus sp. | reverse complement strand
ATGACCGTGCCGTAGTTCTGCACCTTGGTGCCTGCCGCGACAAGCGCCTTGTACATCGCTCTCGACAGCTTTTTGTCGTAACCGATCGCTTCGCCGGTAGACTTCATCTCAGGAGAGAGATATGCGTCGAGACCCTTGATCTTCTGGAACGAGAATACCGGAACCTTGACGTAATAACGCTTCTTTTCTTCGGGATAGAGCTGGAAGATGCCCTGCTCTTTCAGCGATTTGCCGAGGATGACCTCGGTCGCGATATCCGCGAGGGAGTAGCCGGTGGATTTCGACAGGAACGGAACCGTTCTCGACGATCTCGGGTTGACCTCGATGATATAAACATCTTCGTTTTCGTCTACGATAAACTGGATATTATACAGACCGACAATGCCGATGGCTTTGCCGAGCTTCTTCGCGTACTGTAAGATAATGCCCTTGACCTTGTCCGAGATCGAGAAGGAGGGATAAACGGAGATCGAGTCGCCCGAGTGAACGCCGGTTCTCTCGACCAGCTCCATGATACCGGGGACGAAGACGTCTACGCCGTCACAGATCGCGTCAACCTCGACCTCTTTGCCCATGATGTATTTGTCAACCAGAACGGGCTTGTCAACGTCGATTTCAACGGCGGTTTTCAGATAATGTCTTAAATCTTCTTCTTTTGAAACGATCTGCATCGCGCGACCGCCCAGTACGAAGGAAGGTCTGACCAGTACAGGGTAGCCGATCTCCGCGGCAGCCGCTACGCCTTCTTCGATAGAAGTAACGGCTTTGCCCGCGGGCTGCGGAATACCTAATTCTTTAATAATAGCGTTGAAGCTGTCGCGGTTTTCGGCACGCTCGATAGCGGCGCAGTCGGTACCGATGATCTTGACGCCGCGATCCATCAAGGGCTGGGCGAGGTTGATCGCGGTCTGACCGCCGAGAGACGCGATAACGCCCTCCGGCTGTTCAAAGTCGATGATCGCCATGACGTCCTCAGGGGTGAGGGGTTCAAAGTAGAGCTTATCGGCGGTGGTGTAGTCGGATTGTTGTTGATGATGATCGCTTCATAGCCCGCTCTGCGGATCGTCTGTACCGCGTGAACGGTAGAATAGTCGAACTCAACGCCCTGACCGATACGGATAGGACCCGCGCCCAGCACGACGATCTTCTTCATATCGGAAAGGCGCGAAGCGTTCTCGCCGGTATAAGAAGAATAAAGATAAGCGATGTACTTGCCTGTATGTAAGGTATCGACCATCTTGAAGATCGGGGTGATACCGTTAGCTTTTCTGGTATGGTAAATCTCAACCTCGGGAGTCTCCCACAGGGTGGAGATGTACTCGTCGGAGAAGCCCATGATCTTGGCAGCTTTGAGGAGCTCGATATCGCCCTTGTTCTCTCTCAGGGTGGTTTCCATATCGACAATCTTCTTGAAAGACTCGAGGAACAGCTCGGTAATCATGGTCACCTCGTGGAGCTTCTCGATAGAAGCGTCTCTTCTGAGCAGTTCGAACACCGCGTAGACGTTGTCGTCCTTGAACTCGCTGATATAAGAGAACAGCTCGTCATCGGTAAAGCTGTCGAACTTTGCGAGGTGGAAGTGGCACACGCCGGTCTCGAGCGAGCGAACGGATTTCAGACAGCACTCTTCGAGGGTCGAGCCGATACCCATGACCTCACCGGTCGCTTTCATCTGGGTGCCGAGGGTGTTGGGCGCATCGGCAAATTTATCAAACGGGAAACGCGGGAACTTCGCGACGATGTAGTCGAGGCTGGGCTCGATCGCCGCCGTACCGCCCGCAACGGGGATATCCTCCAGCGCCATGCCCATCGCGATCTTCGCGGTGACACGCGCGATCGGATAGCCGGAAGCCTTGGAAGCCAGCGCGGAAGAACGTGAAACGCGGGGGTTGACCTCGATGAGGTAATATTCGGAAGAAGTCGGGTTCAGCGCGAACTGGACGTTACAGCCGCCCTCGATCTTCAGCTCGCGGATGATCTTGATCGCGGAGTCATTGAGCATTTTCAGATCCTTGTCGTTGAGAGAAAGGATCGGCGCGACAACAATGCTGTCGCCGGTGTGGACGCCGACGGGATCGACGTTCTCCATGCCGCAGATGGTGATCGCGGTGTCGTTAGAGTCACGCATAACCTCGAACTCGATCTCTTTGTAGCCCTTGACCGACTTTTCGATCAGCACCTGGTGAACGGGGCTGAGCTTAAAGGCGTTCATGCCGATCTCGACCAGCTCTTCTTCGTTATCCGCAAAGCCGCCGCCGGTACCGCCGAGGGTGAACGCGGGTCGCAGAACAACGGGATAGCCGACTTCTTTCGCCGCTTTTTTTGCTTCTTCAATGCTGTAGGTGATTTGTGAGGGAATGACAGGCTCGCCGATCGACTCGCACATCTCCTTGAACAGCTCTCTGTCCTCGGCGCGCTCGATACTCGCGGACGAGGTGCCGAGCAGCTGCACGCCGCACTCCTTGAGGATACCCTTGCGCTCCAGCTGCATCGCGAGGTTCAGACCTGTCTGTCCGCCGATACCGGGCACGATCGCGTCGGGACGCTCGTAGCGCAGGATCTTCGCGACATACTCGAGGGTGAGCGGCTCCATATAGACCTTGTCGGCGATCTGGGTGTCGGTCATGATGGTAGCGGGGTTAGAGTTGCAGAGGATGACCTCGTAGCCCTCCTCCTTCAGCGCCAGACACGCCTGGGTGCCGGCGTAGTCGAACTCCGCCGCCTGACCGATGACGATCGGGCCGGAGCCGATGATAAGTACCTTTTTGACATCTGTTCTTTTTGCCATATTTCATACCTCCAAATTCATATACTTGCTATAGTAACGTGATTTCCAAACGACTGTATATCAACCTTTTTGATATACCGCCTTGCCGTCCTTGACGGTCAACAGGCATACGCCGCTGAGCTTCCATCCCTCAAAGGGCGTTGCCCTGCCCAGCGAGAGAAAGTCCGCGGGATCGACGGTGAACTCGGCGTCCAGATCCCAGACGGTGTAATCATTTTTCCTAAAAGGAATATTAAAACGTTTTCTCGCGTTGATGACCAAAAGCTCCATCAACCGCTCCATCGAGATAAAGCCGGTTTTGACAAGCTTGGTATAGAGAACCGGGAACGCGGTCTCGATACCGACGATACCGAAGGCGGATTTTTCCAGCCCCTTCGCTTTTTCCTCGGCGGAGTGGGGCGCGTGGTCGGTCGAGATCATGTCGATCGTACCGTCCTTGATTCCCTCCAGCAGCGCCTCGCGGTCGGCTTTGTCCCGCAGCGGCGGATTCATCTTGAAGCGTCCGTCCTCCCTCAGATCGCTGTCATCCATGACGAGGTAGTGCGGCGCGGTCTCGCAGGTGACGTCGACTCCCTCTGCCTTTGCCCGGCGGATCAGCTCGACGCTCTCTTTGGTCGAGATGTGGCAGACGTGATAGCCGCAGCCGGTCTCTCGGCACAGCTCGATATCGCGCTTGATCGGCCCCCACTCGCTCTGTGAACAGATACCGCGGTGACCGTGCTCTTTCGCATAGACTCCGTCGTGGATGTAGCCGCCGTGCAGCAGGCTGTTGTCCTCACAGTGCGCGACAATCAGCTTGCCGAGCTTCTTGGCTCTCAGCATCGCCTCACGCATCATCGCTTCATCCTGCACGCCTCTGCCGTCGTCCGAGAAGGCGACGACGTCCCCTGCCATGCCCTCGAGATCGGCAAGAGCTTCTCCCCTCTCGCCCACGGTGATCGCGCCGTAGGGCAGCACGTCGATGACGGCGTCGCGCTCGATGATATCGAGCTGGGCGCGCAGGTTTTCGACGCTGTCGGGAACAGGGTTGAGGTTCGGCATGGTGCAGACGGCGGTGTAGCCGCCGCGCGCCGCGGCTGCCGATCCGGTCGTGATTTTTTCTTTATAAGAAAATCCCGGCTCGCGAAAATGCACATGCACATCACAAAAGCCGGGAAAGACAACAGTATTGTCGGAGCGCTGGGAAAGAGCAGTCGGACAGAAAAGGGCGCTGTCGACCGAGGGCAAAAACTCCATCATACCGATTTTCTTGTAGATCTCCGTTTTGATGCCGCCCATGCTCATTCTCCTTTCGATATTCAATTCGCTGAATCTTAAAACAAAAGTCTCACCATAGGCGAGACTGAAATATACAAAAGCCCGGGAAGGTAGCAAAAAGCCGCTCCCGTATACATCATCAATCTTGTCGATATCACAGTATCGCCTTAAAGATTTGTTGACTGTATTTTACCACAGAGGGGTGCTTCTGTCAAATAGGTTTATTCTTCGAATAGCGCAATAATTCTGGTGAATTTGACCAAAATACACGATCTTAATTCTCTGATGAAAAAAAGCTGTCAAAAACAGACGGACATCATCAGATATCTTCGTGCCAAGGCGACATTTTCACCGCTTTGTCCGCGATGCGCAGGAACTTTTCATCAACCGCGCGGCCGGTACAGATGATCTCGATGCTGTCGGGCGCGTTGGAGAGAAACTCGTATACCTCGCCCGAGGAAAGCTGTCCCGTGTCGATCATATCAAAAATACCGTGCAGCACCAGCACCTCGTACCTTATGCTCAGCGCCACGCGCGCCGCGTGGTCAAAATAGCCGCGCACGCCGACATGCGGCGCGAGCGTCAGGCGCGTCAGGTGCGGCGCGACATCAAAGAGCTTGTCGTAATTCGCAACATCCTGCCGAAAGTTGACCAGCAAAACATTTTTGTCCCGCAGAGCCGCGGTGATCGCGACGCCGATACACAGGCGATCCTTGATCTTTGCCCCGCCGTAATAGATCTCTAACATCAGTTTCCCCTCCTGACAAATAACACTAATCCGAGATTGACAAACACGCCCCACGCGTGTAAAGTATAGTTGAGGTGATACCATGAACGTCATCATCGACAGATTGGAAGGCGATCTCGCCGTTGTGATACTGGATGAAAAGACATATAACATCCCCCGCGCGCTTATCCCCGAAGCGCGTGAAGGCGATACGGTGGAGATCACCGTATCGGGCAGAGTACCGTCAAAAGGCGCGGAAAGTCCGCGTGAGATTTTTGAACGGCTGAGACAAAACAGCCGCAAAAAAGAATAACGCAGCCCGCATAACCGCTGACACAGGTCGGCGGTTTATTTTTTGTTCAGTTTTCTTATCACACGGCAGGGATTTCCGACCGCAAGAACATCGTCGGGGATATCCTTGGTCACGACGCTCCCCGCGCCGATCACGGCGTTTTTGCCGATACGCACGCCGGGCACGATGATAACTCCCGCGGAGATCCATGCGTTCTCTCCGATATACACATCCTTGTTGATTTGCAGACCCTTCAGGCGGAGCTCCGCCTCCAAAGGGTGGTTCGCGGTAGCGACCGTGACGTTCGGACCGAACATCACCCGATCGCCGACGTAGATGTGTCCGTCGTCTACCAAAGTCAGATTGGAGTTGGCATAGACATGCGCTCCGAGATGCAGATGCGCGCCGCCCCAGTTGGCGTGAAACGGCAGCTCGATATAACTGCCCTCACCGCACGCGGCAAAGACCTCCCTCATATACGCCTGCTTCTTCTCGTAATCCGAGGGCTTGAGCTGATTGAACTCCCACAGGCGATCCTGATACTTGCCTTGTTCGCGCATAATCTCGTCATCCAGAGGGTCGTAGATCAACCCCCTCGCCATCTTCTCATATTCGGTCATAGCTCTTCCCCCTTTCCGTAGAGCAGCCTCTCGGCAACGTGTTTGTTGAAAAAGGTAATCAGCGGGCCCATGAAGAACGCCGTGACGATCGTACCGACGCCGACAGAGCCGAACACCTCGGTGATCGGCTGACCCGAGAGCAAAAGCAGCACAACGCCCAGCGCGACACAGATAAAGTCACAGATCACGCGGCAGTAGGCGAACTTGATCTTGTCCTGACGCTCCGACCACACCAGCGCGACCGCGTCATAGGTAGACACGCCGAGGTTCGCGGTGAAATACAGCGCCGAGGACAGGCAGAGAATCACGATCGCGACAAGCAGGATGATGATGCGCAGCCAGATCGGCGCGTCGGGCATGAGTTTCTCGCAGAGCCCCTGTGAAAACTCGACGATATAGCCGAGCAGGAAGAGGTTGATGAGAGTCGCGATGCCGATCTTGCGGCGGTCGAAGATCAGCGCGAAGAGCAGCAGGATCGCGTTGACGATGACGTAGAGCGTGCCGAAGCGGATCGGGATCACCGCGTCCAGTCCCGCCATCAGCGACTGGAACGGGTCGATACCGAGAGCGGCAAACTTGAACATGCCGACGCTGATGCCGCAGATCACCACGCCCATCACGCTCATGATGATGCGTTTGACCAACAGATTTTTGTCTTTCATATACTCACCTATCCCAATTCAGAATACAATACTCAAAAGCGTTCACCACGGTGGTGCTGCCGCGAGGGGTTTTTTGAGGGATGAACACGCCGTAGTTGCGGTGGATATGTCCGTGGATAAAAAACTGCGGCTCGTACTTGTCCATCAGCTTGTTGAAGCACTCAAAGCCGCGGTGCGGGACGGTCTCGAAATCGTTCAGTCCTCTCGCGGGCGCGTGGGTCAGGAGGATGTCAAAGCCGCGGTGTTTCTTGATCGGAAGCCACAATCTGCGCACACGGCGCTCCATCTGCTTTTCGGTGTACATATACGCGCCCTCGCGATAACGGAACGAGCCGCCCAGTCCCAGAATCCGCACGCCGCCCACCTTGACGATCGTATCGTCGGCGCAGATACAGCCCTGAGGGTCGCGGCCGTAGCTGTCGTCGTGGTTGCCGTGGACATAGACCAGCGGACAGCGCGCCATCGTGACGAGAAACTCCAGATACTCGGGGCGGAGATCGCCGCAGGAGAGGATCAGATCGAACTCGTCGAGCTTGCCGGGCTTGTAGTATTCATAATAGCGGTCGCTGGGCACATCGGATACAGCCAGTATCTTCATCACGTTTCCTCTTTCTTCGGCATTTTCGCCTGCGGGATACCCATCATATCGACGGTTGCTTTGCCGATCTCGGTCAGCTCATCGTAGGTCGGGATGGTTCCGATCACATTTTCGACGAGATAATCCATGCGGATGATCTGCTCTAAGGTCAGCGAATGCTGACGCGAACCGACGATATCGCCGTTCTGGGTATAAAACGGAGTCAAAAACGGCGTTCCAACGCCGTGGACAAGGCTCTCGCGGAAAAAGTCCGCGTAGCGGCGCGACGGCAGCGGAAGCGCGGGGGCATATTCGATATCGACAACGCCCGCCGACAGTCCCCAGTAATAATTGAGCGCGCGGGAGCTGTTGTCGTACTCGTCCTTGATCGTTTCGTCCAGCATGCTGCGCAGGATGCGCTCGTAGTACACGCCCCACTTCCAAACGGGAACGGCAAGCAGATCGGTCTGTTCCGCGCCGACGTGCGACAGCCCGAAGCTGTGACGGTCATCCTCTACAAATCGCGCGGTATCCTGCGACGAGATGATATGGATATGCTAACGGCTCAGCGAGAGCGCGGCTTCCTTAGCGCCTTTGACGGATGACCACTCAAGAAAGACCTTCGCGCGAGGGTTAGCCATCTGTGCGCCTAAAGCAAAGGCGTTGATGCCGGCGATCTGACCGTAGATCGGATAGTCGCAGACATAGCCCAGCCTGCCGCTCTTCGTCAGCGATCCCGCCAAAGCGCCGAGGATAAACTTGACCTCGTACATGCGCGGATAGTAAGAACGAAGGTAGCGGTGAGAGATGTTCAGCGAGCAGTTCATGATGACGACTTCCGGGTGCTCAACCGCGGCGCGCAGGCTCTGTTTGAGCAGACGCGGCGAGGTAGCGAAGATCAGCTTGTTGCCGTCGGCAATCGCTCTCTCGACGGCGGAGGCACGGCTTTCGTCGTATTTTTCGATATAGATCGAGGTATCCACCCTGTCGCCCAAGACCGTCTGGGCATGGCGGCGACCCATCTCATGGTCGCTGACCCATCCGGATTTTTTCGGCATCGTGTCATAGATGAACGCGACTCTCAGGGTATCGTGCTTGATGTCAAAGATGCGCTCGAGCATCGAGGGTTTTTTCGCCTCTGCGGGAGCGGATTTGAGCTCGATGACCTCCTCCTCTTCCTGCAGGGCGATCTCTTCCCACATCTTCTTCAGCTTCATGCGCAGCTCGGCTTCGCCGGCATTTTGCAGATCGCTGTAGCCGTAGACGCGGATGTAGCTGAGCATCGCGTCGCTGACGGTAGTCTTGAGCTTATCGCCGCCGCTCTGCTGATACGCCTGCGAAAAATAGTAGTACGCGCCCGAAAAACGGCGCTGCTCGTCAACCGACCACCACTCGTCAAAGGGCTTGCCCATCGCGCGGAGCAGCTCGCGATAACTGCCGCGCTTGGAAAACTCGATAAAATTGATCTTTGTCACGCGGTTGAACTCGACAAACTCGTAGTACAGCTGTACCTTTTCGTCGTTGGACGGGTCGGGCATGACGCGGATCACGTCGGCGGGGATGCTGTAGGCGTCACAGTACTTGAGCACGCTGACGCGCTTGTTGCCCTCTTCGACGTAGAAGCGGTTCATGTACTCATAGACCTTGATCGGGTCGCGGATACCCTCGCTCAGGTGCGAACGGTAGAGCGCCTCCCACTTGTCGGCAAACTCCGTTCCCTCTTCGAGAAGCGGCATGAAGTTCGCGGCAAAAGCGTTGGTTCTGCCGGCAGTCTTGGTGCCGAGGATATGGTTGACGGGGATCTGGATGACGCCCAGACGAATGCCCTTGACCGACTTTTCGGGCGGTACGAACGAATCCATCACGGGCAGGTAGGGGTCTTCCTCCTTTGCGATCCGCGCGCGGTACTCCTTTTGACCGCGCTTTAAGGCTTCTTTATAGTATAATTCCTGTTGCATGGGGTTCTCCTATGGGGAAAAGCTCCTGTGTGAGCGACATAGGAGCTTTTGTTTCATTCAGGCGCAAAGTATCCAGAAAAACTCATACGGCTTCATCCGAGCGCTCATGCCGCTGATTTTTCTGTCGGTGATAAGGTCTTTTCCGCTGACAACGCCGTCAAAGAAAACGGTCTGTTCGCTGTCGCTGAAATTGAAGAAAGCATAGAGCTTCTCACCCTCGTGCTCACGGCGGACGCCGAGCACATGATCGGTGCCCGTATCGAGGGCGCAAAAGTGAGCCGATGCGGTGAACACCGCATGGGAGGCGCGGAGGGCTTCGAGCTTTCTCAAAGCGGAGTAAATCATCCCCTGCACGGTATCCTTATCGTGACGCTTTTCGGCAAGCGTCCAGTCAAACTTGCCGCGGTGCAGATAGCGGCTGTCGGCTCGCTTGTCGGGGTCGTCGTGATAGGCGCTGTCGTTGAGCTGAGCGATCTCGTCGCCGCTGTAGATGACGGGAATACCGCTTTGGGTCAGCATATAGGCATGGAGCATGATATCGCACTTGACGGCGGTATCGAGCAGGTGTGTATCGCCTTTTTCGAGAGCTTCCTCGATCCCGCACAGGCTCGCGGTCGTGCCGCAAAGCCGCGCGTCGCCGAGGCTCTCGTCGTCGTTATATAACTCACCGCGCGAGGAACTGCCCTCAAATTTGCCGGTGAAATAGTCGTTGAGGAAGCGCTTGTGCGGCACCTCGCTCATGCCGAAGTTCAGGAGATAGTCGTAGTCCAGCCCCCAGCCGATATCATCGTGACAGCGCAGGTAGTTGAGAAAAACATAGTCCTTCGGCAGATCGGACAGCTGCCGCATCTGGCGGTTCAAAAGACGCACGTCCTTTGTCGCGACGGTGTGCCAGGTGCTCGCCATCGTCGTGACGTTGTAGAGCATGTGGCACTCGGGCTTTTCGGGAGTTCCGAAATAGGGCGCGACCTTAGAGGGTTCCATGACGACCTCGCCGAGCAGCAGCACCGACGGACAGACAATCTCACAGATCATGCGCATCATCCTGACCAGCGTGTGTACGCGCGGCAGGTTGCGGCAGTTAGTGCCCAGCTCCTTCCAGATATAGGGCACCGCGTCCAGACGGATGACGTCGATTCCGCGGTTGGCAAGCGAGAGCATGTTGCCGACCATATCGTTGAACACCACGCAGTTGCCGTAGTTCAGATCCCACTGGTAGGGATAAAAGGTGGTCATGACAACCTTGTCGCAGTCGGGCAGATAGGTAAAGTTGCCGGGAGCGGTTGTCGGGAACACCTGCGGCACCGTGCGTTCAAACTGAAACGGGATATCCCAGTTATCGAAGAAGAAATACCGCTTGCGGGCCTCTTCATCACCCGCGCGGGCGGCTTTTGCCCACGCGTGATCCTCGCTGGTGTGGTTCATGACAAAGTCCAGGCACACGCTGATACCGTTTTTGTGACAGGCGGCTGTCAGCACTTCCAGATCCTTCATCGTGCCGAGCTCGGGCTGTACACGGCGAAAATCCGCTACCGCGTAGCCGCCGTCGGAGCGGTCTTTGGGACTTTTCAAAAGCGGCATAAGGTGCAGATAGTTGACGCCGCTCTCGCCGAGGTAGGCGATCTTGTTCCTGACGCCCTTGAGGTTATCGGCAAAGTTGTCGACGTACAGCATCATCCCGACAAGGGAATTGGTGCTGTACCAAAACGGCGTTTTCTCACGCTCGCGGTCGCGCTTTTTCAGCGCGGCGGAGCGGCTGTGATAGTACTCATACAGCGAGTTACACAGGTAACTGAACGCCTGCATGTCGTTGTTGTAGGTCTCACAGTACAGCCATTTGAGCTCGTCATAGCGAGCTTCAAAACGCTGTACAAATTCTTTGTTCCAGTTGGGAGCCGATTTCATAGCGTTACCTCGTCAGCCGTCGGCATCGCGGGGATCGCGCCGTGGCGGCTCGTCGTGATTGACGCCGCCTTGTTCGCGTACAACACGAGCTTGTAGACGTCTTTTTCGTCAAGCTCCTCGGGACGGTATTTTTGCAGCCTGCACATACCGCTGAGGAACGCTCCGAAGAAGGTATCGCCCGCGCCGTTGGTATCGGCAACCTTGACCTTGAAGCCCTCGACCAGTCCCGTGTTGCTGCCAAAGCGGAAGTAGGCGCCGTCCGCGCCGAGGGTGACGAGGATCAGCGGAATGTTGTAGCGTTCATAGAGCATCGCCGTACCCTGCTCGGCGTCGTCGACGCCTGTCAGCAGCACCAGCTCTTCGTCAGAGATTTTCAGGATATCGACAAAGCTCAGCGGCTGGCTCATGTAGTAGAGCGCGTCCTTCAGGGTGCTCCAGAGGCTTGCGCGGTAGTTGGGGTCATAAGTGATAACAGCGCCCAGCTCCTTCGCCTTTTTCGCAGTATTCAAGGTAGCGGAGCGCGATGGCTCATCCGTCAGGCTGACAGAGCCGAAATGCAGAAAGCGCGTGTTTTTTAGCTGCTTTTCGGAGATTTCGGACTCACACAGCAAAGTGTCGGCAAAGCCCTTGCGGTAGAAAGCAAAGTCACGCTCGCCGCTCGGCTCCACGGATACCGCCGCGAGGGTGGTGTTGGCGGTATCGGTCACGATCATGCCGTCGGCATTCACGCCGTTTTCCCGTACCGTATCGACCAGCAGCTTGCCGAAAGCGTCGCTGCCGACCTTGCCGATGAAGGCGGTCTCGGCGCCCAGCCGCGCGGCGGCTACCGCGACGTTCGCGGGCGCTCCGCCGGGGAAAGCGGTATAGACAGGGATCCCCTGCTCGGATACCCCTGTTTGGGTCAAATCAATCAGTATCTCACCGATGGCGGTAATGTCAGTCATAGCGACCTCCTGAGAAATTCAATATTGTTATCGGATTGAATCAATAAAGCGGCGGAACGCGGATGTGCCGTTTTCATCGCGCTTGAACACGCCGGCGTCGCAGAGCACCTGCGCAAACACCGCGCCGACCTCGGCGTGGATGATATCCATGGCGTTCGCGGCGGTCAGCTCCGGATGACGGCCGACGAGCTCCTTTGCCCACGCGGCATGACCAGCCGTAGCGGGATCGGCGGTCAGATCGGCGTTTGTCAGGATCGCGTTCTTCACCGCCTCCAGCTCGGTTGCAAGGCGCGCCGGAAGCACCGCCAGACCCATGACCTCGATCAAGCCGATGTTCTCTTTCTTGATATGGTGGAGCGAGGGGTTCGGGTGGAACACGCCCAGCGGACGCTCCTCGCTGGTGATATTATTGCGCAGCACCAGATCGCACTCGAAAAGCCCGCCGTTCATGCGTGCGATCGGGGTGACGGTGTTGTGAGGGGTATCGTCGGTAAAGGCGAAGATCCCCGCCCGCTCGTCGGTATAGCCGCGCCAAGCCTTGAGCACATGGGCGCAGGCAGAGGAAAGCTGCGCCTTGTCGGCAGAGCGCAGGCGGATGACCGACATCGGCCACTTGACCGTCGCCGCTTTGACGTCGGGATACGCCGACAGCTCAAAAGCATATTCGGGCTGCGCCTTAGCCATCGCGAAGGTGTAGTTGCCGCCCTGGAAATGCTCGTGAGAGAGGATCGAGCCGCCGACAATAGGCAGATCGGCGTTGGAGCCGACAAAGTAATGCGGGAACCGTCCGATAAAATCGAGCAGCTTATGGAACACAGCGGCGTCGATGACCATCGGGATATGCTCGCTGTTAAAGACGATACAGTGCTCGTTGTAGTAGCCGTAGGGCGAGTATTGCAGATACCAGCTGCCGCCGTTGATCTCGATCGGAATCGGGCGCAGGTTCTGGCGCGCGGGGTGGTGGTCGTTGCCCGCAAAGCCCATGTTCTCGGCACAGAGCTGACACTTGGGGTACGCGGTGGACGCGGAAGCTCTCGCCTTGGCGATATCGCGGGGGTCTTTCTCGGGCTTAGAGCGGTTGATGGTGATATCGAGGGTACCGAAATCGCAGTCATACTGCCACTTGAGATCCTTGGCGATTCTGCCCGCGCGAACATAATTGAGCTTTTGGCTGAAATCGAAATACCAGTCTGTCGCCGCAAGCGGTGACTCGGCGTAACGCGCGGAAAACTCACGGATCACCGCCGAGGGCAGGGGCGTCACAATCCCCATCAGCTTGGTGTCAAAGAGGTCACGGTTAGCGGTGGTGTCCTCGATCACGCCCTGTTCGCACGCGTAGTCGATCAGAGGCTTTAAGATATCGTCGATGGACAGATCGCCCTCGGCGACAGGCTCGTCGACCCAGTCGTAAACGTGAAGCGTATCCATCAGCATATTGCGGATGACGATCTCATCCGCTTTTTCTATCAGATGATATCTGACCGAATAGTCGATCAGACGTTGAATATCAGAACAAATCACAGCGCATTCCTCCGATCAAATGATCTCAATACCGCCGACGGGGCGGATTCTCAGTACATAACAGCTTCCCTCGCCGAAGAGGGCGTTCATCTTCTCGGCGTAATCGGCGGTCTTGTCCATCGGAACAAACGCCTGGATGGTACCGGCAAAGCCGCCGCCGTGGACGCGTACCGCGCCGTACTCGCCTAAGACAAGGCGGCTGACGGCGATCGCGAGCGGGATTCCCTGTTCGGTGGGCTTGGAGGTGGAGTACAGGTTTTGCAGCAGGTTCGCCGAGGACGCCGCCGATTGGCGATAAAGGGTAAAGAAGCGTTCCAGATCGCCGCGCTCAAGCGCGTCGGCTTCCAGGATCGCGCGGCTGTTCTCACCGAAGAAGTGGATCGCGCGCAGGATGGCGCGGTCATTGACCTTGCCGTGCAGATCGGGGATCGCCGCGAAAAATTCTTTTTCGTCAACCTCGCGCAGAACGTTCTTGCCGAAATATGCCGCTACGCTCTTCATCTCCGAAGGGACGGCGACATAGTCGTCGGTCAGGTCGGAGTGACTGCCCTTGGTGTCGGTGATACACAGGTTGTAGCCTGCCGCCTCAAAGTCGAAATTGTGCTTTTCGACCTTGGGGTTTTCGGTATCGTTGAAGTCGATAAAAACAAAGCCGCCGACAGAGCAGACCATCTGGTCGAGCAGACCGCTTCCCTTGCCGAAGTAGACGTTCTCGGCGTACTGGCCGATCTTCGCGATCTCGATCTCACCGGCTTTACAGCTGTTGTAATGCACATCAAGGACGGTGCCGATCAGGGTCTCGAACGCCGCGGAGGATGAGAGGCCGCTGCCGCTGAGCACATCGGAAACGCTGTAGGCGTCAAAGCCGCCGATCTTCACGCCCATCTCGTCAAAACGCGCCGCGATACCGCGGATGATGCCGATCGACTTGCCTTTTTCTTCCTCATGGACAGAAAGGTCGGAGAGATCGACCGCGCTCATACCGTAGCCCTCGGACTGAACGCGGATCACGCCCTCTTCGTGAAAGGCAACGACCGCGACCGCGTCAAGGTTGACCGCCGCCGCCAACGCGCAGCCGTGCTGGTGGTCGGTATGGTTGCCGCCGATCTCAGAGCGTCCGGGCGCGGAGTAGAGACGGATATCCTCACGGTCGGGGAAGGATTTTCTGAATCCCTCGATCGCCCTGAGATACCGGTCGCGCTGGACGGCAAGGACTTTTTCATCGCTGCCGTAGAGAACGCGCAGCTCCTCGTCGATACCGCCGTTGTTGATATGCTGAATTAATTCCGTTATTTTCATGTTGTATTTCCTCACATTCCGAGTTTTCTCATTTCTTCGAGGACTTCCTCCTCGGTCTTTTCCTTGCCGCTGACCGCGCCGGCCTCAGAGGCGTAATACGCCTTTTCCTCGGGGCTGCCGGGCATGATCTTGTTGCCGTTTTCATAATCTCTCAGCGTATCATAGCCGAGGACAACGTCGCGCAATTCGCCGTTTTTATCGGGAACGCAGATGCTTTGCACCGTACAACCGTAGCTGAGGACGCTGACGCGCATACCGCCGCTGTTTTTCAAAATATACCTTGTGACGGCTTTTCCGTCCTTTGTCGTGCCGAACGGTTCATGGGTGATCGCGATCATATGAAAGCTCCTTTGATCTCAGATTCTGACATCATTATAACCGATCGGCGGGACGGAAATCAATCAGTTTTCAAAGATTTGTACGGAAAAAATCCTCAAGCTTATCGAAGGGGATCACATGATCCTTGCCGCCGTCGTAGAGATCGGTATGCGAAGCGCCGGGGATCAGCAGCAGCTCCTTGTTATCCGTGTACTTGCTGTCCTTGACCATATCGGCGTAGGCGTCCTTGCCGAAGTAGCAGGAGTGCGCCTTGTCGCCGTGCATCACCAGCACCGCGCTGCGGATCTCGTTGGAATAGCGCAGGATCGGCTGGTTCATGAAAGACTGACATCCGATAACGTTCCAGCCGCCGTTGGAGTTCAGCGAACGGGGATGGTAGCCGCGGTCGGTCTTGTAGTAGTCATGGTAGTCCTTGACATAATACGGCGCGTCCTCGGGAAGCGGATCAATGACGCCGCCGCCGAGTCGGTAGGAGCCGTTTTTGTAATCCTCCAGACGCTGCGCGCACAGCGCGGCTTTCCGCTGATAGCGCGACTCTTCGCTGTCCTCAGAGTCAAAGTAACCATTGGCGTTGACACGCGTCATATCGTACATGGTTGACGCGACCGTCGCCTTGATACGGGTGTTGAGCGCGGCGGTGTTGAGCGCCATACCGCCCCAGCCGCAGATGCCGATGATACCGATACGGTCGGGATCGACCTGATCGTTCAGCGACAGATAATCGACCGTCGCCATCAAGGACGGTACCGAAGAAAAAGTCGGCGCGATGACCGCGGAGGAAATACCCGAAGAGCATCGCTCCGCAAAGGAACAGCTGGATCTCCTTCATCGTTAAAAAACAACCCCACGCTAGTCATGATTTGCACAAAGCGTGGGGCTTCTTTCATATTCAGGCTTTGGTATCGGCTTCCTGCGCCTTCTGCTCCGCCTGCATGATATCGCTGATCGCGGCGTTGTCGAGCTCTAACGTATCATCGGCGGCTTTGGACTCGTCTGCGAACGCGTCAAACTCGTTCTGCTTTGTCTCGAGCAGCTGCATAATCCGCTCGTCGACGGTATCGTCGCACAGCAGACGGTACACGAGCACCGAACGCGCCTGACCCATGCGGTAAGCGCGGGAGATCGCCTGGTTCTCGATAGACGGCTTCAACTGAGGCTCGCACAGGATAACGACCGACGCGCTCTGGATGTTCAGACCCGTGCCGCCGGATTGGATCTGAGCCGCCAGACAGGCGCCTGCGGGCGCTTTGTCAAATTCGTCGATAATTTCCTGCCGTCGCGCGGGGCTGACCGAGCCGGTGATCGGCTCCATACAGCTGTCACCGAGCAAAGCGGCGATCTTGGCAACCGTATCGAGGAAAAACGAGAAGATCAGCACCTTGCGTTCCTGCTCCCGCGCGTCCTCGACGATCTCGAGCAGCCGCCGCGCCTTAGAGGAATCGTCGAGATTGTCGACGTTCCACGAAACTCTGCGCGCCGCCATGAAGTTTTGTTCCGCGATCGCCTCCTTGTAGATTTTCTTTTCTTCGGGAAGCAGGTCGCACCACTCGCAGCTTTCGACAAGCTCCGGCAGCTCGGTCAGAACATCCTCGCGCTTGCGGCGGTAGTATACCGGCGCGACCGCGTCGCGGAACCGGGGCGCGGAAGACAGCGACAGCATAGGACGGATGGTTTTGGAAACCTCCGGATTCAGGATGGCAATCAGGGTCGCCATCTCCTCTACCCTGTTCTCCAGCGCGGTACCCGTCATGAACAGTAACCGCTGTGCGTGGGCACAGAGCTTTTTGACGTTGCCTGTACGCCGGGCGGAAGGATTCTTGATATAGTGCGCCTCATCGACCGTCAGCATGGTCAGGCGGAAGTCTTCGGAGAGTTCAAACACCGCGGTCGTCTCATAGGTCGTCACCGCGACGCCGCCCTGTTTGAGCCACTGCTGCAGGGCAAGCTCCTTGCCGTTGCCGTGCACCTTGATAACGCCGAGGTCGCTGTGCTTTAAGATCTCACGGCACCAGTTGGTCAGCACGGACGCGGGACAGACGACGGCAAAATGCGTCGCGCCCTTGTTGCGCAGGTGTACCATCACGGCGATCGCCTGCACCGTCTTGCCCAAGCCCATCTCATCGCCGAGCAGGATCCTCTTCTGGGCAACGGCGTACTTGACGCCCCACTCCTGATACCGTCTGAGCGTACAGCGCAGACCGGTAAGGTCAAGTTCGACGTCGGCAACCGACTCCGACAGCTCTTCGGGCAGTCCGTAAACGCCCTCGCCGGAGCCGACGCGGTCGGGCTCGATGGTCTCCAGTAAATTTACATACGCGATCGGGTCGCGCGTAAAATCCTCCCACGCGGTGTTCGGGGTGATATAGTGAACGCGACCGACAGCGTCAATCGCTTTTTCGACAGGCAGGATATTTTTGTCGGACAGGATCTGTGCCAGCGTCGCGCAGGCTTGGTCGGCGGCGTCCTTTTTGCCGGATGACGCGAACAGCCATCTCAGTCCGCCGGACGCCGGCTTTGCCGCGGCGATCGCGCGGCTGAGGGCGCCGTCATACTGCCGGCGAAAGCGCGCGGCGGCGTCTACCGCCGGTTCGATCTGCCTGTACCTTGCCAGAGCTGTAATCAGCGCGGTGGACTCGGGCGTTTTTTCATCCGCGCTCAAGCAAATCCTGATCCCCTCCTGCGCGGTATCGGCAAGCTGTTGCGCAATCTGTTTGATCTCCTGCGCACCCTCGGGGCTGACGCCGTTGATCGCGGAAATCTGATAGAGATTTGCGCGCATGACGTCGGCGACGGTATGCAGTCCCGCGTCATGGAGCGACTTGACGCGCAGACCCTTTCTGTAACGGCTCAGCTCGTCGACAGGGATCGTCTGTAATATCTCGTTTGATCCGCCCGAAGCGATCTTGCCGGTTGCCGTATTGATCTGTGTCAGGCACTGCACCTCAAGAGAATCCAGCTGTCGGAACTTCGCGTACATCTCCTGATATTTTCTCTGAAACGCCCTGACCTCTGATGAACTGTAATTGCGCGCCATCGTTTCACATCCTTAGCATACAGATTTCTATGGCAGAGTATACCACACATCATGGCGGTTTGACAAGAAAAGCTCGGAATAAAATAGGAAAACCGCTTTTCATTTTTTCGGTTTCATGCTATCATAAGGTGTAGACTTCATCAAACGGGAGGAAGTTTTATGTTTCACATCTTAGTTGCGGACGATGACAAGCATACCAGAAAACTGATCGAAGCGGTTCTCAAAGCCGAAAACTACACGGTCTATACCGCCGAAAACGGCGAGGAAGCGCTCGAGGTCATCGACCGCGAATACATCGACCTCATCGTACTGGATATCATGATGCCGAAGATGAACGGCTATGAGCTGACAAAGCTGCTCAGAGAATCCAACAGCGATCTGCCGATTCTGATGGTGTCCGCCAAACAGCTTCCCGCCGACCGCCACAAGGCGTTTTTGGTCGGCACGGACGATTACATCACCAAACCTATCGACGAAGAAGAAATGCTGTTGAGAATCAAAGCGCTCCTGCGAAGAGCAAAAATCGTCAGCGAACGCAAAATTGTCATCGGAGACGTCACTCTGGACTATGATAACCTTTCCGTAACAAAAGGCGGCGAGACCCAGGTGCTGCCGCAAAAGGAATTTCTCCTGCTTTACAAGCTCCTGTCCTACCCCGGCAAAATCTTTACGCGCATTCAGCTGATGGACGAGATCTGGGGAACACAGAGCGAGACCGGCTGGGAGACCGTGACCGTTCACATCGGGCGGCTGAGAAAGCGCTTTGACGGATGGCAAGAATTTCAGATCGTTTCGGTCAGAGGGCTGGGATACAAGGCGGTGAAGAAAGAAGCATGAAAAATACCAAAAGACAATCCAACATCGCACTGACTCTTCTGTTCGCGGGCATCGTTTTCGTCAACTTCGTTTTGGTCGCGACGGTTCTTGTCGCGGTCGGCACCGTGCTGATCCGCACCGGTGTGCTGTCGGAGATCTCTCCCCAGCCGCTGAGAGACCCCGTCTCCATCCTGCTGACGATCCTCATCAGCCTGATTATCGGCGCGGGCATCTCAATGATCTTCAGCCGGATCATTACAAAGCCCGTCAACAAATATGTCAACGCCATGCAGGCGCTGTCACGCGGCAACTTTTCCGTCAGGCTGGAAGGCGGCCGTTTGCTGGGCAAGCATCCGACGATGAAGGAGCTGACCGACAGCTTCAACACCATGGCGCAGGAGCTGGGGCATACCGAGATTTTGCGCTCGGATTTCATCAACAATTTTTCGCACGAGTTCAAAACGCCGATCGTGTCGATCGCAGGGTTTGCCAAGCTCTTGAAACGCGGCGACCTGACCGAGGAACAAAAGGCGGAGTACACCGATATCATCGAAGAAGAATCCCTGAGGCTCTCCGCGATGGCAACCAACGTGCTGAATTTGACCAAGGTCGAAAACCAAACCATCCTCACCGACGTCAAGAACTACAACCTCTCGGAACAAATCCGCAGCTGTATCCTGCTGCTTGAAGAAAAATGGACAAAAAAGAACATTGATCTGAAGCTGGATTTTCGGGAGCATTTTATCAGCGCGAACGAAGAAATGCTCAAACAGGTCTGGCTCAATCTGCTGGACAACGCGATCAAATTTACAGCCTTCGGCGGCGAGGTTTCGGTCTCCGTCAAAGACGCGGGCGGTGATAAGGCCATCATCGTCTCCAACACCGGCAGCTATATCCCGCCCGAGGAACGCAAGCGCATCTTCAACAAGTTTTACCAAACGGACAAGTCCCACGCCTCCGAAGGCAACGGCATCGGTCTGGCGATCGTCAAAGAGATCGTCAACCTGCACAACGGAGAAATCAAGGTCGACAGCGACAACAACCTGACCGTGTTCACCGTCACCCTTCCCGCGTAATCACCCGACCCCTTTCGCACCCGCGAGAGGGGCTTTTTGCGTAAATAACTTTGGTTTTCAATAGATTTGTTTAGCTTTAGTTTAGAATCTTATGTAAAATATAATTGCATATTTAGGGTTTCGGTCAAAATACGGCGAAAACGCATTTGGAAGGTAACCGCTGTGTTTTGCCGCCCAAACCATGTATTTCAAGGAGGATACTATGAGAAAAGTACAGATCATCACCGACTCCTGCTCCGACCTCACTCCGGCAATCATGGAGCAGTACGGCATCGACTACGCAAAAATGAACACCGTCTTCAAGGGCAAAACCGCGCCTGCCGATCTTTCGTGGACCGCGCAGGACGTTCACAAGTTTTATGATACCATGAGAAACGGCGACCGCATCACGACCACGCAGGTTCCCGTCGAAGAATTTAACCGCGTGTTCCGCAAATACCTCGACCAGGGCTGCGACATCGTCTACATCGGCTGTTCGATCAAGCAGTCCGGTTCCGTCAACACCGCGCAGGTGCTCTCCAAGAAGCTCATGCAGGAATACGAAGGCGCCACCATCCACTGCATTAACTCTATGCGCGCGAGCGTCGGCGAGGGAATGCTCGCAATCAAGGCGGCTGAGTTTGCCGCAAACGGCGCAAACGCCGACGAGGTTGCGGAGTATATCAGCGCAAAGCGCAACAACGTGCGCCAGTTCGTCGCCGTCCACACGCTCGACTACCTCAAAAGAGCCGGCCGCGTCAAAGCGTCCTCAGCGTTCTTCGGCAACCTGCTCGGCGTCAAGCCGATCATCATCGCCGACGCCGACGGCGAGCAGACCGCGCTGAAAAAGGTCAAGGGCCGCGCCGCTTCCTTAAACGAGATCGTCGCCCTTTTGAAAGAGCATGTTCAGGACGCAGAGAACCAGACCATCTACATCGCTCACGCCGACTGTCAGCCCGACGAGATCAGCGCCGTTAAGGAAAAGATCAAAAACGAGCTGGGCTGTAAAGACGTCTGCGTCAACTTCATCGGCCCCATCATCGGCGCTTCCATCGGCCCCGACGCGATTGCGGTATTCGGCTTCGGCGACGAGGTGACTTTCAGAATCGGAGATAAGTAAAATGGAAACTCAGCACATAGACAGCGCCGCGCTGTTAAATATGCTTCGCGGCGCATACGATAACCTGAACCGCCACGCGGACGAGGTCAACGACCTGAACGTCTTCCCCATCCCCGACGGCGACACGGGCTACAACATGCTTTTGACTACGCAGGGCGGCATGCGCATCCTGCCGACAGACGGCGAGACCCTCGGCGCGTACGCAAGGCGAGCGTCCGACGGTATGCTTCTTGCCGCGCGCGGCAACTCAGGCGTCATCCTGTCCCAGTTTGCGGACGGTATCGCCGCAGGGCTTAACGGTAAGGAAACCGCCGATGTAAAGGATATCGCCGACGCGTTTCTCACCGGCGTCAAGCACGCTTATGACGCGGTCGTAGAGCCGACGGAAGGCACCGTGCTTACCGTCATGCGCGAAGCGTCCGAGTACGCGGCGCAGCAGCGCTGTTCCGACTATGAAGCGTACTTCTCCGCCTTTTTGACACAGGCAAAGGAAACGCTCCGCAAAACGCCCGAAATGCTAGACGTGCTGAAAAAAGCCGGCGTTGTCGACTCGGGCGGCGCGGGACTCATCTATCTCGTAGAAGGCGCCTCCGCGGCGCTCAGCGGTGAAGTTCCAACGGAGTATGTGCCCGCGGTCTCTGTCACTGCTGACAACGGACTGAACCTCGATCTGTTCAACGAGGACAGCGAGCTGACCTTTGGCTACTGCACCGAGCTTTTGCTCCGTCTCCAAAACGCCAAAACCGATATCTCCTCCTTCAACGTCGATATCATCAAGGACTTTCTGCAATCGATCGGCGACTCTGTCGTCTGTTTCCAATCAGGCAGTATCGTCAAGATCCATGTGCATACCAAAGAACCGTACAGAGTACTTGAGTTCTGTCAGAAATACGGCGAGTATCTGACGGTCAAGATAGAAAACATGTCCCTCCAGCACAACAATTTGCCCTCGGACAGCCCCCTCGCAGGTCACGAGGAACGCAAGCCCTTTGCGGTCGTCGCGGTCGCCTCGGGTGAGGGAATCAAACAGACCTTCCGCGATATGGGCGCGGATTACATCATCGAGGACAAGATCGGCATGAATCCCTCTGCCGATAACTTCATCGAAGCCTTTGAGGCGGTCAACGCGGACACGATCTTTGTCCTGCCCAACAACGGCAATATCATTCTCGCCGCTCAACAGGCGGCAAAGATGTATGAAGGCTCCGACATCCGCGTCATCAACAGCAAATCTGTCGGCGACGGCTATGCCGCGCTGACCATGCTGGACACCGACTCGGGCGACGCCGATCTGATTGAAGAAGAGCTGACCGGCGCGATGCAGGGCGTTGTGACCGCCGGCGTGTCAAAATGCGTCCGCAACACCGAGATGGACGGTTTTATGCTCGAAGAAGGTCAGTACATCGGCTTCATCGGCAAGGAGATTTTGGCGGCTGACAACGACAGACGCGACGCCGCCTGTATGCTGATTGACCGTCTGGACTTTACCGATCACGAGATCTGTATCATCGTGCGCGGCGAGGACTCCGACGAAGAAGAGACCCAGGAGATCGTCAGCCACATCAAGCACACCCACAGAGGATGCGAGGTATATACCATCGACGGCGGACAGGAAATCTACAGCTATATCCTGATCGTCGAGTAATTCCACAAGGAGTACAGAATGAAGATCATCATCTGGATCATCGCGGCTGTCGCGGCATGGTATGTCGGCGGCGTCAACCTCTCGATCACGCTCTCTAAAGCGATCTATCACGAGGATATCCGCGAAAAAGGCAGCGGCAACCCGGGCTTCACTAACTTCAAGCGCGTCTACGGCAACAAGTACGCGTGGTTCATCTTCGCGTTTGATCTGCTCAAAGGCGCGGTGATGTGCCTTTTGTTCGGCTTATGGTTCCGCGCGCTCGGGTTCGACTTTCAGTTAGGCGCCGCTTATACGGGTCTGTTCGTCATGCTCGGACACTCGTTTCCCATGCAGTACCGCTTCAAGGGCGGCAAGGGCTTTTTGGTACTGCTCAGCGAGCTGTTCGTCCTTGACTGGCGTTCGGGCTTGATCGCCTTTGGGGTCATGACTCTCCTGCTGCTCACGGTCAAATACATGTCGCTTGCGACCATGTGCGGTCTGACGGCGGGCGCGGTCAGCCTGTTTCTGTTCGGATGCAATCTCTACGCGGCGATTATCTACGCCGTTTGCGTCGTCTTCATGATCGTCAGACACAAGGAAAACATCAAACGGTTGGCTAAGGGTACAGAAAGTAAATTCTACCTTCACCGTCACTCCGATAACAAATAAAGGGAAGGTCTATGAAAGCTTATCATGCCGGTGTGGACATCGGTTCCACAACCGTAAAAACGGTTATCACAAATGAAAACGAAGAAATCTGCTTTTGCGATTATCAGCGCCATCATGCTCAAACGCAGACAGCGCTTGCTTCGCTTCTCGAAAAAGCAAAAGCAGAGCTGGGGAGCTGCGAGCTGCGGCTCCATATCACGGGATCGGGAGCTTTGGGTCTGTCCAAGGCTCTCGATATTCCGTTTGTACAGGAAGTCGTCGCCGTTGCCGACGCAATCGGCCGCTATGCCCCGCAGACGGACGTCGCGATTGAGCTGGGCGGCGAGGACGCGAAGATCATCTACTTCAAGGGCGGTCTCGACGAGCGCATGAACGGCGTTTGCGCGGGCGGTACAGGCTCGTTCATCGACCAGATGGCGGCGCTGCTGCAAACCGACGCGCAGGGACTCAACGAGGCGGCGAAGGATTACAAACAGCTTTATACCATCGCGGCACGCTGCGGCGTTTTCGCGAAAACAGATATCCAGCCGCTGATTAACGAGGGCGCTTCCAAGCCCGACCTCGCGGCGTCGATCTTTCAGTCGGTCGTCAACCAGACGATCTCGGGACTGGCGTGCGGCAAGCCGATCCGCGGACATGTGGCGTTTCTCGGCGGCCCTCTGCACTATCTGACCCAGCTCAAGGCGGCGTTCATCCGCACCTTAAAGCTCAAGGACGACGAGATCATTGATCCCGAAAACTCACACCTCTTCGCGGCTTGGGGCGCGGCGATGCAGAAAGACGGCGTAAACCGCGATATCGACGAGCTGATCGAAAAGCTTCAAAAGGGCGTGAAGCTCGATATCGGCGTCAAGAGGCTCGAGCCGCTCTTTGAGAGCGAAGAAGAATACCGACAGTATCTCGTCCGCCATCGAAAGGCAACCGTTCCGAAGGGTGAAATCGCTTCTTACAAAGGCGACTGTTTCCTCGGAATAGACGCGGGATCTACCACAACCAAGCTCGCGCTGATCGGCGAGGACGGCGAGCTGCTGTTCTCCTACTATGTCAACAACAACGGCAATCCGATCGAGGCGGCGCAAAAAGCGGTTGCCGAGATCGAAAAGATTCTTCCCGACAGCGCCCATATCGCGCGCGCCTGTTCGACGGGCTACGGAGAAGCGTTGTTAAAAGCCGCGTTCCGTCTGGATGACGGCGAGGTGGAAACGGTCGCCCACAGCACCGCCGCCGCGTTCTTTGATCCGCAGGTCGACTGTGTGCTGGATATCGGCGGTCAAGACATGAAGTGCATCCGCCTCAAAGAAGGCGCGATCGACACCGTTATTCTCAACGAGGCCTGTTCCTCAGGCTGCGGCTCGTTTATCGAAAACTTCGCGGTATCGCTGGGACTGACGGTACAGGAATTTGCCGACGAAGCGCTGTTCGCAAAAGCGCCGATCGACCTGGGCACGCGCTGTACGGTGTTCATGAACTCGAACGTCAAACAGGCGCAAAAGGAAGGCGCTCCCGTGGCCGATATCTCGGCGGGACTTGCCTACTCGGTCATCAAAAACGCGCTGTTCAAGGTCATCAAGCTCTCTGACGCAAAACAGCTCGGCAGACATATCGTCGTGCAGGGCGGTACGTTCTACAACAAAGCGGTTCTGCGCGCGTTTGAAAAGATCGCGGGCGTCGAGGTCGTCTGCCCCGATATCTCGGGCGTGATGGGCGCGTTCGGCGCGGCGCTGATCGCAAGAGAACGATATGACGGCACAGAGAGCTCCATGCGCTCTTTTGACAAGATCGCGAACCTCTCCTACCGCTCCAAGGCGGTACGCTGCGGCGGCTGTGAAAACAACTGCATGCTCACCGTCAACACCTTTGAGGACGGCGAAAAGCTCATCAGCGGCAACCGCTGCGAGAAGAAGGTCTCGAACCATCACGCCGATCACACGGGAGCAAATCTCTTTGAGTACAAACGCCAAAGGATCTTCGGCTACACGCCGCTGACCGAAAGCGAAGCGACGCGCGGCGTCATCGGTATCCCCCGCGTACTGAACATGTATGAAAACTATCCCTACTGGGCGACGTTCTTTAAGGAACTGGGTTTTCGAATCGTCCTCTCCCCCTTCTCATCCAGAAGCATCTATGAAATGGGTATGGAATCTATCCCGAGCGAATCGGAGTGCTACCCCGCGAAGCTCTCGCACGGTCATGTCCAATGGCTGTTTGAGCACGGGATCGACACCGTCTTCCATCCCTGCGTTTACTATGAATATCAGGAAACCCCCGACGCCGACAATCACTACAACTGTCCGATGGTCACCTCCTACGCGGAGAACCTCAAGAACAATGTAGAGGCTGTCACGACGGGTCAAATGAAATATCTGCGGCCTTTCATCGCCTTTACCAGCGAGAAGATCGCAGCCAACCGCCTTGTCCTCTTCTGCAAAAAAGAATGGAACATTCCCGCGCACGAGGTCAAGGCAGCGGCGCGCAAGGCGTGGGAAGAGCTGAGAAAAGCCAAAGCCGACATCCGTGACGAAGGCGCGCGCGTGCTGGGAGAAATGCGGCGCGGTCACCGCCGCGGTATCGTCCTGGCGGGTCGCCCGTACCACATCGACCCCGAGATCAACCACGGTGTGCCCGAGATGATCGCCTCCTACGGCTTTGACGTTTTCACCGAGGACAGCCTGCCGTTTGACACGATCAACAGAGAACGTCCCCTGCGCGTCGTCGACCAGTGGGTCTACCACTCGCGCCTGTACAACGCGGCGGAGTTTGTCTGTCAGCACGACGATCTCGAGCTGGTACAGCTGTTCTCGTTCGGCTGCGGTCTGGACGCGGTCACGACCGATCAGGTACAGGAAATCTTAGAAGCCTCCGGCAAGCTGTATACCGTGCTGAAAATCGACGAGGTCGGCAATCTCGGCGCGGCGCGAATCCGCATCCGCAGCCTGATCGCGGCGGTCAACATGCGCTGTACGCGCCATATCGTAGCCGATCCCAAACCCATCAAGTATGTCCGCACCGAGTTCACCAAGCAGATGCACGACGAGGGCTACACGATCCTCGCGCCGCAGATGAGTCCGATCCACTTCAATCTGCTTGAGCCGGTCTTTGAGAAATTCGGCTACCATGTCAAGATGCTCAACAACGCGACCAGAAAAGCGGTTGACGTCGGGCTTCAATATGTCAACAACGACGCGTGTTACCCCTCGATCGTCATGACCGGTCAGATGATGGAAGCGGTGCTGTCGGGCGAGTACGACACCGACAAGCTCGCGCTCCTGATGACCCAGACGGGCGGCTGCTGCCGCGCGAGCAACTATGTCGGCTTCATCCGCCACGCGCTGGACAAAGCGGGGCTTTCGCATATCCCCGTCATCTCGCTCAACGCGAACGGCATGGAGAAAAACGAGGGTTTCTCGCTGAATCCGAAAATGCTGTTGCAGGGACTGCGCGGTCTGGTGCTGGGCGATCTGATGATGCGTTGTCTGTACCGCACAAGACCGTACGAAAAGGTCAAGGGCGCGGCGAACACCCTGCGCGACAAGTGGCAGAATACCTGCATCGAGTGGTTCGCCGCCGATAAACCCGAACTCTCCTACAAAGAGCTGTGCCAAATGATCGTCGAGGAATTTGACACGCTCGAGCTTGACGAAAGCATCACAAAGCCCAAGGTCGGCGTTGTCGGCGAAATCCTTGTCAAATACATGCCGCTTGCGAACAACTACCTTGTCGACTATCTTGAACAAGAGGGCGCGGAGGCGGTGGTGCCTGACTTCATGGACTTCCTCGCGATGTTCCTCTATGACAAGGATTACAAGCACAAGTATCTGGGCAGAAGCTACGCGCAAACGCTGATCGCCAAATTCGGTATTCCCGCCCTCGAAAAGCTCCGCAAGCCCGCGACGGACGCGCTCAGAAAAAGCAAGCGCTTCTCCGCGCCGCTGCGTATCGACAAGATCGCCGAGCCGATGAAGCCGTTCCTGTCGGTCGGCAACCAGTACGGCGAGGGATGGTTCCTCTGCGGCGAGATGGTCGAGCTCCTGAACGAAGGCGTCAACAACATCGTCTGTATCCAGCCCTTCGCGTGTCTGCCGAACCACGTCATGGGCAAGGGCGTCATCAAGAAGCTCAAAGCCGCCTATCCGCAGGCGAATATCGCCGCGATCGACTATGACCCCGGTGCGAGCGCGGTCAACCAGCAGAACAGGATCAAGCTGATGCTCACCACCGCGGCAAGAAACAAAGCTTAAAACACATATAAAAAAGCCTGATGATCTTCACGTCATCAGGCTTCATTTTTTCAAAAGATTCGCTGAACTCCTTATCGCGTGTTCGGCGTTACAGCAGTTTCTCGGGTCAGCTTCGACATCGTTGCGCAAAGATCACGCCGCAGACGCGGTAACTCGCTCAACAAGGCTCTCGTCTTGTGCAGCCGTCCTTGCGGTCAAAGCAATATCGCTTTATGAAAACGCATAAAGGTTATGCTGATCTCTGCCATTCCGGTGAAGGATTCGGTTTCCAAAATCGCCTTGCAGCATCTTCTGACGAGCAAACGCAGACCTTTCGGAAGTTCGTCGGTGAGTTGGTTGTTGATAGCGACGGTTATCTTATGTACCATAATTTCAGCCCTTTTCCTCATTACCGATGATTGACGAGGTGCGAATTTGCGCACACCGAACCGCACAGCGGCTTTTACCGTCATTGTTGCAGGTAAACAGTGTCAGTTTCCGCCGGCGCTGTGAAATGATTCTAATACACTCATTATAACACGAAAAAAGGGATCATTTCAGCCGCTCATCACCTTATCGACGCCGATTATCCTCTCCTCGCAAAAGAAAATCCCACAGAAAGCATCGTATCGCTCCCTGCGGGAACCATCTGTATTTTACTGTTTCAGCGGAATTGCAACGTTGCTGTAAAAGCGTTTTCCCTCATGTGAAAACTGTGCGACGCCCCCGTATTCTTCGGCGGTCGCGGTAACAGAATCCAATCCGATTCCGTTTCCGTTCGGCTTGGTTGACCGATATCTGCCGTCTTGCCTGCGATAAACGCCGTCAAAGCTGTTGACAGCAACAATGTACAGCTGCGCCCGGTTCTCGGCGAGAATCGTCAGCTGAATGATTTTTTCTTCATCCTGCTGACAAGCCACAACCGCGTTTTCTAATATATTTCCCACCATACTGCATAGATCAACATCCGAAACCGGCAGCGTGTGAGGGATATTGATCCTCAGCGTAAAATCAATACCGTTCAGCGAAGCGGCATGTTCTCGTGAAAAAGAAAGTATTCGACGGGCAAGATCGCGATGTTAGCGATAATTAACACCACCGAAAACAAAATCAGCGCCAGAAGCGCCGGAAGCATCACGGCGGCCGTTTTCACAAAGCTGTGCTTCAGCCTATCTCTCACAGGCAAAAAGCAAAGTATCGCCGCAGGCAGATAGATCAAGCCGGCAACCGGTATATTCAGCATTTCATACCTGCTCCCGTTCTGCCTGTCTCGTTTCGGATAGAGGCAAATTTATAGTTCAGCCACTTTTGCTTGATTTCCCGCTTCTTTTTCACATGAACGGGAAAACTGCCGCCATCCTTCATTACGCAGATTTCTTCACCTATCGCTCAACATAAGCCATATTGACCAGGGCAGAATCCTCATCCGATTGTCTGATCGTTTCGGCGGTTTCGATGCCGGTAATTCCGTCCATAAACACATCCAAAAAGATAAGGGTATACCGAAACGGCTGATAATCTTTCAAGAACGCCTCTCCGCAGGAAAACCGATCAATATGTAATTCGAGCCGATTCATGGCAGCGTATTGTCTCAGTATCTGTTCAAGACGGAGCTGATCCGCTTCCATGTCATCAACAATCGCGATATTCATGATTTTTTCCTTTCTCTCGATATCATATTATTATATCACATTTTATTGTCGGGTTATTAACCCATTTTCACTTTCTTTTTACCTGTTTTCACTTGTCTTCTGCGGATGACAGAGAAATGGTTTCATCCTATTGATTGTTCAGCTCCTTAATGAACGGTCTTGAGAATGCAGCGTTACCGGGATGCGCTCACAGTGATTCTATCGCGCTCTTCATCGACCTGACATATTCTCCGACGAACACAGGCGCGCTTTTGCCGTGCTTCTCGATCAGCTTGATGATGGCGGAGCCGACGATTGCGCCGTCTGAGATATCCGCCATCTTCTTCGCCTGTTCAGGCGTAGAGATACCGAAACCGATTGCGCAGGGAGTATCGGTGTTTTCCCTGATGACTTTCACGATGGAAGCAAGATCGGTCTTGATCTCGCTGCGCATACCGGTCACGCCGAGGCTGGAAACGACATAGATGAAGCCTTCCGCCTCTTTAGCGATCATCGCGATACGGTTCTCGGAGGTCGGCGCGATCAGCGAAACCAGATCAACGCCGTATTTACGGCAGATCGGAAGAAATTCGTCCTTTTCTTCAAAGGGAAGATCAGGCAGGATCAGCCCGTCTATCCCGATCTCCCTACAGGTTGAAATAAACTTTTCGGCACCGTAGGAGAACACGACGTTCGCATATGTCATAAAGACCATCGGAACGCTGACGTCACGGCGCAGCTCTTTGACGAGGGCAAACACCTGATCGGTCGTGACGCCGCCTGAAAGCGCTCTGAGATTCGCCCCTTGGATCACAGGGCCTTCTGCCGTAGGGTCGGAGAACGGAATCCCCAGCTCGATCAGATCGGCGCCGCTTTCAGCGGCAGAGCGAACGACCGCCGCGGTGGTCTCCAAGTCGGGATCGCCGCAGGTGATAAAGGCGATGAACGCCTTTCCGTTTTCAAATGCTTTGCGGATGTTACTCATGGATATCCTCCCCTCTGTAGCGCGCGATGGCGGCGCAGTCCTTGTCGCCTCTGCCGGAGATTGTGATCAC
>CACWTM010000005.1 GCA_902763855.1 uncultured Ruminococcus sp. | reverse complement strand
GTCCTTGACATACGCCAGTATGCCTGCGTCCTCCGCCTTGCTCTGCGAAATTTCTCGCTAACAAATTTGTTAAAGCGTTTAATGGATACTTAGTATAAAAATCTCCGAATGCAAAAGCACTCGGAGATTTTTTTGATTCATGATTCTGTTGTCTTCTTATGATTTTTTAAGCTGGAAATCAGGAGCAAAGCCCCAAAATTCCGTGCCGTTGAAATCGGACTTACCCAGCTTACCCTTGGCTGTTCTCTGTACACCCTTTTTATCGAGGTAGTCGATCTCGATCTCTTCGCCGTCAAAGAGCGCTTTGATCTCTTCTTCGGTGAAGGTGTGACCGCCCCATGTCCTTTTGATAGTGATCTGCTCGCCGTTGAACGTGCCTTTGACATAGTCATAAAACTGTGAGTGAACGAACTTCCACCTCAGCTTGCTGCCGTCAAAAAAGCGCTTCACCAGTTTGCCTTTGGCGTGATGCGTGTTTTGCTTTTTATCGGTGAAATCAAATTCGATCTCTTTGCCGTCAAAGAGCGCTTTGATCTCTTCTTCGGTGAAGGTGTGGCCGCCCCATGTCCTTTTGAAGTCGATCTTCTCGCCGTTGAACATACCTTTGACAAAGTCGTAAGATTGTGCGGTAACGAGCGTCCACCTCAGTTTGCTGCCGTCAAAAAAGTACTTCACCAGTTTTCCCTTGGCGTGATGTGTGTTTTGCTTTTTATCGGTGAAATCAAATTCGATTTCTTTGCCGTCAAAGAGCGCTTTGATCTCTTCTTCGGTAAAGGTGTGGTCGCTCCACGAGTTTTTGAAGGCGATCGGCTCGCCTTTGAAGTCGCCTTTGATAAGGTTATATGAGAGCGAGGAAACAAAAATCCACCACAGCTGAGTGCCGGTGAAGAAGCATTTGACCAGTTTACCCTTGACGCGGTGTTCTTTATTGCTTTTATCGGTGTAATCAAATTCGATCTCTTCGCCTTTGAAAAGCTTCAGTTCTTCTTCGTAGGTGAATTTATGATTGCCCCATTCGTCCCTGAGGATAACCTCTTCGCCGTCGATTTCGCCTTTCATCAGACCTCTTTCTTCGAGCTCCATTTGCGCTTGCGCGGCATAAACTTCTTCGTCGGAAGGCTCCTCGTGGTAATAAGAATCGTTATAGTCGGTGAAAAGCCAATCATACGGATTGTTGTATCCGCTATATTCTCTGTCGTATTCTTCTTCGCCCATGATGGACTCCCAGTCGATACCCATTTTCATACCTCTTTTCTAATTTATTGATTCAGTTTATAAAATAGCACAATCGCTGTATGCTGTCAAGCGCATCTTGACAGGGTGGCCGAAAGGTGATTCGAAAGCTGTGAGGAAAAATTCTTTTCAGCTATTGACTTTTGCACTTTAATGTGTTATCATATCCGCAGCACTTGGAAAGGAGTTATTGTCATGAACATGAATATGATCGAAAAATTCAATAACTGCTTTACCTTTACCTTCGCGCGCTTTTATGCGGGCTTTTATTGCTTTGCGAAAAATGAGTAAGCTGCTCGAAACGTAACAGGTGCTTTGAGAGAAAGATAAGCGGTTCTGTTTTCGGGCAGAACCGCTTTTGTTGTATTCAGAAGAAAACGGAAGGTGAAAAGATGGACAATTTACAGGACGCGCGTATGAAGATCAACGAGATCGACCGAGAGATGGCTTCGCTGTTTGAGCGGCGGATGCTGGCGGCAAAGGAGATCGCCGAGTACAAAAAAGATCGCGGCTTGCAGATTTATGACCCTAAGCGCGAGCAGACGGTCATCGAAAAAAACGCCGCCTATATCAAGGATTATGATATCCGCTCCTACTATGTGCGGTTTTTAAACGATGTGATGGCGGTGTCCAAGCAGTATCAGGAGCACGTCATCAGCGGCGCCAAGATCGCCTACAGCGGCATCGAGGGCGCCTATGCCAACATCGCGGCGAAGAAGATTTTTCCCCAGGGCAAGGCGATTTCCTATCCCGACTTTCGCGCGGCATATGAAGCGGTCGAAAACGGCGAGTGTGACTGCGCTGTTTTGCCCGTTGAAAACAGCTACGCCGGTGAAGTAGGTCAGGTGATGGATCTGATGTTTCAGGGTCCCCTGCATGTCAACGGCGTCTACAGCCTGCGCATTACCCACAATCTGCTGGGAGTAGACGGCGCGAATGTTGACGCCGTCAAAACCGTCGTCAGCCATCCGCAGGCGCTTGCACAGTGCTCCGAGTATATCCGCAAAAACGGCTTCAAAACCGTCGAATACGCCAACACCGCGCGTGCGGCAAAGGCTGTCAGGGACGCCGATGACAGGAGCGTCGCGGCGATCGCCTCTGTTGAGACCGCCCGCCTGTACGGGCTAGCGGTGCTTGACCACGATATCAACGAAAGCGCTGTGAACTCCACGCGTTTTGCGGTGCTTTCGCGCGCCGAGAACAAGCCCGTCGGCACCTCGGGCGACAGTCGCTTCATGCTGATGTTTACCGTCAAAAACGAAGCCGGCGCATTGGCGCAGGCGCTGAATGTACTCAGCTCCTACGGCTTCAACATGCGCGCTCTGCGTTCGAGACCGATGAAGGATCTGGCGTGGCAATATTACTTTTATATCGAAGCCGAGGGCGACGAGACCGGTCAGAACGGCTCCGATATGCTCCGGCACCTGTCGCTCCACTGCGATATGCTGAAGGTGGTCGGACATTTCAGCGACGAGATCATTTTGAAAGAGGACTGACATGAGCGTTTTACATATGAATCTGGGCGCTGACAGCTACGATATCGTCATCGAGCGCGGCGCTCTTCAAAAGGCGGGAGAGCACCTCAACCTTGATCGCAGGGTGCTGGTGCTGACCGACGACGGCGTACCGTCCGCATATGCCGAGACCGTAGCACAGCAGGCAAAGGACGGATCGGTCTATACCGTACCGCAGGGGGAAGGGAGCAAAAGCATCGAGCGATTCGGCGAGATCCTATCAAAGATGCTGTCGCTTGGGTTTTCACGCAAGGACGCGGTCGTCGCGGTAGGCGGCGGCGTTGTCGGCGATCTGGCGGGCTTTGTCGCGTCGGCATATATGCGCGGTGTGGATTTCTACAACATCCCTACTACCGTATTAAGTCAAGTGGACAGCTCCATCGGCGGCAAAACGGCGGTTAACCTCGATGGGATCAAGAACATCGTCGGCGCGTTTTACCAACCGAAAAAGGTGTTGATCGACCTCGATTTGCTGTCTACCCTGCCCGAGAGACAGATCAGCAACGGGCTTGCGGAAGCGGTGAAAATGTCGCTGACTTCGGATCGCGAACTGTTTGAATTATTCGAAAAAGGAAATATAGCTGACAGCATGGATGAGATCATCACCCGATCCTTAACGATCAAGAAAGCTGTTGTCGAGCAGGATGAAAAGGAGCAGAGGCTCCGCAAAATCCTGAACTTCGGCCACACGATCGGCCACGGCGTCGAGAGCTTTGAACACCTCAACGGTCTATATCACGGCGAGTGCGTCGCTCTGGGCATGATCCCGATGGTCTCGGACAAGCTCCGTCCGCGTTTGATTCAAGTGCTGGAGAGCCTGCGGCTGCCGACCTCGGTGGAGCTCGACGCCGACGAGGTTTACGCGGCGATGACCCATGATAAAAAGGGCGAGGGCGATTCGGTTACGATCACGACCGTGCAAAGCCCCGGTGAATATGAGATGAAAAAGGTGCGGTTCAAAGAACTGTACCCGATGATACAGATGATAGGAAGATCACGATGAAGAACACTTTCGGCAATTCAATCGCCCTGACCCTCTTCGGCGAGAGTCACGGCGCGTATATCGGCGCTACGCTCGACGGCTTAGCGCCGGGGATCGCGGTGGACGAGGATTTTATCCGCACTCAGCTTGACAAACGCCGCCCCGCGGGAAAGATCAGTACCGCGCGGCGTGAAGCGGACGCGTTTCAGATCGTCAGCGGCGTTTTTGAGGGAAAAACGACCGGTACACCCCTTACCGTCCTGATCCCCAACACCGCCCAGCACAGCAAGGACTATTTCGCGACGCGCTCTCTGGCGCGTCCCGGTCACGCGGACTACACCGCCTTTGAGAAGTACCACGGCTGTGAGGATTACCGAGGCGGCGGCCATTTCTCCGGCAGGGTGACGGCGGCGCTGGTCGCGGCAGGCGCGATCCTGATCTCCGCCCTGCGTGAAAAGGGCGTTGTGATCGGCACACACCTCTTGTCCTGCGCGGGAATATCGGACACCGTTTTCGGTGACGTCCGAGCAAACGTCGAAAAGCTCAATACCCTTGACTTTGCTGTTTTGGACAGCGACAGGGGAGAGCAGATGAAAGCCGCCATCGAAGCGGCAGCCGCTGAGGGCGACAGCGTCGGCGGCGTATTGGAAACCGCTGTCATCGGCATGCCGACAGGCGTCGGTGAGCCATGGTTTGATACTGTCGAAGGCGTGCTCAGCCACGCGCTGTTCTCAGTTCCCGCGATCAAAGGCGTGGAGTTCGGCGACGCGTTCGGTATGGTGAACGGCAAAGGCTCCGACTATAACGACAGCTTCTACATGATCGACGATACGGTCAAGACCGCCACCAACCACAACGGCGGCGTCAACGGCGGCATCACCAATGGTATGCCCATCCTGTTTCGCTGTGCGGTCAAGCCGACCCCCTCGATTTTCAAAGAGCAGGACACGGTCGATTTCATCAAGGGCGAGGACGCGGTTCTGGAGCTGAAAGGCCGCCACGACCCCGCGATCATCCACCGCGCAAGAGTGGTGGTGGACAGCGTGACCGCGTTGGCGCTCGCCGACCTTCTCGCGCTGAGATACGGCACAGATTGGCTGGGTGAATGACATGGACTACGGATTGATCGGCGAAAAGCTGCCCCACAGCTTTTCTAAAGAGATACATGAACAGCTGGGATATTATCAATATTCCTTGAAAGAATTAAAAGCAGAAGAAGTCGAGAGTTTTATTCTGCAAAAGAATTTTAAAGCGATCAACGTCACGATTCCTTACAAGCAGACGGTCATGCCGTATCTTGATGAGATCGACCCTGACGCGCTTGCGATCGGCGCGGTGAACACCGTCGTCAACCGCGACGGCGTGCTGTACGGCTACAACACCGACTTCGGCGGTATGAAGGCGCTGATCGAACGCGCGGGCGTGGTCGTGAAGTACAAGAAGGTGCTGATCCTCGGCACCGGCGGCACCTCACTGACGGCGCGCGCGGTATGTGAGCGGATGGGCGCGAAGGAGATTTTGCGCGTCAGCCGCCGTGCAGCGGACGGCGCGATCACCTATGAGCAGGCGTATGCCGACCATACCGATGCGGATGTGATCCTCAACGCTACCCCCTGCGGCATGTTCCCGAAGATTTTCGACTGCCCTGTCGATATCACAAAATTTCCGTGCCTCAGCGGCGTGATCGACGTCATCTACAACCCTCTGCAGACGCGGCTGATCCTGTCGGCGCGTGAGAGGGGGATCGACGCCGGGGGCGGGCTCTATATGCTGGTCTCGCAGGCGGTTTTGGCGGCGGAGCATTTCCTCGGCAGGGAGCTTGACGTTGTTGCGCTGACAAACCAAATATATGAGAAGATATATTTCGATAAAAGAAATATCGTTCTCAGCGGCATGCCCGCGTCGGGCAAGTCAACCGTCGGAAAAATCGTTGCCGAAGCCCTTGGCAGAGAGCTGATCGACACCGACCGCCTGATCGTGGAGCGTTACGGTGATATCCCGACCATTTTCAGAGAAAAGGGAGAGCCGTATTTTCGCGATCTCGAAAGCGAGATTATCCGCGAGGTCTCGGCGCCGGGCGGCAAGGTGATCTCTCTCGGCGGCGGCGCGGTGATGCGACCCGAAAACGTCGCGGCATTACGGCAAAACGGCGCGATCTTCTTCATCGACCGTTCACCCGAGTACCTGATCCCGACCGACGACCGACCGCTTGCGGATAAAAAAGAGAAGATCATGCGGCTTTACAAGAAGCGCATCGACACCTATATGAATACCGCCGATTTCATCATCGACGGCGACTGCGACCCCGAGGACGTCGCGGATTCTATCATCAACGGAGAGTAATATGAAGCTATTAGTCATCAACGGCCCCAACCTGAATATGCTCGGCGTCCGTGAACCTGATATCTACGGCAGAACGACCTACGCCGACCTGTGCCGACAGCTTGAAGCGCATGCAAAAAACATCGGCGTGCAGGTCGAGCTGTATCAGAGCAACCACGAAGGCGATCTGGTCGATAAAATACAGGAAGCCTACGGGCAGATCGACGGTATCGTCATCAACCCCGGCGCCTATACCCACACCAGCGTCGCGATCCTGGACGCACTGAAAGCGGTCGCGATCCCCGCGGTAGAGGTGCATATCTCTAAGGTCGACAAGCGCGAGGAGTTCCGACAGATCAGCTATGTGCGCCTCGCGTGCTGTGCAACGATCACGGGTCACGGTCTTGACGGATATCTTGAGGCGATGGATCTGCTGAGGGAACGCTATGAAGGTTGAGATCAAGCCCTCAAAAACAGACGGGACGGTGATTGCTCCACCCTCTAAGAGTATGGCGCACCGCCTGCTGATCTGCGCGGGACTTTCACAGGGCGAGAGCGTTGTCAGACATCTTGCGTTTTCCGAGGACGTGAAGGCGACGGTCAACTGTCTGACCGCCTTAGGCGCGGCTGTTCGTCTTGACGGCGATACAGCGTTTGTACACGGTGTGGATGTGCGGCAAAAGCTGAACAAAACCGCCGTCCTCAGCTGTAACGAATGCGGCAGCACCCTGCGGTTTTTCACGCCGCTGTGCATGATGTGCGGCGAAGAACGCAAGCTCACGGGCAGCGCCTACCTGATGACCCGACCGATGACGGTCTATGAGGAGATCGTCGCGGGACAGGGTATCCGCCTTGAGAAATCGGCCGATCACATCACCGTGCAGGGCAGGCTGCAAAGCGGCGTTTATAAGGTCGCGGGCAACATCAGCTCCCAGTTTATCTCGGGTCTGCTCTTTGCGCTGCCGCTCTTAAGGGAAGACAGCGAGATCCGCATCCTGCCGCCTGTCGAGAGCAAGCCGTACATCGACATGACGGTGCAGGCGCTCCGACAGTTTGGCGTTGAGATATCAGCAAATGACAACGTTTATGATGTAAAAGGCGGTCAGCGGTATCTGCCGCAGGACGTGACCGTCGAGGGCGACTACTCCAACGCCGCTTTTTTTGAAGCGCTCAACTATACGGGCGCAAAGGTTGCCGTAGAGGGCTTGAAGGAAGATTCCCTGCAGGGCGACAAGGTGTATAAAATTCTTTTTGAGAAAATAAAGCGAGGAAAAAGCCCGATCGACATCGCCGATTGTCCCGACCTGGGGCCGATCCTGTTCGCGGTCGCGGCATTATGCGGCGGCGCTGATTTCATCGGTACGCGCCGACTGCGGATCAAAGAAAGCGACCGTGCCGAAGCGATGCGGCGGGAGCTGAAAAAGTTCGGCGTCGACGTCACGGTAGGGGAGAACGAGGTTACCGTGCGCGGCGGAACACTACGCGCTCCGACAGAGGAGCTCTGCGGTCACGGCGACCACCGTATCGTGATGGCGCTCTCCGTTCTTTTGACCGTCACAGGCGGCGTGATCGACGGCGCTCAGGCGGTGAACAAGAGCTTTCCCGACTTTTTTGAGAAACTATCAGATTTAGGCGCAGAGGTGCAGTTTTATGGAATGGATCAGTAATTCAAGAATCTTGATCGTAGGCTTGGGACTTATCGGCGGCAGCTACGCCAGAGCGCTCAAGCGGCTGGGTTACCACGTGACGGCGATCGAAAAACGTCAGAGCGCGGTCGACTACGCGCTGGAGCATCATATCGTGAACGAAGCATATACAACGGTCGATCCCGAGATCGTCGGTTCCGCCGACGCGGTGATCTTCGGCTTATACCCCGAGGTGTTCCGACAGTGGATCAAGGATTATCAGCAGTATTTCAAGCCCGGCGCGATGATTACCGACGTCACGGGCGTCAAGAGCTGTATTGTCTATGATATCCAGGAGATGCTCCGCGACGACGTCGAGTTCATCGCCTCCCACCCCATGGCGGGTCGAGAGGTCTACGGCGTCGAAAACTCCGACGACGCGATCTTTCGCGGCGCGAACTTCATCATCTGTCCGACCGAGACGAATACCCCCAAATCCATCCGCTGGATCGGCAGTCTCGGCAGAATCCTCGGCTTCGGCAGAATTTCGGTTTTGTCGCCCGAAGAGCACGACGAGATGATCGGCTATCTTTCCCAGCTGACCCACTGTATCGCGGTTGCGCTGATGACCTGCTCCGACAACGAGCATCTGGTTGACTACACGGGCGACAGCTTCCGTGACCTGACCCGCATCGCGAACATCAACGATCTGATGTGGAGCGAGCTGTTTATGCTCAACCGCGAGCCGCTCCTCAAATACATGAATATTTTTCTCGAAGAATTTGCCTCACTGCGCGATATGATCCGCGACGGCAGGGTAGAGGAACTGAGAGCAAAAATGCGCCTGAGCACCGAACGCAGAGCGTACTTCAATAAATAAACGAAGGAAGGTATATGCATGAACATGAACATGGAATTTGAACGACAGCTGACCATCCCGATGGAGGTCAAGAAGATGTATCCCCTCGATGATGATCTTCGGGAGATTGTCGAACGCCGCGCCGGGGAGATACAGGATATCTTTACCGGCAAGGATGACCGTATCCTTCTGGTGATCGGCCCCTGTTCCGCAGACCGCGAGGACAGCGTGATCGACTATATCTCACGCCTGCGAAAGGTGCAGGATAAGGTCGAGGACAAGATCTTCATCGTACCGCGTATCTATACCAACAAGCCGCGTACCACAGGCGCGGGCTACAAGGGCATGCTCCATCAGCCCGATCCCGAGAAAAAGCCCGATATGTTCAAGGGGATCGTCGCGATCCGCTCCATGCACATCCGCGCTCTACGCGAGACAGGGTTTTCCTGCGCGGATGAAATGCTCTATCCCGAGAACCACCGCTATCTTGACGACATCCTCTGCTATGTCGCGGTCGGCGCGAGGTCGGTTGAGAACCAGCAGCACCGACTGGTCGCAAGCGGTCTGAACATCCCTGTGGGCATGAAGAACCCGACCGGCGGCGATCTGTCCGTCATGATGAACTCCATCACCGCGGCACAGCACGGTCATACCTTCATCTACCGCGGCTGGGAGGTACAGTCCCACGGCAACCCCTACGCCCACGCAATCCTGCGCGGCTATATGAACAAGCACGGCGAGAGCCTGCCGAACTACCACTATGAGGATATGACCCACCTGCTGCGGCTCTACGCCTCCGGCATGTTCAAGAACCCCGCCTGTATCATCGACACGAACCACAGCAATTCCGGCAAAAATCCTTTTGAGCAGGTGCGTATCGTCAAAGAGGTCATGGCGGCGCGCCGCTATAACAAGGAGCTGGAGCGCATGGTCAAGGGCTTCATGATCGAGAGCTACATCGAGGACGGCAACCAGGCTGTCGACGGCGGCTGTTACGGCAAGTCCATCACCGACCCGTGCCTCGGTTGGGAAAAGACCGAGCGGCTGATCCTCGACCTCGCCGATATGGCGTAATCAAAGAATCATACAACATAAGAAAATCCCCATGCTGAGTGATGGCCGCACTCGACATGGGGTTTCTTTATGGATAAGGCGATCGGATTTCCTGTCGCCCTATAAGCTTATGAAAAGTCGGATTCTCTAAAGTTGATCTGGTCGATCCACGAGACGGACACACCGTCCGATCTGACGCCCGATACAAACGCGACCCACTCGGTATCCTGCGGATATGCGCTGAGATCAATATCAACATGCCGTTCGGTCAGATCGCCCGGGTCGATGTTGTATTCTCCGTCCGTTGAGATCAAGCCGAAGCTGTACCAATCGGGATAACAGTAGTAGATATCCCAGGAGAAGCGGTATTGTCGGTCACCTGTCCGTTCTGCCCTGAGGTTGGTGGGCGCGATCATCGTGCGCAGCGTATACTCGCCGGTTTTGGTGATCGCGTTGCCGCTCGCGTCTGTGCCGGTGATCTCCAGATGGTAGGTGTGATCGGGCTCAAAGTATTCGGAGCGGATGTAGTTCGGCTCGTCGGTCACCTTGACGTTGCCGCTGATCTCATTGTTGAAACGGATGTTGACGTCAAAGTTTTTGATGCCGAATTTGTTGTCTGCCTTCGGCTGAATCAGCACCATGTCGTCGCCGTCGTACATGAAGAATTCCAGCTCGGGGATGCAGTCGGATTTGTTATAGGTGTAGGACCATCCCGAGGTGTTGTACCAACTCAGAAAACTACCGTCTTCACCCACTTTGCGCACTGTGTAGGTATAGGTCTTGCCGGGTTCTACGTCGGTATCGCGAAAGACGCTGTTATCCTGCGTGTCGAGCTCGGCGATACGCTTCCACCCGTCGGCGGTTTTGCGGTAGATGCGTGCGAGCGATTTGATCGCGTCTACTCTGATATCAATACCGTCCATGCGGGATTTGAAGTAGTCTATGGCAGGGTTTTCCAACAGATAGAACCTGATTCCGTTCGCGTCGTAGTCGCTCATAAACTGTGTGCCGTCGCTGCTGACGCACCGCACGGTATAGGTATACCGATGCTTTGGGCTGACGTCGGTATCGACATAGCTTGTGCCGCTGACGTCCGCCATCTTCGTCCAGCCCATGCTGCCCTTGTAGTAGACGCGATATAGCTGCGCGCCCTTGACGGGCTCCCAGTTGATCTTTACGCCGTTTGCAACAGCTTCACACCCGGTGATTTTCGGCGTGGGGTAGTAGGTGTAGCTCCAGCCGTCGGTGTTGCAGTCGGAGGTAAATTCGCCCGTATCGGCTGAGACACAGCGGACGGTGTAGCGGTAAGAGGAGCCCGCCGCGACATCCTTGTCAACAAAGATTCCGCTGTCTGTTTCACCCATATTGACCCAGTTGTCGTTGCGGTTCTTATAATAAACGCGGTATCTCTCCGCGCCCTCTACCGCGCCGATGTGGATCTCTACGCCCTCGGCGGTGCTGTTAAAGCCCGTGATCTGCGGGGTCGCCAGCGGCCACGGCGAAGGCTCTGTCGCTTCGGTCGGCGCCTGAGTCTCGGTTTCGGTGGGAGCGGCGGTTTCCGCTTCGGTGGGTTCGGTCGGCTGATCCTTATGCGGATAGGGCGTCCAGCCCGGGGAGCGGTAGGGCAGATAGATCAGATACCGCTGGATCGCGGTTGCGTCGGTGATGTTGCGCTCACCGTCCTGATCGAAGTCGGAGAAGTATTTGATCACGTTCTCTGACATCTCGCCGTAGTGCGTATTCTGATCTTCGGTCGGATAATAGATCATCCCTGCCTGACAGCGCTGTATCAGGGTCGCGTCGGCGATGGACAAGATGTTGTCGTCATCCATATCGCCCAGCAGCCTGCCCACGCCGATATCCGTCCATACGCGCTCCAGATCGTTCAACTCATACAGCGCGTGCGAAGAGATGTCATAGAAGCAGTCGTCCTTGGCGCTGTATACGCCGATCCCGTAAAAGAACGGCTGATAACTGTCCTCGATATTCATGACGCGGTTGCCAAATTCGCAGTAGGAGGGATTTGTCCACAGCGGATGATCGGCGACGTCTTTGATCGCCTTGACCAGCGCCCAGTCGACCTCGCCGTTCTCATCGGTGTGCTCATAGAACTCGTCGTACTCCTTGAGCATGTATTCGTTGAGGTGATACTGGCTGAACAGCTTTTCTCTGTACTTGTAATCCGGAGCCGGTTCGGTCGGCGTGACAGGAGCGTTGGGGTCGGGCAGCCATTGCTGTGGGCGCCAAACGACGACGTCGCCGTCCTGTCTGCCGTTTTCGTGCAGCTCTTTGCCTTCTGTATCAACGACCTCCAGCACCTTGAAGTCGATGACCTTCGCCATGTATTCCCAAAAGGACGCGTCCTCGTATGTCATGACAACATCAAAGATGTCGAAGCTGTGCTTGACCCCGGCTTCCCGGGATACTAAGTTGGCGCCGACCGTCGTACGGGAAGCGTCGACCGCGTCAAGGTAATCGTCGAGGGTATATCCGTCCTTGAGCGTGAAGGTAAAGGTAACGACGGTATCATCGACGGTATAGCCGACGTCGTAGAGACTGCCGTATTTTTCCGTTGCAAGCGGAAAAACAAATCCTCTGTTCTCATACCCCGGATAATCGGAGGCGATCTCGAGATAGTTGCGGTCATAGTCGAACTGCGCTTTGATCGTTTTCGGCAGACCCGCCACCATCATCTGATGGTGATAAAGCGTAAAAAAGGGCGGTTGGGGCTCCTGTGCGGCGGATGTACCCGTTACGGTGCAGGACAGGATCAAGACCAGGACGATGATCGCCGATACAATTCTTTTCATGATGATTCTCCTCGTTTTCTGTATAAATGTATCATAACATGCGTGATCGCAAAAATCTACTGTTTCTTATACTAAACCTTGATAAAGGTTTTTATTAAGGATTAGTATTACCACCATATCGGTACTTCGCGAAGGATCGTGCCGTTGGAGTTGTACAGATAGCCGGTTGAGAGGGATGCGGGGAATCCGTAGTTGATGACATAATCCTCGGGGTTGATCTGCAACGGTTTGATCCGGTAGTATCTGCCGAACTTGGTTTCGATATAGTAGAGGTTTTGGTCGGAAAACGCATTAGGGTCGTCGATGGAGCTCAGCCCCGTCTCCGCAATGGCAAAATATACCTTTCCGTCGTCGCACAGCAGGGAACGGTCGATGTCGTCCGTCATCTCGGGCGGCAGCTCGGCGGTCGTCGGCTCGACCTCGGTGGGGATGAGCTCTGTGGGGGCTTCATACCGCTCGGTAGGGGACACGATTTCACGCGGCGCCTCGGTCGCGGCAGGAGGTTCGGTTTCTTGGATACTGTTTTGAGTCACGTTCTGTACCGTTGTCTCGGGTACAGCGGTCGCTTCGGTGTTGCCGTCGGCGGTTGGATTTTCGGTTGTTTCGGTTGCGGTCTGTGTTTCGGTATGCGCGGTTTCGGTCGGCTCTGTCGCGGCGCTGACCGGAGCGGGTTTGACGGGCACGGAGTTGTTATGATAGAATCCGTACGCCAGCCCTCCCGCGACGCTCGCAAGCACAACGCTTGCCGCCACGGCGGCATACCTTGTCTTGATCTGTGCCGAGGCTCTCGCCGCCGCGCGCTGTTTTGCGGCTTTGATCGCTCTTTCGATCATTTCCTCTGACACATGGATCTCGTTGACGGCTGTTGTGTAGGCGTTGTATCTCATGGTGCTTCTCCTTCCTTGATGAGCGTTTCCCTGAGCTTTTCTCTTGCGCGCCTGAGTCCCGATTTGACGGTGTTGATGTTCATTTTCAGGATCTCGGCGATCTCGGAAACGGTATATTCCTCATAATAGTAGAGGTAGATGATATTTCTGTAGCTTTCCGACAGCTCCTCCAGCTCCTCCATAACCCCGGGCGGCTGCGGCGCTTGCAAATGCTGATAGTCGTCAAGACTTTCGCGATTGCGCCGCCAGTACGATCGGCTCAGATTCCTGCACTTGTTGATCGTCACGCGGATGAGCCACCGCTTGCGGTGTTCTTCGTCCTCGGGGATGTGCTTGGTGAGCAGCACCAAACAGACCTCCTGCAGGATATCCTCCGCGTCGGCAGGGTTTTGAAGATTGTGGAGAGCCAAGCGGTAGATCATATCCGCATGTTGTCGGAAGATGGCTTCGGCGGCGCCGATATCGGTTTTTTGTCCCACTCTTCCAAACTCCTTTCACCCATATAACGATTGAAAACCGTCCATTGGGTGCAAAAAAGAAAAAATATTTACTTTTATATTAGCGGGTTGCATAGTTTTATGCAACTTTTTTTATTGTGGCGCTATGGTTGGAGGTGAATCATATGATTACAATCCAATCGGGAAAACTATGTATCCCGGATATCGACCGATTTGTCGGATTCGCAGGCGACGATTCGGTCATGACAAAACAGCTGGTTCTCTTGAACCGTACCTCAAACAGATGTACCTACTCGCTGTGTCTGCGCTTTGACAACGACTCTGTCTGTACCGTTCCGCTGACCGCCTCTGTCGAAGGGGATGATACCGTCCTCTCGTGGGAGGTGCGCGCCGAACAGCTTTTGCAGACGGGCATCGTCACAGCTCAGCTGAAAACTGTCGACAGCGACGGCAGTATCGCGCACAGCACCAAAGACTTTTTTATCGTCGGCTCGTCCGCGGAGCTTGACGACGACGGCAGTGAGATGGAGTATGTCACACCCTCTCAGATGCGGAATAGTATAAATCAGGCGCTGGAAACGATTACCGCGACCGCACCGTATATCGGCGACGACGGCTACTGGTATATCTACGACCCTGAACAGGGCGCGTACAAAAAGACCGAGTATACCGCCGGCGGTACAGCCCCTGACAGCGCCATGAGCGACACGAGCGTCAATGCTGTCGGCAACCGTTATATCAAGCAGTATGTTGACGTTTCCTGTGCCGACAAAGTCAGCAAAAGCACCACCGTCGCGGGATATCCTTTGACAGGCAACATCAGCGTGTCAAACCTGGCGGCGGCTGTACAGGGCGACCTTTACCGTACCGATGTCCGTCCCGGCTTTACTCCCGGCACAACCGGTCAGATGGGCATCGGAAGCAACGGAGAGGTGTTCTTCTGTACCGCGACCAATGTTTGGGTTCGTCTGACGGATTACCTCTATGCAGAGTCAAAAATGGATCTGATCGCCGAGGTGGACGCTGAGGATGTCGAGTATCTCGATGACGGCAGTATGTATCTGCAAAACGGCGGTGTTTTTATCCGATTTGACGGCGGTGATGTCGAGCTGATGAAGACGGATGACGCTTATTCAAAAGCCCAGATCGACGCGATGATCGGCAACGTCGAAGCCCTGTTGGCACAGGTCTGATAGGGGGCTGAAAGATGGAGAAAGAACAGTTTTTCAAATGGTTCAGGGCAGCTCTGCTCAGAGCGCTGAGGACCTTTGCGCAGACCGCCGCCGCTTCTATCGGCGTCTCGGCGATGCTCAGCGACGTCAGCTGGGCGCACGTGCTGTCCGCCTCGGCGCTCGCCGCGATCCTGTCGCTGCTGATGAGCGTCGGCGGTCTGCCGGAAGTAAAGGAAGGCGATTGAATGTCGGTTAACGCGGACCAAATTATCAGCATCGCCCGTGCGCAGATCGGCACGAAGGCGACCAACATCAAGAAGTGCAAGTATAACACCTGGTACTACGGCGCTGTGGTTTCGGGCAGCGGCTACGACTGGTGCGAGACCTTTGTCCAGTGGGTGTTCAACGAAGCCGGCGCGTCCTCTCTGCTATATACCAAAACCGCCAACTGCGGCTATGCCGCCAAGGCATTTCAGGATCGCGGCAGGCTGAAGCTCTCGGGCTTTCAGCGCGGCGACGTCGTGTTCTTCCACTGGACGAACGAGCGTTCCACGCTGGTGCCCGGCACCTACGTCAGCGATCATGTCGGCATCATCGAGAGCGTCAACGGCGACAATACCATCACAACCATCGAGGGCAACACCGGCTCTTCTTCCAACGGCGAGGTCAAGCGCTGTGTGCGCTCACTCTCGGTGGTGTCATGTGCGGGACGTCCCGCCTACAGCGGCTCGTCCGATCCCTCCGGTGATCTGCCGCAGGTGACCTACCGTGTCCGTTCGGGCGGCAGATGGCTGCCCGCCGTGACAGGACTCTCGGATTACGCCGGTATCACCGGCGAGCCGATCACCGACGTCGCGGTGAAGGTGAGTGAGGGCGCTGTCAAGTACCGCGTCCACGTCAAGGGCGGTTCATGGCTGCCGTATGTCACAGGCTGCGATATCACCGATGATATCAACGGTTATGCGGGTGACAAAAAGGTCATCGACGCGGTGGAGATCTATTACACCACCCCGTCATCCGTTGTCAAAGAACACGGATACCTCAAAGCGAAGTACCGCGTCGCTCCCGTCGGCGGCTATTATTACGGCTGGCAGTATGACGACGAGACCTCCTCGGGCCAGGACGGCTACGCCGGGATGTTCGGCAAGCCTTTTGACTGGCTCCAGATCACCATATCGGACTGATACTTGACTTTTTTAAGGCACGTCATGCAAAACGCACGACGTGCCTTCCTGTATTTTGTTGATGATCCACAAAGAGAGATGACATTTTTGTAAAAAATGCTTGGACTATTTCGAAAAAACCTATTGACAAACCATTGAAATAAGTGGTATGATAAGCCTAACAAAGAATCAGTATTTAAATGGAGATGATACCAATGAAAAAGTTTATTTCTGTTCTTGCAGTTATTGTCATGATGCTTACGTTCGCTATTTCCGCTAACGCAGAAGCCAGCCCCCAGGCTACCGAGCATCCGACCACTCCTGCGGCGACCACTCCCGGTAACGGCGGCACTACATCTCCGAAGACCGGAGATCCGATCGTATTTGTTGCAGGCTTAGGCGTTCTGGCACTCGGCTTAGGCGCTATGGCTGTCAAGAAGGTCAAAGAATAATCAACGCTTATGATGGCGGCAACCGTTGCGGTTGCCGCTTTTCTTTTTATTTTTCGGCTGCGACAGGCGAAACGGCAAAGGAAACCGCAGGTTTATCGCTTTATCATGATACAGTGTTAGATTGTTACATTAGCTTTGTGACAGATCCTGATTTCTTTGTGCAATATGGGTATTGACTTTAATGTGCTAATACGATAAAATAAGTAGCGTTGCATACCCTTGCCCGCGTGTGCGAAAAGCGTTCGGCGCGGGGAGAGCGAGAAAAACAGAAAAGATTCACTTTGATGGAGGAAAATCATGAAAAGAATAATCGCATTGATGTTAGCGCTGCTGATGGTTGGCGCTGTGATGGCTGCCTGCGGTACCACCACTTCCAATACCACCGAAACCAAAGCTGCTGACAACAAGGATACCAAGACCGTAGACGCCGCTAAGGATCTCGCTAATGTCACTTCCAAAGGCAAGCTCGTTGTCGGTATCACCGACTTTGAGCCGATGGATTACCAGAAGGACGGCCAGTGGGTCGGTTTTGACGCCGATATGGCGAAGGCGTTTGCCAAGAGCCTCGGCGTAGAGGTTGAGTTTGTCGAGATCGACTGGGACAACAAGATCCTCGAGCTGGACGGCGGCACCATCGACTGCGTCTGGAACGGCATGACCCTGACCGACGAGGTCACTTCCGCTATGCTCTGCTCCGATCCTTACTGCAACAACGCTCAGGTCGTTGTTGTCAACAAGGATGTTGCCGACAAATACACTACCGCTGACGCGTGCAAGGAGCTGTCCTTCGCTGTCGAGAGCGGTTCCGCGGGTCAGGAACAGGCAGAGGCTCACAGCTTCAAGTTCACCGAGGTCAAGGATCAGGCTACCGCGCTGATGGAGGTTGCTTCCGGCACCTGCAACGCGGCGATTATCGACTCCCTGATGGCAGGCGCGATGATCGGCGAGGGCACCGGCTACGCTCAGCTGACCTATACCGCTTCTCTGAACTCCGAGGAGTACGGCGTAGGCTTCCGCAAGGGCTCCGACCTGACCGCGAAGTGCAACGAGTTCTTTGCTTCCGCTAAGGCTGACGGTACCATGGAGGAGATCGCCAAGACCTACGGCGTACAGGAAGCGCTGATTAAATAAGTGATAATCTGACCGATTTCAAAAGGCAGAGGGCTTAGCGGCTCTCTGTCTTTTGGTGGGTTTAGGGAAACTGAATAAGCGCAAAACGGATTTGGGTTTATTCAGTTTCCCGATACTTTTTGAGTATAGAGGTTCTTATATGAATGGATTTTTCGAACAATTCCCGATTGTTTTCCAGAGTCTGAACTCGGGATTTTTACAGACCTTAAAGCTGTTCGCGGTCACGCTCCTCGGCGCGCTGCCGCTGGGACTGTTGATCTCTTTCGGCTCTATGAGCAAATTCAAGCCCCTGTCGGCGGTTGTCCGCGTGCTGGTATGGATCATCCGCGGTACGCCTCTGATGCTCCAGCTGCTGATTATATTCTATTTTCCCGGGCTGGTGTTCGGTAAACAGCTCTGGGGCGGCGGCGAGAGCGGACGATTTATCGCTTCCGCGGTGGCGTTTATCCTGAACTACGCCTGTTATTTCTCCGAGATCTACCGCGGCGGTATCCAGGGCGTTCCGCACGGACAGCAGGAAGCCGGTCAGGTGCTGGGACTTTCTAAAACTCAGATTTTCTTTAAGATTACTCTGCTGCAGATGATTAAGCGTATCGTGCCGCCGATGTCCAACGAGATCATCACCCTCGTCAAAGACACCTCGCTGGCGCGTATCATCGCCCTGCAGGAGGTTATCTGGGCGGGACAGGCGTTCATGAAGGGCAGCCAGGGCATTTCCGGCGCGATCTGGCCGCTGTTCTTCACCGGTGTATACTACCTCGCTTTCTCGGGTCTGCTGACGCTTCTGTTCGGTCGGATCGAGAAAAAGCTGAGCTACTTCAAGGCGTAAGGAGGCGGCATGATGGCGATATTGGAAGTCAAGAACATCTATAAGAGCTTTGGCCGCAACCACGTCCTGCGCGGCATTGATTTTGAGCTGGAAAAGGGCGAGGTGCTGTCGATCATCGGCTCCTCCGGCTCAGGCAAAACCACCCTGCTCCGATGTCTGAACTCGCTGGAGTTTGCCGACGAGGGCAAGATCATCGTCAACGGCGAGCCGATCTTTGACGCGGCGGTCAACAAACGTCCCTCCGAAAAAGAGTTGCAGCAGAAGCGCCTGCATTTCGGTCTGGTATTCCAGAACTTCAATCTGTTTCCGCAGTACAGCGTACTGGAGAACGTCACCCTCGCGCCCAGACTGCTCAAAAAAGACAGCAAGGAAGCGATCGAGAGCTACGCCCGCGAGCTGATCGAAAGCGTCGGGCTGATCGAAAAGGTCAATAACTATCCCTGCGAGCTGTCGGGCGGGCAGCAGCAGCGCGTCGCGATCGCGCGCGCGCTTGCGATGAAGCCGAACATTCTGTGCTTTGACGAGCCGACCTCCGCGCTTGATCCCGAGCTGACGGGCGAGGTGCTCAAGGTCATCCGCTCTCTGGCGGACAAGAAGATGACGATGATTATCGTCACCCACGAGATGACCTTTGCCCACGACGTATCCGACAAGATCCTGTTCATGGACGGCGGCGTGATCGCCGAGCACGGCACGCCCGATATTCTCGACAACCCGAAGAGCGAAAGACTGCAGGCGTTTTTGACGTCGTTTTGATGCATATTTTTCTGCATATATGCAGAAACGAAATCGGCTCAGTGATGAAAATGTCCATAAATGGGGACTGACAAAATATCTCCCTTGTGGATTGTTATGAAATTCGGATAAATATGCCGTTTCGACTTGCTTCTTGCGGATAATTATTGTATAGTATGAAAGGTAAATTTTATCAATATTTTTATTGAATCATGAAATGAGGTAAAGAAATGAAAAAGATTATTGCTATCGTATTGGCCGTCGCTATGATCGCTTCCGTAGCGGTTCTCGCAGGCTGCGGCAACAGCAACTCGAGCACCGACGCCAACAAGGCTTCCGACAAGGCGAAGCTCACCATGGCTACCAACGCTTACTTCCCGCCCTACGAGTACTATGAAGGCGACAATATTGTCGGTATCGACGCCGAGGTCGCTAAGGCAATCGCCGACAAGCTCGGCATGGAGCTTGAGATCGTCGATATCGAGTTCGACTCCATCATCACCGGCGTTCAGACCGGCAAGTACGACATGGGTATGGCAGGCATGACCGTCACCGACGAGAGAAAAGAGTCCGTCGATTTCTCCGACAGCTACGCGACCGGTATCCAGAGCGTTATCGTCAAGAACGACAGCCCGATCACCTCTGTTGATGACATCCTCGCGAAGGACGCTGCCTACAAGATAGGCGTACAGCTCTCCACCACCGGCGACATCTATATCGGCGATGACTATGAGAAGGAAGGCAAGGACGCTTCCCTGATTACCAGATTCCAGACCGGTAACGACGCTGTCACCGCTCTCGTATCCGGCAAGGTTGACGCTGTCATCATCGACAACGAGCCCGCAAAGAGCTATGTAGCCGCTAACGAGGGCTTGAAGGTTCTCGACACCGAGTATGTTGTAGAGGACTACGCGATCTGCTTCGCGAAGAACAACACCGAGCTCAAGGACAAGGTTAACAGCGCCCTCAAGGAGCTCATCGCCGACGGTTCCGTCAAGAAGATCGTTGACAAGTACATCACCGCGAAATAATGATTGATTCACCGACAGCAGGGCGGAGCTGATCCGCCCTGTTTTCGTGTATATTGCTACTGATAGGAAAAAGTATGAAAAAGAAAAAAATCGTTTCATTGATACTAGTCGCTGTCGTGATGCTGAGCGTCGCTATGTTCTTCTGCCTGTCCGCAGGCGCCGAGACCGCCGCTGCCGCTTCCGACGGCGCCGCGGTGAGCGAGTCCTCGTGGTTTGATGATATCGCCGCCCAGTTCAAGCTGAACTTTATCGAAAAGGATCGCTGGAAATCGCTCTTAGGCGGTTTGGGCAACACGCTGAAAATCACGCTGTTCGCGGCTGTTTTGGGCGTCGCGATCGGTATCATCATCGCTGCGATCCGCACCACCTACGACAATAACAAGGAGAACATGAAGCACAGCAAAAGCATCGGCTACTATGTGCTCGGTTTCTTCAACGCAATCAGCAAAATATATCTGACCGTAATCCGCGGTACGCCTGTGGTTGTTCAGCTGTTGATTATCTACTTCATCATCTTCGCCAGCTCGACCAACGATATCCTGATCGCCACCCTCGCCTTCGGCATCAACTCCGGCGCCTATGTCGCCGAGATCCTGCGCGGCGGTATCATGGCGATCGACAAGGGTCAGTTTGAGGCGGGACGTTCGCTTGGTTTCAACTATGTGCAGACCATGTACTACATCGTCATCCCGCAGGTGCTGAAGAATGTTCTCCCCGCGCTGCTCAACGAGTTCATCGCGCTTCTTAAGGAAACCTCTGTTGCGGGTTACGTCGGCGTTGTCGATCTCACCCGTGCCGGTAACGCGATCCGCGGCGCGACCTTCTCCGCGTTTATGCCGCTGATCGCCGTGGCGCTGATCTATCTGGCGATCGTCCTGATCCTGACCAAGCTGGTCGGCATCATCGAAAGGAGGCTGCGTAAGAGTGAGCGATAATATACTCATCAAGGTTAATGACCTGAAGAAGCACTACCGTGAGGGTACCATCCACGCGCTTGACGGCGTCGATATGGAGATCAGCCGCGGCGAGGTCATCGTTATCATCGGACCCTCCGGTTCGGGAAAATCGACCTTCCTGCGTTCGCTGAATCTGCTGGAGCTGCCTACCTCGGGCGAGATCATCTTTGACGGCGAGGATATCAACGCGCCCCACGTCAACATCAACAAGCACCGCCAGAAGATGGGCATGGTGTTCCAGCACTTCAACCTTTTCCCGAACATGACCGTCCTGCGCAACATGACCCTCGGCCCGCAGAAGCTGCTGCATAAATCGAAGGAAGAAGCCGAGAAAAAGGCGCGAGAGCTGCTTGAGCGTGTCGGACTTTCGGACAGGGCGGACGCGTATCCGTCCCAGCTTTCGGGCGGACAAAAACAGCGTATCGCCATCGTGCGCGCGCTGTGCATGGAGCCCGACGTCATGCTCTTTGACGAGCCTACCTCCGCGCTCGACCCCGAGATGGTCGGCGAGGTACTGGACGTTATGAAGGAACTGGCGCACGAGGGAATGACGATGGTCGTCGTCACCCACGAGATGGGCTTTGCGCGTGAGGTCGGATCTCGCGTTGTCTTTATGGACGGCGGCAAAATCATCGAAGAGGGCACGCCTGCAGATATCTTTGACCATCCTCAGAGCGACCGACTGAAGAATTTTCTTGCGAAAGTTCTGTAAAAGAATTATAATAACAACCATGACCCGAGGAGCGATCCCCGGGTCATTTTTCTGCTTCCTATTTTTTCTTGATTTATCAATCGGTTTATGCTATAATGATAAACCGATTGAAAAAATACCCAAATTTGGAGTTTTATAGAATGGAAGATATGAAAAAAGTTGCCGGTGAAAATATCACGAGACTGCGTACTTCGCTGAGCATGACCCAGGCACAGCTCGGAGAACAGCTCAACTACTCCGAGATGAGCGTTTCGAAGTGGGAGAGAGGCGAGTCGATCCCCGATGTGTTCGTCTTGAAACAGATCGCCGATCTCGCCGGTGTGACGGTTGATTACATCATCACTCCTCACGATCTCGACGAAGAGTTGAAGGTTGAGAAAAAGGCACACCGTTACAGCCGCCGTTTCATCACCCTGACGGTTCTTGCCGGTATCTGGGCGCTGGCGGTATTGGTTTTCGTCATCCTCTGGCTTTGCGGCATTATCAACTGGCTTGTGTTCATCTACGCGATTCCCGTGTCTCTGATTACCCTCTTGGTGCTCAACTCGATCTGGGGTGACCGTTCGTGGAACCTGTACATCGTTTCGGGGCTGGTGTGGGGCATCATTTGTTCGATCTACCTGTCGTTTTTGCAGTTCAACTGGTGGCAGCTGTTCCTGCTGGGTATCCCCGCCCAGATCATCATCATCTTTGCGTTCTCGATCCGCCGCAAGCCGAAAAAGCAGTAATAATCTAAGCTTCTACTGAGAGTAGAGTCGTTTTGAACGTCTCTACTCTTTTCTTTTTGTCCGTAGAATGAGATCGGTATGATCGTAGACCCGAAAGGGGCGCGAATAGATTGCTATTTGACAATGACGGAGTAAAATGGTAATTGCAGTAAATTTGGAGGAACCGCCGCGCGGGAGTGTTCTGCGGCGAAGACCCTACCGCAAATTTTTGAGGAGTGATTATCATGAGTTATATTATCAGCACCTGTACCACCGCCGATATGACCCCCGAGATGTTCAAGAAGATCGACGTCCGCTATATCGGCTTCCATTTTGTGGTTAACGGAAAGTCCTACACCGACGATCTGTATACGCAGATGAGTGCCAAAGAGTTTTACGGTCATATCCGTGACGGCGCCGATACCTCGACCTCACAGGTATCGGTCGGCGAGTATGTCGATTATTTTCGCGAGCTGCTCTCTGAGGGCAAGGATATCCTGCACGCGTGCCTGTCCTCCGGTATCTCCAATACCGTCCAGAGTGCGAACGCGGCGGCAAATATGCTCAGATCCGAGTTCCCCGACAGAAAGATTTATATCGTCGATTCTCTGTGCGCGTCTTCCGGCGCGGGTCTGTACATGACCCTGCTGTCTCAGAAGCGCGCCGAGGGTATGGATATTGACGCTTTGTATCAGTGGGCGATCGACAACCAGCAGCTGGTTCAGCACTGGTTCTGTTCCACCGACCTGACCTACTATATCAAGGGCGGCCGCGTTTCCAAGGTCAGCGGTATTCTGGGCGGTATTTTTGAGATTTGCCCGCTGCTGTGCGTCAGCCCCGAGGGCAAGCTCAAGGTTATTTCCAAGATTCGTACTAAGAAGAAGGTGCTGACCGCGCTGGTCGACAAGATGGAGCAGCACGCCGAAGGCGGCAGAAAGTACAACGGTCTGTGCTATATCTCCAACTCCGATTGTCTCGAGGACGCTCAGTATGTGCGCGACCTCGTATTAGAGCGTTTCAAGGGGGTCAAGGAGGTTCCGATCTTCGACATCGGTACGACCATCGGCTGCCACACCGGCACCGGCACGGTCGCGCTGTTCTTCACGAGCAGTGACGAAAGAGAGGATTCCCAGTGAACGCAGCCCGGGCGATTTCGGGCGACTTGAGGGAAGAAAGACGCAAGTATCGCACTCAGCTCCCCGACTATACGCGGGGTGAAGAGATCGCCAACATGATTACCCACATCATCGGCGCGGCGTTCGCGGTAGCGGCGATACCGATTTTGGTGGTCACGGCAGCCAATCACCGAAACCCGTGGGCGATTGTCTCCGGCGCGATCTACGGCGCGGCGCTTTTGATTATGTTCACTGTGTCGAGCATTTACCACGGACTGCCCGTCGGTACGGCAAAGCGCGTCATGCGCGTGATCGACCACTGTGACATCTACTTCCTGATCGCTGGCACCTACACGCCGATCCTGCTCGTCGGGATCCGGTCGATCAATCCCGCAATGGCGTGGACGATCTTCGGCGTCGAATGGGCGCTGGCGGCTACGGCGGTCACGCTGAACGCGATCGACCTCAAACGCTTTGAAAAGGTCTCTATGGTCTGCTATATCGGCATGGGCTGGTGTGTGATCGCGGTTCTGCAGGTCACGATACAGGCGATGACCTTGAACGGCTTTTTGCTGCTCTTGTTCGGCGGTATCGCCTACACCATCGGCGCGGTGCTGTACGGCGTCGGCAAGAAGGTGCGCTACATGCACTCCGTGTTCCATGTGTTTGTGCTGATCGGCAGTGTTCTGCAATTCTTTGCCATCCTGAAATATGTTATGTAATTGATAGCCGGTGCGGCGTGACTGCGCCGGCTTTTTGTGATATTCAGGCGTTTTTTCTCATATACTTATCTTATCAAAAGAAGGATGTGGGAAAGATGATGATGAAGCTTGTCTCCTTTGTGCTGGCATTTTTACTGCTGGCGTGTACAATCACGGCGATCTCCGCTGCGATGTTTGAAGCGCCCTCACAGCCGCCGCTCAGCGAGGCGGAGGATACATCCGCGCCGACAGAGGAAATGACAAAGCCCTCGCCGACGCAAAAAAGCCTGACGGTTGTGGAGGAACACCCCGAGGGGGACAGCGGCTACACGCCGCGCGTGAACGCGCCCGATCCTGCCGATCCCCGTTATTATTCCGACGACAATATCTTTTATGCCGCCGACTACGGCATGCCCAACTGCACCTGCTACGCTTGGGGCAGAGCCTATGAGATCACGGGCAAAAAGCCGGAGCTGTCGCCCTATGACGCGTGTACATGGTATGACTATAACGCCGAGAACGCCGTCTACGATTACGGCGATACGCCTCAGGAGGGCGCGATCGCCTGCTTTGCTTATTCGGACGGCGGTTCGGGACACGTCGCGGTGGTCGAAGAGGTGACGGACGACACGCTTTTGCTGTCCAACTCTGCCTACAGCGGCGCCGAGTTCTACCTTGATACCGTACCGGCCGATGATCCGTCAGGCGGCAGAGAAGGCTGGATCTTCCAGGGCTATATCTATATTGATACATGAAAAAAGAGCTATCCTTTCGCGGGATAGCTCTTGCTGTTATCAGCGGTTGTTATTGGTAAATCAGGTCGCGCTGCATCAGCGTACAGTCGATCATCTCGATCTCTCCGTCATTGTTATAATCCGCAAACCGCTTTTGCTCGTCGCTGAGGTCGATCATCAACGCCTGATATCGCTGTGAGTAGGTGACGTCGATGATGGCAAAATCGCCGTCTCTGTCAACGTCGCCGACGATATCGTCGCTGTGGCAGACCGCCTTGATGACAAAGGTGCCGCCGATCTCATCGCTCATCTTGTTTTTGTAAAAATCCATGAGATCCATCGGGTTTGTTGTATAGCCGATCAGATAGCTTTGCCCGCGCTGAGAGTCGGGCTTGAAAAGATAACTGCTGTTTGCGCGAAGCCATTCATCCACGCCGATCGAGATACCGCCGCCGGAGGATTTTTTCTCGATCTGCACGCCGATCGCGCCTTTTTCCTTCGGCGCGTCAAAGCCGTATACCTTCGCGCTGACGTAGCCCTCATGGTCGATTGTACCCTGTGCGAGGAGCATCCACCGGTCGGTGTCTGTCACGGGAACGCCGCTACCGCTCAGGGGAATGTAGTAAACCGTGTAGGCTGAGCCTTGTGCGGTGGATTCAAAGACAACCTTGTCGATGTTGTGATACCCGTCAGAGAAGTCCAGCACATTGACATAGGTCATTTTATTCTGATTCGGACGCAGCTTCCCGACGTAGTCAAACTGATAGGTCGCGCCGTAGATCTCATTTTGCTGAATCTTTGTGATCGCCGTCATATCCGTGCAGCCTGAGATAGAGTAGCTCGGGCCGAAGCGTGAGTCAAAAAGATAGATATCCTCATAGGAGATCCAGAAGTAGCCGTTTTCGCCGGAGCCGGTGCCCCAGCTGTTTTTGCACAGCCATGCGCCGTTTGCCGCCGGGCGGTGATCGCTGTTAAAGTTTTCCCGGCTGTAGCTGTCGTCCCATCCGACTATCTCGACGGCATGGCCGTTCAGCTGTGCGGTGGCAATCCCCTCCTGATCGCAGTAGTAGGCAACGGTGCCGGAGGAAGCGTACGTTCCCGAGTAATGAAAGTTGCCGACAGCCGCGCCGTAGGTATAGATCGCGGTCTTGACGGTATCGCGGTCGCTTGTGTCGAGATAGACGACCGAGTCGACGCTTTTGTAGGGATAGAGGCTGTCTTTTTGCGCCTGATAGTCGCTGAAATCCTTGTTCTGGTCAAACACGCTGTCGGTGTTGACGCCGTAGGACGTCATGTAGCCCAGCGCGATGTACGGATATCCCGCCGCGCTGTAGGTGCGCTGCCATCCGGTTCCCTGATCGGTGACGCACCCCCAGTAGTTCATGTGCATCGGCGACAGGTGACGTGAGGACAAGCCGTCCTTGAGCAGCCGTGTTTCCATCGCGGCGGTAGAGCTGTATGCCCAGCAGGTGTTGAAGCGCTGGTTGCGCACGGGGGTTGTCAGGTTGAGCGCGGCAGAGCTGTAGGATGACGGCAGAGCGCCTGTCGGCTCCAGAGTACCGCCGACCTCCTCGTAGTCGGCGGCGACAATCGCCGCCTCGGTATACGCGCCCGACGGGATGCTGTCGATCTCTGCCGCCGAAGCGGTCGCGCACAGCGAGAGCATCATGGCGCTTAAAGTGAAAAAGGCGATAGCCTTACGCATTTTCATACCTCCCGAGTATAGGGTTCTCATCATCATTATACACAATAATATTAACATATCTTTACCTGAATGTAAACAATATCTTTGCGCATAATATCGGTAGAATCTGTATCTTGAGGTGGTTATTACGGAACGCAGGACAGACCTTGCGGTCGAGGAGCGGGAGCTGCTCGGAGAGGATATCAGGGGCGTGGATTACTGCGCCGAGAGGATCGGAGGACTGCCGGTTGAACGGCTGCATATTCGTACACAGCGCGCGTCCCAATTGCTCAAAAAACCTGTCGGCAATTATGTGACCGTACAGCTTCCGCCGCTGACGGACAGCATCCGCGATACCGACGCCCGCGTGAAAGCCTTGTCCGAAGAGATCGGACGGCTGCTCCCCGTGAACGGTCTGGTGCTGGTAGCGGGACTGGGCAACATCGAGATCACGTCCGACGCTTTGGGGCCGAAAACCGCGTCCAAGGTACTCGCGACGCGTCATATTCCCGGCGAGATCGCCCGCTCTACGGGACTTGACCGTCTTCGCGCGGTCGCGGTGATGCACACCGGCGTGACCGGACAGACCGGCATCGAAACGGGCGAACTGCTCAGAGGCGTTGTCAAAAACATCCGTCCTTCGGCGATGATCGCGGTCGACGCGCTGGCGTCCCGACGGCTTGAGCGCCTCGGCTGTACCGTCCAGATCTCCGATACCGGCATTTCGCCCGGCGCCGGGGTAGGGAACAGGCGCGCGCGGATCGACCGCGATACGATGGGCATCCCCGTGATCGCCATCGGCGTTCCGACGGTGGTTGACGCGCTGACTCTGGCGTTTGACCTGCTGGATATCGACGACGAAAAGCAGGGGCTTGAGCTGTCAAAGACCGTGTCTCCCCAGGGCAGGGGCATGGTCGTTACCCCAAAAGAGATCGACCTGCTGACCGACCGTGCCGCACGCTTGATCTCTCTTTCGGTCAACATGGCGCTTCAGAACGATATTGACACAGAGGATCTTCTGAATCTTCTGTAACGCATATCTTCATCCGATCCTGCATAGTAATAGAACAAAAAGTGCAAGGTGAGAGAATGAAGAAACAATACTGGAAGCTGACGGCGGGTGTGACCGCCCTGATCTTGATTTTTACCGTATGCCTGAGCGCGGTGATCTACCGCGCCGGCGCGTGTCTGCCGCTGATGGACGACGCGGCGATGCTTTCGGGAAAGCTGAGCTTTTTCAACGGCTCCGTGAACAGCAGCGCGACGGAGCCGACCGACGAAAAGCCGACCGAACCGTCCGAAAAGCGGCCGCTTGCCGAAACCCCGATGTCTCCTGCCGAAACTGCCGAAAAGCCGCAGGATACCTCCCACAGCGGCAACATGCTGCCCGTCAAAGAGATACAGGTCAACAACGGCAACATGAGCTATGACAACATCACCATCCGCAACACCACCGCCTATGATCTCGACGTCGAATCCCTGCTCAGTTCCGCCCTGCCGTTTACCCTTGAGGACAATCACTCGGTGCAGGTTTTGATCTACCATACCCACACCTGTGAGCGGTATCTCACCGAGGACAACGGACTTTACGACGAGGACTATTACCCGCGTTCGACCGACGGCGATCTCGGAGTCGTCGCGGTAGGCGAGAAGCTGGTCGAAGCTCTCAAATCCCGCGGGATCGGCGCGGTACATGATACCACCCTGCACGACTATCCGTCCTATGAAGGCTCCTATGCGCGCTCATGGGATACCATCTGCGCTTATCGTGAGAAGTACCCCGATATCAAGGTGACGATCGACCTGCACCGCGACGCGATGACCAACGACGAGGGCGTCAAGTATAAGCCGACCTTTGAGTATGAGGGCAAAAAAGCGTCCCAGATCATGATTATGGCGGGTTACGATACCGAGGGCGGCTTTGACTTCTGGGACGAGAACCTGATCTTTGCCATGCAGCTTCATAAGCGGTGTGAGGATCTTTACCCCGGCATGACCCGACCGCTGAACTTCGGAGAGTATACCTACAACATGAATTTCAACAACGGCTCTTTGCTGATCGAAGTAGGTACCGACGCGAACACCGTAGAAGAATCCTGCCGCAGCGGCGAGTATCTCGGCGAGGCTCTGGCGGATTTGTTAAAGCCTTGACAAGCGTTTTATTCATTGTCAAAAGAAAAGTCAACACGACATCCCCGCAGATTAGTCATAATGTCGAATTAACGCCCCCGGTCTTGCAAAAAGACCGGGGGTTTGCTATAATATTTTCCGTTAGAATAGGTGTAACCTTTCTTACGGTAAAGAGGTTGTTATGAAGCACAATAGATTCAAGAAATACAGCGTATCCCTACTGCTGATACTGATCTTTTTGTTCTCTTTCGGTGTGCTGACCGTGTTCGCTGAGCCGGCTGAGGTTCAGCCGCAGGAGCAGGGTCAACAACAGGATGTTCCTCAGGAAACACCACAGGAAACGCCTCAGGTAACGCCGCAGGAAACTCCTCAGCAGACGCCGCAGGAGAATCCCGCTCCCGAGCCGCAGGCACAGCCTGAACAGCAAACTCCCGAGACTCCTCAGGAACAGCCTCAGGATCAGTGGTATGACTATATCTACAGCTATAACGAGGACGCCGAGTCAAGCTACGAAGCTCCCGCGCATCTGAACGACCTGCCCCAGGCGTCTTCCGAACAGGTTGTTGAGGCGACCGCCGTTCCGATGCCGACGGTAGCGGTCTCCGACGCGTCGCTCTTTTCGGGTATCGTCACATGGCTGTGCGTTGCTCTGGGTATCGCGGTCGTTGTCGGCGTGCTGGTATCCAAGCGTACACGCCGCCGCGGTACATGATATGCGGATAGGAGATGTAACGCTGAGCGGTTATGCCGCTCTCGCGCCCATGGCAGGCGTTGCCGACAGAGCCTTTCGTGAGCTGTGCATGGAGTTCGGCGCGGGCTACTGCGTCAGCGAGATGGTCAGCTCCAAGGGGATCGCCTACAACTCGAAGAAAAGCGCCGAGCTGATGGTGATCTCCGACAATGAGCGTCCCTGCGCGGTTCAGATCTTCGGCACCGAGCCCGACACCATGGCGGACGCGGCAAAGTTCGCTTTGCGGTACAAGCCCGAGGTCATCGACATCAACATGGGCTGTCCCGCTCCCAAGATCGCCGGCAGCGGTTCCGGCGCGGCGCTGATGCGCGATCCCGACCTTTGCGGCAGGATTGTACATGCCGTCAGTCAGGCGGTCGATATCCCCGTGACCGTCAAGATCCGTTCCGGCTTTGACGAAGATCACATCAACGCTGTCGAGGTCGCGAAAATTGTCGAGAAAAACGGCGCTCTGGCGGTAACCGTCCACGGCAGAACGCGCAAGCAGTTTTACGCCCCGCCTGTCAACTATGATATTATCCGCAACGTCAAAAAAGCGCTGACCATCCCCGTGATCGGCAACGGCGACGTCAACAGCGCGAAGTCCGCCGAGCATATGCTCAGCTATACCGGCTGCGATTACATCATGGTCGGCCGCGGCGCGCTGGGTAATCCGTGGGTGTTTGGGGAGATCAACGAATATTTCGATAAAGGAATTATCGTCGAGCCGCCGACGCTGGATGAAAAATGCGGCGTTCTCCTGCGCCATATCGAAAAGGCGGTCGCGTATAAAGGCGAGTATGTCGGCATGCATGAGGCGCGCAAGCACACCGCCTACTATTTAAAAGGCTTCAAAAACGCCGCAAAGCTCCGCAATCTCGCGTTTTCGATGAAGACGCTCGACGATCTCAGGGAGCTGATTGATGAGATCAAAACCTGCAATTAATCTTAATTGCGTTGATATATAAGCAAAGTTCCTAACTGATATAATTTGGAGGTATATGATGTACAAGGACTTAATGGATTCTATCGGCTTTGTCAAGAGCTATGATGAGGAAATCGGCGACGCGATGGCGCTGGAGCTCAAGCGTCAGCAGCAGAACCTTGAGCTGATCGCCAGCGAGAATATCGTTTCTCCCGCTGTGATGGCGGCGATGGGCAGCGTGCTCACCAACAAGTATGCCGAGGGCTATCCCTCAAAGCGCTACTACGGCGGCTGCTACGCGGTCGACAAGGCTGAGGAGATCGCGCGCAAGCGCGCCTGCGAGCTGTTCGGCGCCGATCACGCGAACGTCCAGCCCCACTCCGGTTCCCAGGCGAACCAGACCGTCTACTTTGCGATGCTCGAACCCGGCGATACCGTCATGGGCATGAGCCTTAGTGAGGGCGGTCACCTGACCCACGGTTCACCCGTCAATCTGTCCGGTAAGTATTTCAACTTTGTCAGCTACGGCGTTGATCCCGAGACCCACCGCATCGACTATGATAAGGTGCTGGAGATCGCCAGGGACTGCAAGCCGAAGATGATTGTCTGCGGCGCGTCCGCCTATCCCCGCGCGATCGACTTCAAGCGCTTTCGCGAAATCTGCGACGAGGTCGGCGCGTACCTGATGGTCGATATGGCGCACATCGCGGGCTTGGTAGCCGGCGGTCAGCATGAAAACCCCGTGCCCTACGCTGATTTTGTTACCACCACCACCCACAAAACTCTCCGCGGACCCCGCGGCGGTATGATCCTGTGCAAGGAAGAGTACGCCAAGGCGATCGACAAGGCGCTGTTCCCCGGTATGCAGGGCGGTCCTCTGATGCACATCATCGCCTCCAAGGCTGTCTGCTTCAAAGAGGCGATGCAGCCCGAGTTCAAGGCGTATGCCGAGCAGGTTGTCAAGAACTGCAAGGCGCTCGCCGAAGGGCTTTTAAAGCGCGGTCACAAGCTTGTTTCCGGCGGTACGGACAACCATGTCATGCTCATGGATCTGCGTGAGGACGGCGTGACCGGCAAGGATCTCGAGCACAACCTCGACGAGGTGCACATCACCGTCAACAAGAACACCATCCCCGGCGAGCCGCTCTCTCCGTTTGTCACCTCCGGTATCCGTATCGGTACCGCCGCTGTAACAACCCGCGGACTGAAGGAGGAAGATATGGACGTCATCGCCGAGTGCATCTCTCTGGTCATCAAGGACTTTGAGGGCAATAAAGAAGCCGTCAACGCCAAGGTAGCGGCTTTGTGCGAAAAGTATCCGCTGTATATGTAACACATCAATCATGTCATTCCGAGGAGCGCAGCGACGTGGGAACCCCCTTGTCATACATGCTGTGCTCCTCTTTGGCAAACCGGCCGCAAATCTTTGTGGTATCGCCACCGACCGCCTGCGTCCCGAATCCCTCGATGATATCGTCGGACAAAAGGAGCTGTTGGCTCCCGGCAGACCGCTTCGAAAGATCATCGAGAGCGGCACGATTCCCAACCTGATATTTTACGGCCCGTCGGGCGTCGGCAAAACGACCCTCGCGTCCTACATCGCGCGGATCACCAACCGTTCGTTCAAGAAGCTCAACGGCACCACCGCCTCCACCGCCGATATCAAGGAGATCGTATCATCCCTGAACACCTTTGAGGGCTTAAACGGCGTTTTGCTCTATCTCGACGAGATCCAGTATCTCAACAAGAAGCAGCAGCAAACCCTGCTCGAGTTTATCGAGAACGGCTCCATCACCCTGATCGCCTCGACGACCGAAAATCCTTATTTTTACATCTACAACGCGATCCTCTCGCGCTCGACGGTGTTCGAGTTCCGACCCGTAGAACCGCAGGAGGTGCTCAAAGCCGTCAACCGCGCGATCCGCGTTCTGTCTGAGGAAAAAGGTAAGGAGATCGTCTTTACCGAAGAAGCGAAAGCGCATATCTGCACCGCGTGCGGCGGCGACGTCAGAAAATCCCTCAACGCAGTCGAGCTCTGTGTTTTGGCAGGAGATGGGGAAGAGGTCGTCACCGTCGACGAGGAGCTGGCTCAGTCGCTGACCCGGCGCTCCGGCGCGCGTTACGACCGCGACGGCGACGCTCATTACGACGTGATCTCCGCGTATCAGAAGAGCATGCGCGGCTCAGACGTCGACGCGGCGCTGTTCTATCTCGCGCGGCTGGTCGAGTCGGGCGATCTGATCTCCGCGTGCCGCAGGCTTGTCGTATGCGCGTGTGAGGACGTCGGACTTGCCTATCCCCAGATCATCCCGATCGTCAAGTCCTGCGTGGATATCGCGATGCAGGTCGGCTTTCCCGAGGCGCGTATTCCGCTTGCCGACGCTGTCATCATGGTATGTCTCGCGCCAAAGTCCAATTCCGGCGAGAGCGCGATCTCCGCGGCGCAGGAAGATGTACGAAAAGGGCTCGGTCAGATAGTGCCGCGGCAGCTGCAAAACGTCCATGCCGACGGCGCGGAACGCGACGTAAAGGGTCAGCACTACATCTATCCCCACAATTACCCGAACCACTGGGTCTACCAGCAGTACCTGCCCGACGACGTCAAGGATCACGTTTATTATCAGTTCGGCGAGAATAAGACCGAACAGGCGTACAAGACGTACTGGGAAAAGCTCAAAGGCGGTATGTAGAAAAAGCGCGTGGATTACTTCCGTGATTTGTGCAAATTAAACAGAAAACTTTGCCGTGGCGAAATTTCGCTTCCGTCACGGCACTTTTTGTGTGATTTTATGGTGCAAATTGAACAAAAATCCTAAAAATATTTATACAAGCTACATGCCTTTATATTTCGTAGTAAGAAAATAAAATTTGCATATTTATGTATAATATTAATAGCTAGGATTTAGGAACTAGTTAAAAAATTAACGTGAAAAGGAGGGAACTATCATGAGAGTATCAGGTAAGCTGACAAGACGCGCTGTCGCTGTGACGCTGTGTCTTGCCTTGCTCGTATCGATGTTGGCGTTCACGATGGCGGTCAATGCCGCCGAGACCGACGTAGCCGACACGGGCGCAGATACCTACTACCTGTGGGGCGAGAATTCCAATTCTCC
>CACWTM010000004.1 GCA_902763855.1 uncultured Ruminococcus sp. | reverse complement strand
TTTACTGCAATTAAATTATACTATGAAAGCACTGACCGGGCAACCCTTTTGGGCTGCCCGGTCTAGTTTTTTAGGGGTGTCTTAGTGCGACAGCCCCTTGTTATGCGATGAAACTGAAGATCAGCCAGCAGACGCCGTACAGCAGCGGCTGGTGGATCAGGTAGATCGACAGGCTGTGCCTGCCGATAAAGTCGAGCACGGGGATCTTTTTGCGGAAACAGCGGTCATAGCCCTTCTCGGCGATCAGCCGCCACAGCTCAAAGCCGAAGAGGTAGAGGAAGGTCCACGGGATAAGGGGGAAGTAGTCGGAGGAGGAAAAATCCCATGACGGAAAGCCGAGGAACGCGAGGACGCGATATTGATACAGCGCATCGGGCAGATGGATCAGCGGAAGGTTGAACAGCCCGATAAAGCCGTTCGGAACACCGTACAGGAGCATGAAGAGGACGAAAAAGATCAGCGCGCCGATCAGGGGCTTGATGCGGCTGAGCTCGCGGCGCAGGGCGAAGGTGATCAGCATCGCGCAGCCGTGCAGGTTGAGCACGCCGAACCAGATCGCCTGATCGGGCATGAACAGCACCGTGATGATCGTGATGAGAAAACCGCAGAGATTGATGAGGATACCGCGCCGGTAGCCGTGGTGTGAAAAGTTGACCGATATGCCGGACACGATGATGAAGGTGCAGCAGATGAAGCGTTCCCAGATGATGAAGGGGACGGCTCTGTAAAAGTTCGGCCATACGCCGAAGTTGCAGAAGATATCGTAGCACAGATGGTAGGCGACCATGTTGATGATCGCAATCGCGCGGATGGCGTCGATCAGACAAAAGCGCGAGGATGGTTGTTTTTCGATCATGATATTACCTCGGTTCGGATGAGTGACGGCGGGAACAGGCGGTTGATAATGAATTTCACATAATTTTCACATAACCGACACACGGAAAACAGATTAACAGACTATTATTGGAACAGAACAAAATCGCTCTTGTAAACAGAAGGTATATTGATATAGGTAAAGCCTGTCGTGTGTATTACGCGGCAGGCTTTGCGCTGTTTTGGAGAGAATGACAGCAGCCCTAGCCGATCTCCATATCGAGAAAACCGTTGAGTCCCTGCAGGGCGAGGGTTTTGATCTGGCTGCTGATCTCTTCGACAGGCTCGCTGCGGTCGGAGTTAAACCAGCGCTTGTAGACCGCGACCATCCCCGAGATCATGAACTCGAGCATGATATCGACGCGCGTTTCTTCGGTCTCGACATATCGCAGGATGAGCAGCTTGACCTTGCCCGTCAGAAGATCGGTGATCTTGCTGGAAAGGCTGACGTTGGAGTTCATGCTCAGAAGATAGCCGAAAAAGTCCATGTCCGCGTTGATGATATTCGTCAGCTTCTCGAAGATCAGATAAGGGCTGTTGAGGCTGTTTTTGAAGTCGATCTCGGTCAGCGCGTCGTCAAAACGGCGGATGATGTCGTTTTCGATCTCGTCGATGACCTCGTGGACGCCCGCATAGTAGTTATAGAAGGTCTTTCGGTTGATGTCGGCCTCTGCGGCGATATCACTGATGGTGATATTGTTGATGTCTTTCTGGGAAAGGAGCTTGGCGAAAGCGTTTTTGATGGCGCGCTTGGTTTTGATGATCCTGCGGTCGGGAGTACGTCGTTCTGCTGTCATGGATAGCCTCCGGGGATGTTTATGCTATTACACAGATGTGGCATTATCAACAATAAGCGACAGAAACGTGGCATTTACACCACTCTGTAGAGTTAATGGAGTTGCACAAATTATTCACAATTTGTATTATATTACACATATGAGGTTAAAGTCAAGAATGGGGTTATAGGATTTGTAGTCAAATCTCGGAGAAAGAGGTCTTACTTCGCTCATTCTCGGCATTTTGACAAAGAAGGTTCAAGGAAAGGATAGCGTATGAAGCTGTTGGTTTTGTCCTACCACGCCCTGCCCGACGCGGGCGCTGCGCTGGCGGAACAGGCGAGGGATAACGGCGCGGCGGTCGAGACGCTGGAGCTGAAAAAGCTGATGTCGCTCTCCATACGCTCTGCGTCTCGGTACAGCCGCTTTGTGCAGAGCGCAAAGGAGCTGCTCGGCGCGCTGTACAAGGCGTACGATCCGCTCGACTACGCTTTCATCACAGCGCTGACGCGATACCTGAACGACAGCGATATCGACTCGGTGATCTGCACCGACCCCTACTCGGTCAAGGTGATGTCCCTGTCAAAGCAGGTGGGGCTGACGCCGCTGTGCTACGCGCTGATCTTCGACTATGAGGCGGCGTCGATCCGATCCACCGCCTTGCTGGACGGTTATTTTATCGCCCAGGAGGAGATAAAATATTATATGATCCGCCGCGGGATCGGCACCGATCGGCTGTATGACTTCGGTTTGCCCGTGCCGAAGGCGTTTCGCAAGACGCTCGGCAAATACAGCGCGCGAAATTATCTGGTTATCCCGCAGGAAAAACGCGTATATCTGTTTTTGGCAGGCGGGATGGGCTATAAGGAGGTTCGCGATATCTGCCTTGAAATGCTCAGCGCAGAGGACGAGGACTTTTTGCTCTATGTGCTGCTGCCGCGTGACAGCGATATCAGAGAAAAGCTCAGTCAGCTGTTTTATCGGGAAAGCAGTATCCGTGTTATCACCCTGACGAAGCGGTTGAATATTTATATGGAGGGCGCGGACGTCGTGATGACAAAGCCGCGCGCTTTTGAAAGCTATCAGGCGGCTGTGGCGGGTACGCCGCTGGTGCATATCATGACCTCGCACGGCAGCGACCGCAGGATAGCGGAGTTCTTTGCCGCGCAGGATATGTCGCTGAAGGCCGGCTCCGTGCGCGATACGATCATTCAGGCGCGGCGGCTTGCACGGGAACAGGCGCTTGCCCGACGGATGAAAAACAAACAGTCGCAGTTTGCCCGGCCGGACGCTGCGGACAAAATACTGGAAACCATCATGAGCTTCCAAAAGAATAAGGGTTGAAGGGTATTTTATATGATAAAGCAAATCGACGGAATCATGTATCTGAACATGCTGCGCGCAGGCGCTCAGCGGCTCAACGAGAACCGCAGCACGGTCAATGACCTGAACGTGTTCCCGATCCCGGACGGCGATACGGGCGACAACATGTTCATGACGGTCAACGCCGGGGCGACCAAGGCGCAGAAAAGCGAAGTGATCGCCCAGACCGCGGACAGCGCGGCGCATGAAATGCTGCTCGGCGCGCGCGGTAACTCCGGCGTGATTCTTTCGCGCATCTTCTCGGGGCTGGCAAAAGGCATGGACGACGCGGCTGTCCTCGACGTAGAGGGTTTTATCGCGGCGCTGAGACAGGGCGTGACCGAGTCGTACGGCGCGGTATCGACGCCGGTCGAGGGCACGATCCTCACCGTATACCGCGAGGGCGTGGAAAAGGTCGCACAGCTTCATCCGCAGAGCTTTGAGGAGCTGTTCGATATCCTGCTCCCCGAGCTGACAGAGGCATTGGAGAGAACACCCGATCAGCTGGATGTGCTCAGGGAAGCGGGCGTCGTCGACTCGGGCGGCGCGGGCTTTGTCTATATCGCCCAGGGTATGCAGGAGGCGCTTTCGGGCGACAGCTTCGAGGCGCTGACCGTCAGCGGCGGCGCACAGCCATCTCAGGTGAACCTTGACGCGTTTACCGAGGACAGCGTGCTGGAGTTCGGCTACTGTACCGAGTTTTTATTGCGCCTGCAAAAAAGCAAAATCGACGTCGACGCGTTTGATCTTGACGCCTTCATCGCGTGGCTTAACTCGGTGGGCGATTCGGTCGTCTGTTTCAGGGAGGGCACGATCGTCAAGGTGCATGTCCACACCAAACGTCCCGGAGATATTCTGAACCACTGTCAGCAGTACGGCGAATTTTTGACCACCAAGATGGAGAACATGACGCTCCAGCACAACGGCAGTCACGGCATGCAGGAGCTGAAGCTGAAGAACCGCAAGCCCCAAAAGCCCTATGCGATCGTAACCGTCGCGGCAGGCGACGGAATCAAGGAGCTGTTTTCTTCCCTCGGTTGTGACGTGGTTGTCGATGGCGGTCAGAGCATGAACCCCTCCGCCGAAGAGCTGGTCAGGGCGTTTGAAAAAACGGACGCGCAGACCGTCTATGTGTTCCCCAACAACAGCAATATCATCCTCACCGCCGAACAGGCGGCTGAGCTTTACGATAACGCGGATGTGCGCATCATCCGCTCCAAAACCATCGGCGAGGGCTACTCCGCAATCTCGATGTTTGACCCCGAGATCGGCGACGCCGACGCGGTGACCGCCAACCTCAACGAGGTGATCGGCGGCGTGGTGACCGGCATGGTATCACGCGCGTCACGCGATGTATCGGGCGGTGCTGTCGAGGTCGTCAAGGATGATTTCATCGGCTTTGTCGGTGATGAAATCTATGTGGATGAGAAATCTGCCGAGAAAGCGATGCTCGGCCTGTGCGATAAGCTCGGAGCGGGGAACTATGATATCCTGCTGATCTTGGCAGGATCGGACGCGGATGACAAAGCCGCTTCACAGATGGCGGATACGCTCAGCGCAAAGTATAAACGCTCAGAGGTGATTATGGTAAACGGCGGTCAGCCGATTTACGATTATATATTGATACTGGAATAAACCGATTGACATCTTATCAGGAAAGGATTTATTATGCTTGTTTTATTTACCGACACCGATACCGATCTGACCCCAAAAGAAGCAAAACAATTCGGCTATCACATGATTAGTATGCCGTACTCCATCGACGGCGTAACCACCTATCCGTATGAGGACTTTGACGAGTTTGACGCGCACGCGTTCTATGACAAGCTGCGCTCGGGCGTCTTGCCGAACACCTCCGCGATCTCCGAGCAGCGGTACAAGGATTACTTTGAACCGTTCTTCAAGGCGGGCGACGACATCCTGTACGTTCACTTCTCGCGTAACATGACCGCGACCTTTGACAACATGGATATCGCCGTCAAAGAACTGCTCGAAAAATATCCCGACAGAAAGTTTTATGAGATCGACACCATGGGTATCACCCTGTGTTCGCTTTTGACCGTTCTGGAGATCGGCGACATGTACAAAGAGGGTAAATCCGCGGAGGAAATGATCGAGTGGGCTAAAACCGGAGTCGGCAAGGTCGGCTGTTACTTCTTTGCCGACGATTTGAAGTTCTTCAAGCACAGCGGCAGAGTGTCCGGGATCGCCGGCACGATGGGTACGCTGCTCGGCATCCGCCCGATTATCTATATGAACGACGAGGGCAAGATGGTCTCTGTCGGCAAGGAGAAGGGCAGAGTCAAGGCGATGGAGCGTTTGGTGAAGTACGTCGAGGAGCTCGGCGAGGACGTCAAGGCGCACCGCGTACTGATCGGTCACGCGGACTGCCGCGAGATCGCCGATGAGATCGAGAAGCTGCTCAAGGAGCGCTACGGCAGCGACCTGCGTACACAGATCGTGGACGTTAACCCGACCGCCGGCAGCCACTGCGGCCCCAACACCGTCGGCGTCTGCTTCCATGCAAAGAGAAGAAGCTTGTAAGAGGACGCTATGATTACTGTCAGAGAAGTGAAAACGAAAAAGGAACAGAAGCAGTTCATCGACTTTCCGCTTGAGCTGTACCGCGATTGTCCCTACTTTGTTCCTCCGTTCTACGGCGATGAAAAGGGCATGTTCAAGCCCGATTTTACCTATAACGACTGCTGCGATATCGTCAACTTTCTTGCCTTTGACGGCGAGAAGGTTGTCGGCAGGATCCAGGGGATCATCCAGCGTGCGGCTAACAAGAAAAATAACGAGAAGCGCGTGCGCTTCACCCGTTTTGATACGATCGAAAGCCTTGAGATTACCGAAAAGCTCTTCGGTGCGGTGGAAGCCTGGGCAAAGCAGAAGGGGATGGACACCATCTGCGGCCCGCTGGGCTTTTCCGACCTGGAACGCGAAGGCTTGCTGGTAGACGGCTTTGACCAGCTCTCGACCTTTGAGGAGCAGTATAACTACGCCTACTACGGCGAGCTGATCGAAAAGCTCGGCTTTGAAAAAGAGGTCGACTGGACAGAAAGTAAAATCTATCCTCCCGATACCGACGACGGCACCATGCGGAAGATGGCGGATTTTGTCATGAAGCGCTACAACCTGCATTTCGGTCAGGCGAAGAACATCAACGACTTTATCGACAAGTACGGCGACGATTTTTTCGGACTGATCGACAAGGGCTATGAGAATCTTTACGGTACGGTGCCTTTTACCGAGGCGATGAAGAACGAGATCATCAAGTCGTTCAAGCTGATCGTCGACCTAAAGCATGTGGCGATCATCCTCGATGAAAACGGCAAGGCGGTCTGTATCGGCGTGTGTTTTCCGTCGATCGCCAAGGCGGTGCAAAAGTCAAAGGGCAAGCTCACGCCTCTTGCGCTGATTCGCCTGTTAAAGGCGATCAAGCATCCGTCGGTCATCGACTTCGGTTTGATTGCGGTCGACCCGACCTACCTTAACCGCGGCGTATCCACGGCGATCTCGGCGGAGATCTTGAAGATTTTGCAGGACGAGAACATCGAGTACGCGGAAACAAATCTCAATCTCGAGGACAACGCCGCGATACAGAACCAGTGGAAGCGTTTCAAGGAAGTCAAGCATAAACGCCGCCGCGCGTATGTGAAGAGGATCGTGTGATATGAAGATCATTGTAGACTGCTTCGGCGGAGACAAAAGCCCCGCGGCGAATGTGGAGGGCGCTGTGCTCGCCCTGAAAGAGCATGACGACTTGCGCCTGGTTCTGACAGGCGATGAAGATACAATCAAAAGTGAGCTTGACCGACTGGGCTATACGGGAGATCGGATCGAGATCGTCCACGCGCCCGACGTCATTACCGGCGAGGATAAGCCCACCGACGCGATCCGCCTCAAGCGTGAAAGCTCGATGATTAAGGCGATCACGATGCTGAGAAAAGACCCCGAAATCTCGGGTGTGGTATCGACCGGCGCGACCGGCGCGCTGATCGCCGCCGCGACGTTGAGGATCGGACGCATCCGCGGCATCCGCAGACCCGCGTTTTGTCCGCTGCTGCCCACGATGGACGGCGGGATCGTCGGCGTGTGCGACTCCGGCGCGAACGTGGACATCACCCCCGAGATGCTGCTGCATCAGGCGATCATCGGCTCGGCGTATCTCAGGCATGTGTACGGGATCGAAAACCCGCGCGTCGCGATGCTGAACATCGGCGTGGAGAGCGAAAAGGGCGACGATCTGCGCAAGACCGCCTACCCGATGCTCAAAGCGTGTGAGAGTATCAACTTTGTCGGCAACATGGAGAGCCGCGATCTGCTCTCGGGCAAATACGATCTTGTCGTGTGCGACGGATTCTCGGGTAACGTGCTGGTTAAGACGACCGAGGGCACCGCGCTGGAGCTGCTCAAAAAACTGAAAAAGGATATCTACAGCAAGACGATCTACAAGCTCGGCGCGGCGCTGATGAAGAAGATGTTCATGGAGGAGAAGGAGTTCATGAACTATCACAACTACGGCGGCTCGGTGCTGCTGGGCTGTGAAAAAACCATCGTCAAAGGTCACGGCAGCTCAGACGCGAACGCCGTGCGCATTTGTATCAATCAGGCGTATAAGATGTCCGCCGGCGCGATGAACACAGAGATCGAAAACGCTTTGGCAAAATTGCAGGTTAATGAAAACAGATAAAGGAGAATGATTATGTTTGAAGAATTGAAAAAGGTTTTGGACGAACAGCTGCACCTGAACGGTATGGAGATCACCAAGGAGAGCCGTATCAAAGAGGATCTCGGCGCGGACAGCCTGGATATCCTCCAGCTCCTGATGACTATCGAGGAGGAGCACGGCATTACCATCCCCGACGAGGAGCTGGCGACCTTTGAGACCGTCGGCGATATCGTCAACTTCCTTGAGAAGAATCAGAAGTAATTCTGTTTGTGATTGTAAGGATAATACCGGTGGGTCTTGTCTGTGACAGTCTCAACCGTATTTATTGTAAAAGCAGCGCCGCGGCAGTTACTCGACCGCCGCGGCGATTTTACGCGGGTATTCGTTCATAAACAAAAAAGCAGGCGTAAAGCCTGCTTTTATCGTTTGATTGACAAAAATCACGCGGATGCGTTCAGACGCTTCGCCAGAGAAGACTTCGCTCTCGCGCCAGTGTTCTTGTGCAGAATGCCCTTCGCAACGGCCTGGTCGATTTTCTTAGTAGCAAGACGTACCGCCTCAGCCTTATCATCAGCGTTTGTATCAACCGCAATGTATGCCTTCTTGATGTAGGTCTTGAGGGCAGACTTGAGGGCTTTGTTCTGGGCTGTTTTGGTTGCGATAACCTTAACGCGCTTCTTAGCTGATTTAATATTCGGCATTGTCCCACCTCCTTAAAGATTCGTTAAATAGTAAACTGAATCGGGTTTAACACGGCACCCTCTCCAGCGATACACGTTCTCACGTACAATAAATAATACCATTAATACGTGTAAAATGCAAGTGTTTTATGGATTTTCTGCGGATTTTTTTGACGGTAGTAGCTGCGCGCAGGGATATCCACAAGATGTTGTGGCAGTTTTGCGATCAACCCTTGTTTCTGCGCCAAAAATACCAGATCAGACAGCCGACCAGCACGACTGCCGCGACGCCGCGGTAGATCCAGCCATAGGTGCCGCTCTTCATGTCGACCTCGGTGAGGGTGTTAATCAGCTCCCATACGCCCAAGAATACCATGAAGCCCGACAGCACAAACAGAAAGCGGTTCTCACGCAGCGCCATGACAAAGAGATAGACGGCGATGGCGAACCATACGACGGTATACAGCCAGCCCATTATTTGTCCCTCTTCTTGCGCTTTGACTTAGTGCGCGTCATGAACAGGATGAAGATATAGTACAGCACGATCAGAATGGTGCCGATGCGATCGACGTAGCCCGGCACCGGCGAGGTGGGGTAGAGCTCGTAGATCAGATAGGAAAAAATCTGCCACGCGCCCTGAAAGATCAGGTAGAACGCCATCGGACGCAGCAGGGTGATCTTGCGGAAATACGGCGTGAGCATGATGATTGCCGCGGCAAAACAGACGATCGCTGTCGCAAATGCGAGGATCATGGTTATCAACTCCATCTATCAATCAGTAGGGGGGACTCGCTCCTCCCGTAATTTGGTGTGAGTGTTATCTACCTTTAGTATATAAGCTTTGTCGATAAATGTCAACTTCGGAGAACAGAGAAAGGAGAACAGCGAACGGATAACGGTAGTGGGAAACGCTTCGCGTTTTAGATTCCTGTTTTTTTGGAGAAGCAACGTTACCGTTTCTTTATCAATGGGTGAGGGCGAAGCCCTCCCTTCACCCTTCACTGTTCACTTTTCCCTGATTTTGGGAGCTTTACAAAAAATTCACAAATAAAATATTGACTTTTTCTGATTTTGGGTTATACTATGAATTGTAAGTTAGCACTCGACCACCGAGAGTGCTAAACGCAAAAAGCGCTCCGACCGTTAGCGATGACAAAGGAGGCGACAGTATGGGGCTCGCTTTAAGAAAAGAGAAGATCCTGTCCGCTGTTGTTGAAAGTTACATCCGCTCGGGTGAGCCGATCGGCTCAAAGGCGCTTTTGGATGAAACCGACCTGAACGTTTCGTCCGCGACCGTTCGCAACGAGTTGAAAGCCCTGGATGACGAGGGTTACCTCAGACAGCCGCACACCTCGGCGGGACGCGTTCCGACAAAGCAGGGGTATCGCTACTACATCGACAACCTGATGAAGCCCGCGATCCTGTCCGAAAGGCTTCGGGAGAGCATGGAGCGCAACATTCGCTCGACAGGCGGCGCGCCGGAGAGTATTTTGGCACGAACCGCTTCGGTGCTGTCCCAGCTGACAAAAGCCGCCGGCGCCGCGACGACGCCGTCGTCGGATGAAGCGCGCGTCCACCGGATCCGCTTTGTATCGACCGGACGTCACACCTCGATGGCGGTGCTGGTCACGTCGAACGGCATGGTGAAGTCAAGGTTGTTTCGCTGTGAATTTGTTTTGACGCCGCAGCTTTTGCAGATGTTTGACAAGGCGGTCAACGAGGCGTTCGCGGGCGTGAAGCTCAAGGATATCACACAGGGCTTTTTGCAGACTGCCGCTTCGGGCATGGGCGAGCTGACGCTCTTCATCCCCGATGTGCTGGTGGCGATCTACGAAGCGGTGGAGGAAGCCTTGCAGATTAACGTGACCGTAGCGGGTCAGACAAATCTGCTGTTTTCGGATAGCTACGACTTTGACAGCGCGCGTAATGCGATCCGCTTTTTAGGCGATACAAAAAAGATCTCCGGACTGCTCAATAACAGTCGCACGCACATGATCTATCTCGGAGACGAAAGCAAAATCCCGGAGCTCAAACACAGCGCGGTCATCACGGCACGCTATGAGATCGGCGGCGAGAACGCCGGAGCGGTCGCGGTGATAGCGCCGCTGAGAATTGACTACAGAACCATTATGAGCGAGGTCATCTTCGCGGCGGGATGTGTGTCCCGCGCGATCGGCGATCTGCTCTAAGGAGGATAGACCCATGAAGAAAGAAAAGAAAAAGCCTGAGGTCGAAGAAGCCGAACAGGTGACCGAGGCTGAGGAAACGACAGAAAAAGTCGTTGAAGAGAAGAAAGAACCTACCGCAGAGGAAAAACTGCAGGAGGAGCTGAAAGCCGAAAAGGAAAAGTACATCAGGCTCTTTGCGGAATATGATAACTACCGCAAGCGCACCTCGGCGGAAAAGCTCCAGATCTATGACGACGCGACCGCCCACGCGGTCAAAGAGCTTTTGCCGATGGCGGACAGCATGACCAACGCGCTTGCCCAGTTTGAGGGCAAGGACGTTCCCGAAGAGTTCAGCAAGGGCATCGAGCTGATCGCCCAGCAGCTCAAGACCTGCTTGGAAAAGCTCAAGGTCGAGGCGTTCTGCGAGGTCGGCGATCCCTTTGATCCCGAGCTGCACAACGCGGTCTCGATGGTCGAGGATGAAAATCTCGGCGAGAACACGATCTCGGCAGTCTATCAGAAAGGCTACAAGATCGGCGACAAGATCATCCGTCACGCGATGGTCGTCGTGGCGAACGCGTAACCGGTGAATGGCGAACGGTGGTGGGAAAGCCTGACGGCTTTTGGACGTATGCCACACACAGCGCGGCAAGCAAAGACACGCTGTTCGACATTCGTTAATATATAAATTGTATTATTCATTATTGTCTATTATCTATTCATTATTATTTTATTCCGGAGGTATTTATTATGGCTAAAACAATCGGTATTGACTTAGGTACAACCAACTCTTGTGTAGCAGTTATCGAGGGCGGCGAGCCCGTCGTTATCGCAAACGCCGAGGGCGCGAGAACTACTCCGTCCGTCGTCGCTTTCTCCAAGACAGGCGAGAGACTTGTCGGTCAGGTCGCGAAGCGTCAGGCGATCACCAACCCTGACCGCACCGTTTCCTCTATCAAGAGAGAGATGGGCTCTAACTACAAGGTAAACATCGACAACAAGGCATATACGCCGCAGGAAATCTCCGCGATGGTACTGCAGAAGCTGAAGGCTGACGCCGAGGCGTACCTCGGCGAGACCGTCAACTCCGCTGTTATCACCGTTCCAGCTTACTTCACCGACGCTCAGCGTCAGGCAACTAAGGACGCCGGCAAGATCGCGGGTCTCGAGGTCAAGCGTATCATCAACGAGCCTACCGCGGCGGCGCTCTCTTACGGTATGGATAAAGAAAGCGACCAGAAGGTCATGGTATATGACCTCGGCGGCGGTACCTTCGACGTCTCCATCATCGAGATCGGCGACGGCGTTCAGGAGGTTCTGGCAACTGCCGGTAACAACCGTCTGGGCGGCGACGACTTTGACCAGCGTATCATCGACTGGATGGTACAGTCCTTCAAGCAGGAAACCGGCGTAGACCTTTCCGGCGACAAGATGGCGATGCAGAGATTAAAGGAAGCCGCCGAGAAGAGTAAGATCGAGCTTTCCGGCGTGACAACCTCTAACATCAACCTGCCGTTTATCACCGCCGACGCGACCGGCCCCAAGCACCTTGACCTGACCCTGACCAGAGCGAAGTTCAACGAGCTGACCGCTGATCTGGTTGAAAAGACCATGGGCCCCGTCCGCACCGCTCTGTCCGACTCCGGTCTGTCCATCGGCGAGATCAACAAGGTTCTGATGGTCGGCGGTTCTTCCCGTATCCCGGCTGTTCAGGACGCCGTCAAGGCGCTGATCGGCAAAGAGCCGTTCAAGGGCATCAACCCCGATGAGTGCGTCGCGATCGGCGCGGCAATCCAGGCGGGCGTTCTCGGCGGCGAGGTCGACGGCCTCTTGCTGCTCGACGTTACTCCGCTTTCTCTGGGTGTTGAGACCATGGGCGGCGTCATGACCAAGATCATCGACCGCAACACCACCATCCCGACCAAGAAGAGCCAGATCTTCTCTACCGCGGCGGATAACCAGACTCAGGTTGAGATCAACATCCTGCAGGGTGAGCGCGAGTTTGCCCGCGACAACAAGCAGCTCGGTCTGTTTGCGCTGACCGGTATCGCTCCGGCTCCCCGCGGTATCCCGCAGATCGAAGTTACCTTCGACATCGACGCGAACGGTATCGTTAACGTCTCCGCAAAGGACCTCGGCACCGGCGCACAGCAGCAGATCACGATTTCCAACACCTCCAACATGTCGAAGGACGACATCGACAAGGCGGTCAAGGAAGCAGAGCAGTATGCGGCTGAGGACAAGAAGCGCAGAGAAGAGGTCGACGCCAAGAACGAAGCCGAGCAGGTTGCTTATCAGGCAGAGAAGCTCATCTCCGACAACGGCGACAAGATCGCGGACGACGACAAGAACACCCTGAACACCAAGATCGCAGCTGTCAAGGAGGCTATCTCTAAGAACGACGCGGATATGATTAAGGCGTCTAAGGACGATTTGATGAAGAGCCTGCAGGATATCGGCGCGAAGATGTATCAGCAGAACGCGGCGGCTCAGCAGGCGGCAGGCGCTCAGCCCGGCGCTGATCCGACCCAGGGCGCGGCTCCCAATAACGGCGGCAGCGACGGTAACGTTTACGACGCTGATTACAAGGACGTAGACTGATCCGATGATGAAATGATTTGCGGCTGCGGTATTACCGCAGCTGCATGAATTGCCTACGGCGTGAATTGTTTACAACATGATTTGCGCCGCAGGCGCATTTGTGTTATGATACAAATGATAGTTTAGGCAGCCGCCTTTTTCGGCGGCTTTCCTGCAATCTCTCACCCTCCTTCGGAGGGAGCTCTCTTTGATAAAGAGAGACTGAAATCAGGTGAAGTTATGGCAGATAAACGAGATTACTATGAAGTCTTGGGCGTCGGCAAGGGCGCTTCGGATGATGAAATAAAAAAGGCGTACCGTCAGGCGGCAAAGAAGTACCATCCTGACCTGCACCCCGGCGACAAAGAAGCCGAGGAAAAGTTCAAAGAGGTCAACGAGGCGTATGAGGTGCTGTCCGACAGCGAGAAGAAGGCGCGTTATGACCAGTTCGGTCACGCGGGCGTCGATCCCAACTACGGTGCGGGCGGAGCGGGCTCGCCCTTCGGTCAGGATATCGACCTAGGCGACATCTTCTCGAGCTTCTTCGGCGGCTTCGGCGGCAGACGGAGCGCAAACCCGAATGCTCCCCGACGCGGCTCGGACATTGAGACCCAGCTGTATATCAGCTTTGAAGAGGCGGCTAAGGGCTGCAAAAAAACCGTGCAGTATCAGGCGATCTCGACCTGTAAGGACTGTAACGGTACCGGCGCGCAGAAGGGTACGTCTCCCAAGACCTGTACCGCCTGCGGCGGCAGAGGTCAGGTGACTATCAACCAGCGTACCCCCTTCGGTACGGTGCAGACCACCCGTCCGTGCGATACCTGCAGGGGCAGGGGCAAGATTGTAGAAACGCCGTGCCGTACTTGTAACGGACGCGGTCAGGTGCGCCGCAAAAAGACCGTAGAGGTCAACGTGCCTGCCGGTATCAACGACGAGCAGGTGCTCAACGTCGGCGGTCACGGAAACTCCGGCATCAACGGCGGACCCGCGGGTGATTTGCATGTCTACATCGGCATCCGACCCCATCCGATCTTTGAACGCAGAGGCGACGATATCTGGTGCGATCTGCCGGTCACCTTTACCCAGGCGGCTCTCGGCGCGACCGTCACCGTACCGACCCTGGACGGAAAGGTGAGCTATGATATCCACGAGGGTACCCAGCCGGGCGATATTTTCAAGCTCAAGGGCAAGGGCGTCCAGCACCTGGGCGGCAGAGGCCGCGGCGACCAGTATGTCAGAGTCGTCATGGAGGTGCCGAAGAACCTTTCCGGCAAGCAAAAAGAGCTGATCCGTGAGTTGGAAGCGGCGACAGGCGACAAAAATTACCAGAAGCGCAAGGGCTTCATGGATAAGCTGAAAGATTTATTTGGATAAAGCATCAGCCGAATGAGAGATACTCGTTCGGCTTTTTGTGCTGTAATGATGATTGAGGAGACTACCATGGACTGGACTGAAATTTCGGTCGAGGTGAGCGCCGCTCAGATTGACGACGCGGCGGCGATCGCTAACATGACCGTGCCCTACGGCATCTATATCGAGGATTACTCCGATCTGGAGAACGAGGTGCAGCAGATCGCGCACATCGACCTGATCGACGAGGATCTCTTAAAGATGGACCGCTCTAAGGCGAAGATACATATTTATATCGACCCTGAGGATAATATAGGAGAAGCGGTACAGTTCCTCAAGGAACGTCTGACCGCGGCTTCGATTCCGCACACGATTGACATGACCGATGTGCAGGAGGACGATTGGCTGAACAATTGGCGCAAGTTCTTCAAGCCGATGCCCGTCGGCGAAAAACTGCTCATCAACCCCTCGTGGTATACGGATACCGACCCGCAGGGCAGGGTTGTCATGAACATCGACCCCGGTCTTGCGTTCGGCACCGGCAAGCATGAGACGACGCGCCTGTGCATGGAGGCGCTGGAGCGGTATGTTGCAGGCGGTGAGAAGGTGCTGGACGTCGGCTGCGGCAGCGGTATCCTCGGTATTGCGGCGGTGCTGCTGGGGGCACAGAGCGCCTTCGGCGTAGATATCGACGAGCTGGCGGTGCGTACCGCCAACGAGAATGCCGCCGTCAACCGTGTAGAGGACAAATTTACCGCCATCGCGGGCGATCTGGTCGATAAAGTCGACGGAAAATACGATATTGTGGTTGCAAATATCGTGGCAGATGCTATAATAGCATTGTCGGCTTGTGTCAGCGCGTTTATGAAGGATGACGCGGTCTACATCGTCAGCGGTATCATCGACACCCGTGCCGACGACGTGAAGAACGCCGTCTGTGACCGCTTCGAGATCATCGAAGAAAACACCTATCGCGGCTGGTACTGCTTTGTTCTGAAACTGCGGAAAAATTTTGAATGATTGCCGTTTGCGGCATACAAATATCATTTTGGAGGTAAATTATGAAAAACACCAAAAGAAGCAAAATTAACATCATCTTCTCATCGTTTCTGGTGATCGGCTACATAGTCTGCACCTACTTTTTCTCGTCTTTGGCGAGTCAGGTTTCCGGTACGCTGGGCAGCGTTATCCAGATTTTGATGCTGGTCGTCTTTGGCCTGCTGCTGTTCTACGCGACCCGCGTCGGCGAGGGTAAACAGGTCAGACGTTTCAGCCTGGCGGTTCTTCTGCTGATGGTTGTACCGAGCCTGTATATCATTTTGGCGGCTCTGATCCCGGGACTTCCGTTCCATGACGCGATCGCTCCGGCGTCGGCGCTGGCGATGCTGGGCGGCGTGAGCGGCCCCTCCATCATCCTGATGATGGCATGCGTCGCGCTGGGCTACGGTATCCCTTACACCTTCTTCTCGGGCTATGAGATGAAGGAGGACGAGGAAGAGGAAGCTGAGACTGAGCAGATCGCTCCCGTCGAGGGCGGTCTTGCCGAGGAACTTGCCGATACCGAGAATAAGGCTGAGGAAGCGGTAGAGGAAGCCGCCGAAGCGACCGAAGAGGTTGTTGAAGATAAGGCCGAAGAAGTCATAGAAGCAGCCGAACAAAAGGCTGAAGAAATCAAGAAAGAGGCAGAATAATAAATGAGTGAATGTACCCATGATTGTTCCACCTGCGGTCAGGCATGCGCGTCGCGCACCGAGCCCCAGGATCTGCATGAAAAGTTAAATGATCTCAGCTCCGTGAAAAAGGTGATCGCGGTTGTATCCGGCAAGGGCGGCGTAGGCAAGAGCCTTGTCACCTCCGCGATGGCGGTCGAAATGAACCGCCGCGGTCACAAGACTGCCGTGCTCGACGCGGATATCACCGGCCCGTCGATCCCGAAAGCCTTCGGTATCACCGAACGCGCGAAGGGTTCTGAGTTCGGTATCCTTCCCGAGACCACCAAGACCGGTATCGACATCATGTCGATCAACCTGCTGTTGGAGCACAACACCGATCCTGTTGTTTGGCGCGGCCCGGTTATCGCCGGTACGGTCAAGCAGTTCTGGACGGACGTGATCTGGAAGGACGTCGACTACATGTTTGTCGACATGCCCCCCGGCACCGGCGACGTTCCGCTGACGGTTTTCCAGTCTATCCCTCTTGACGGCATCATCGTTGTCGCTTCTCCGCAGGAGCTGGTATCTATGATCGTCGAAAAGGCGGTTAAGATGGCGGAGCTGATGAATGTTCCGATTCTCGGTCTGGTTGAGAATATGAGCTACTTCAAGTGCCCCGACTGCGGCAAGGAGCATAAGATCTTCGGCGACAGCCACATCGACGAGATCGCCGCCCAGTACGGTACCCGCGTGCTGGCGAAGGTTCCGATGGACGAATCGCTGCGAAAGTCGGTCGACACCGGCACCATCGAGCTGTTTGTCGGCGACTGGTTCGAGAACGCCGCAAACGTCATCGAGGATGAATTGAAGGCATAAGAGTAAAACGCACCCACAAGGGTGCGTTTTTGTTGAGAGGATATATTTTATTTGAAATTAGTATTAGTATAAAAACTCATCAGGGAAGGGTTATGATTGGCGGCGACAAACAAAAAAGGCGGATGGAAAAACCATCCGCCTTTGTGCGTCAGATTGAATTACTCGGCAAAGCCGGTGTTAATCAGGTCTACCAGACCCTCTACCGCGTCGGTCTCGTCCGCGCCGTCAGCAAAGATCTTGACGGTGGTGCCGCCGATGATACCAAGGGAAAGAACGCCGAGGAGCGACTTAGCGTTGACCTTTCTCTCGTCCTTCTCTACCCAGATGGAAGACTTGTACTCGTTCGCCTTCTGGATGAAGAAAGTTGCGGGACGGGCATGTAATCCTGCCTTATTCTGAACTAAAACTTCCTTAACGTACATAGTGATACCCTCTTTTTCTTGTCGATTAGAATACAGTAATGCCTAATTGCTTACTTATTATATCCTCGAAAACGCGGTTGGTCAACACTCGCAATTCATTTTTGTTTTGATATCTAACAGTCGAAAATCAAACATCTTTAATATTGTGCAAATTCACCAAGGTGTTGATAACTATTTGTAGCAAGTTACAAAGCCGAGGGGTGAAAATGCCCTGTTTCATGGGATATCACGGTGTTTTTTGGCGTTTTGAGCGGCAATGACCGCGTTGGCGAGCCGTCGTTCTTCGTCGCTTAAGGGGGCTTTTTCGATCATGTCGGGACGCTTTTTGGCAGTTTCAACGATGCTCTGTTCCCTGCGCCATTTGCGGATGTTTTCGTGGTGTCCGCTGTACAGAACGTCGGGGATCGCCTCGCCGCGCCAGACCTGCGGCTTGGTGTACTGGGGATATTCCAGAAGTCCGTCATAGTGGCTCTCCAGCTCAAAGCACTCGTCGTCGCTGAGTACGCCGGGCTGCAGCCGCGCGAGCGAATCGGCAAGCACCATCGCGGGCAGCTCGCCGCCGGTGAGGACATAGTCGCCGATGGAGATCTCTTCATCGACGTAGCGGTCGAGCACGCGCTGGTCGACGCCCTCGTAGTGGCCGCACAGCAGACAGACGTTATCGTGCTGTGACAGCTCCTTGAGCTTTGCCTGCGTCAGGGTCTCGCCCTTGGGGGAGAGATAAATCAGATGGGACTTTTCACGGGTCTGTTCACAGATACTTTCGTAGCATAACGCGATCGGTTCGGCGAGCATCAGCATGCCCATGCCGCCGCCGTAGGTGGTGTCGTCGACGCGGCGGTGCTTGTCCAGCGCGTAGTCGCGCAGTTGGTGACAGCGAATGTCAATCGCGCCTGATTTGCGCGCTCTGCCGATGATGCTCTCGCTCAGCACCGCTTCGCACATCTCGGGAAACAGGGTGATGATGTCAATCCTCATCGTCAAACAGACCTTTCATGGGATGGATATAGACCGCGCCGCCCTCAAAGTCGAAGCGGTCGAGGATATCGGGGATGACGGGGATGTAGTAGAGCTTGCCGTCGGGAGCTTTCATCTCGTAGACGTCGTTGGAGCCGGTTTTGAGCACATCCTTGACCGTGCCGTAGACCGTGCCGGTGTCGGCGTCGGTGACAGAGAGTCCGATGATATCCTGCACAAAGTGCTCGCCCTCGGATAACTTGACGTCGTCGCGGTTGATATACAGAACTTTGCCGCGGAGCTTGTCGGCTTCTTCGATGGAGGACACGCCCTTCGCGGTCATCAGGGCGATATTCTTATGCGGACGGCAGGTGACGTCGAGAGAGGTTTTGCCGTCGTCAAGCCAGAGTTGTTTGAATTTTTTGAGGAAGTCGGGAGAGTTCGCCCAGCACTCAACGCGCATTTCTCCGCGAACGCCGTGGGTGCCGACGATCTTGCCGACCTCGAGATATTGTTTGAGCATGGTTCTCATCCTTTTTTCAGAATAGTTCTATTATAGCGGTTCATGAGCCGCTTTTCAACAATAATTTTGGGATTTGGTTGCAAAGGCGGCGCGGATTCTTTATAATGATGACAAGTATTTGAAGCGGCGGAGGTTGTTATGAAAGCATTAAGAAGGATCGGAAAGCTTTTGGTAAGGACGGGAACGATCAAGATATTCGGCGCGTATGTGGCGGTGCTGATTATCGGCGGTATTGTGATGACCTTTATAGAGCCGCAGGTACACGGTGTTTTTGAGGGCTTTTACTATTGCTTTGTCGCTTCGACGACCGTTGGCTTCGGCGATATTGTGCCCGTGACGGTGATAGGAAGAATCATCACGATCGTTGTGACGTTGGTCGGGATCCTCACCGTGGCGATGGTGCCCGGCGTGGTTGTCGCCTACTATACGGAATATCTGAAGATCAGAGAGAAAGAAACGGTATCGACCTTTCTGGAGAAGCTGGAGCGTCTGCCCGAGCTGAATAAGGAGGAGCTGACGGAGCTGTCGGATAAGGTCAAGGAGTTCAATAAGAATAAATGACGGCATGCGCAAAGCAACGGCGCGCCAAAGAAAAAACGCACCCTGAGGGGTGCGTTTCCGATTTGTGCTATGGAACGTGGAATTAGTCGATCTCTACCATAACCTTCTCGTTCTTGCGGATAGCCGCGGAGCGTGCAACCGTACGGATCGCCTTAGCGATTCTGCCCTGTTTACCGATGATTCTGCCCATGTCGCCCTCTGCTACATGGATGTGGTATACAGTGGTGCCCTCTTCGTTGGGCTCGTCAACAGTTACGCTAACCGCGTCGGGTTCTTCTACTAAACCCTGTGCAATAGTAAGAAGTAAGTCTTTCATAATTATGGTCCTTTCGCAATTACATTACAAATACTATCAGATGATGCCTGTGTTCTTGAATAAAGCCTTTACGGTATCGGTCGGCTGTGCGCCCTTAGCGATCCATTCCTTAACCTTATCGGCGTCTACCTTTACCTCAGAGGGCTCGGTGGTGGGGTTGTAGGTACCGATTTCCTCGATGAAGCGACCGTCGCGCGGATAACGCGAGTCAGCTACTACGATGCGATAGAAGGGGTTCTTTTTAGCGCCCATTCTTCTCAGTCTGATCTTTACCATGGTTTTACCTCCTTATCTTGATCTAAACTATATATATAATTTACAGTCGTAAATTACCTGAACGGATTTCTCCGTAATCAGCGTTCTTAGCGGTCAGCGGTCAGCGGTCAAACAGCGGGTCGTTTCACACCGAAACTGTTCACTGAAAACTGTTCACAACTTACATTCCCGGGAAGCCGGAGCCGCCCATCGGGGGCATGCCTCCCATACCGCCGTTGGAGTTGAGCATTTTTCTGAGCTGCTTGCCTTTCTTGCCCTTTGATGTGAACTGGCGCATCATCTTCTGGGTTTGCTCAAGCTGTTTAATCAGGCGGTTGACTTCTTCGACCGATCTGCCGGAGCCTGCCGCGATACGGCGCTTGCGCGAGGGATTCATCAGCCCGGGGTGCTCTCTCTCGGCGGGGGTCATCGAGAGGATGATCGCCTTGTTCCAGTCGAGCACGCGGTCGTTGATATCCATGTCGTCGACCTTGTTGCCGATACCGGGGAGCTTAGAGAGGATACCCTTAATGGGGCCCATGTTCTGCACCTGTTCGAGCTGGTCGAGCATGTCGTTGAAGTCCATTTTATTTTTGAGCATCTTTTGAGCGAGCTCTTCCGCTTTTTTCTGGTCGAGCTTCTGCTCCGCTTCCTCAATCAGGGTGAGCACGTCGCCCATGCCGAGGATTCGCGACGCCATGCGGTCGGGGTGGAAGGCTTCGAGGTCTTCGAGCTTTTCGCCCGTACCGGAGAACTTGATCGGCTTGCCGGTGACCGCTCTGACAGACAGCGCGGCGCCGCCGCGGGTGTCGCCGTCGAGCTTTGTCAGGATAACGCCCGTGATATCGAGAAGATCGTTGAAGGTCTTGGCGACGTTGACAGCGTCCTGACCGGTCATCGAGTCGATAGTCAAGAGGATCTCCTGCGGAGCCACTTCGGCTTTGATATCCTGAAGCTCTTTCATCAGCGCTTCGTCTATATGAAGTCGGCCGGCGGTATCGAGGATGACGATATCGTTGCCGTAGTCTCTGGCGTGGCGGATCGCTTCCTTGGCGATGATGACGGGGTTTTCGGTACCCATCTCAAATACCGGTACCTCGGCTTTGCCGCCGACAACCTTGAGCTGTTCGATCGCCGCGGGACGGTAGATGTCGCACGCGACCAGCATGGGGCGGTGGTTCTGGGCTTTGAGGTACTTGCCGAGCTTTGCGGCGTGGGTGGTTTTACCGGCGCCCTGTAGACCGCAGAGCATGATGACGGTGGGCGGCTTTGACGCGAACTCGATACGCGCGCCGTCGTCGTCACCCATCAGGTTGACCAGCTCTTCGTTGACGATCTTGATGACCATCTGCGCCGGGGTCAGGCTCTCCATGACGTCCGCGCCGATCGCGCGCTCGGTGACCGTCTTGGTAAAGTCCTTCGCGACCTTGTAGTTGACGTCGGCTTCGAGCAGCGCTAAGCGCACTTCGCGCATGGCGTCCTTGACGTCATCTTCGGTCAGCTTACCTTTATTTTTCAGCTTTTTAAAAGCGTTGTTCAGCTTATCGGACAGATTTTCAAACGCCATCAGGGTCATCTCCTTTCAGCAGGTCTTCCATCTCGTTGAGTGTTTCGATGATATAGTCATCATCGGTGGAACGGCGGATCTCGTGTATCTTGTGGCGAAACCGCGCGTCGCGGTCGGTGCGCTCACGATAGGTTTTCAGCATGCCGAGCTTCTCTTCATACTCGTCGAGCTTTTTCTCGGCGCGGGTCAGAGAATCGCGTACGCCCTGGCGGCTGATCTTCAGAATATCGGCAACCTCTGCCAAAGACAGATCTTCGTTGACGTACAGTTCCACGACCTGCTTCTGGGAGTCGCCCAGCAGCTCGCCGTAAAAATCGTAGAGCAAAGAGGTATGAGGTTTACTGTTCATGAGGCTGTCTCCTTCCTGTAAAGTAAAGCTCTTTACACCTTGGCTATTATAGCAGAGGATGGGGCGGTTGTCAAGGCGATTGCCCTATTTTTGTTAAAAACATATCAATTCTTGATTTTTATACTGACATTTGCTAGTATGAAAGAGAAATAACCGTCTGTTTTTTGCCGGTCATCCCATGCGCTTTCATACGATCTCCATCTACCTGATATCGTTGACGGCGCAATTTTGCTTTTTGCGCGGATTGCGACAGGCTTTGACGGCAGAGAGGGGTAAGATGGTTATAGCCGGATCGGCGGTTGTGCCGGTCAAATGAGGATATACAGAAAAGGAGAAGAACATGAAAAGATTTTTTGCACTGTTGCTGGTCATCGTGACGGTTCTGTCCGTAGCGGCGTTGTCTGCCTGCAAAAAGGAGAAGGTTATTCCGACCGTGCCGCCTGTGTCCGACACAAGTGACGCAGCATCTTCCGCGGAAACAACGGCAGAGGCGACTCAGGCAGCCGCGGCGGATTTTGTTCCGCTGTCACCGACCGCTTTTACCGTTTCGGCAGGGGACTATGAGCTGAAATTTGAGCCCATCCCGCTCGGCGGAATCGGCGGTACGGGCAGCCACAGCTTCTGCGGCGATTACTCCGAGGGCAAGTACTATATCGCCGACAAGGACGCGAAGAAGGTGTATGTCTATACGATCGACGGCACGACGGCGACCCTTGACAAGGAGTATGACACCGAGGTCGGCTTTGAGAAGATTACCGCTAACCACAACGGCGATATCCTGCTCAGCCAAGGCATCTTTGAAGCATATGAGCTGCTCAGGGACGGCAGCTTTGATAAACTGCCCTTCAAGCATGATTTGGAGTGCTCCAAAAAAGAGGACTTCGCGGTGATTACATGGGTCAACGCCGATCCGACCGTCATCCATGACGGCGAAGAGGGCGAGTGGGTGTTCAAGAACATCAACAACGACAACGACAGAGTCGGTAACCTCGCGATGGTGTTTGACTGTGAGATCGTCGGCGACCGCGTGCTGATCGGCGGCAACTATAAGGAAGGCGATACCGAGGGCTACCGCATCGGCGTCTATGACTATGACGGCAAAGAGCTGGCGATGTCCGATTGGGAAGATCCCGTCGGCTATACCGCGCTTTACGAGACCGACCGCGGCATTATCTCGGCGAATGTTTCCAGGCTCTATCTGCATGACAGCGACTGTAAGCCGCTCGCGACGGTCAAAGACCTCAAGGCTGAGTCAGGCTTTGACAGCAAGACCGTGTCCACCTTCTGGGTCAAGGACTTTTCAGACGACGGCAACGGTGCGCTGTATATGCTTGTTTACGCTATCAAGACCGATGATACCAAAGAAGCGCTCCTGTATAAGGTGACAGGCTTCTGATAATTCGCAATTACATAAAGCAGCAGCCCCGTCTGATTTCAGGCGGGGCTGCTGTTATATGCGGTTTTATACTAATCCTTGATAAAGGTTTTTATTAAGGATCAGTATTATGATTCAAAGTAGGTGATGCACTGCTGGGGACAGGCGACGACGCACTTGCCGCAGCCGGTACACAGCGAGGGCGTGACATAGGCGCAGAAGTTCTCGACCTTGACGGCGCCGTACTCGCAGGTTTTCTCGCACTTTTTACAGCCGATACAGCCGGTTTTGCACAGCTTGCGGGTGACAGCTCCCTTGTCGCGGTTGGAGCAGCGGACGATCGCCTGATTTTTGAGAGGGACGATCTCGATGATCTGTCTGGGGCAAGCCTTGACGCACAGGGTGCAGGCTTTGCACTTATCCTTGTTGACAACCGCAACGCCGTTGCAGACATGGATCGCGTCATAGGGGCAGACAGCTTCACAGTCGCCCAGTCCCATACAGCCGTAGGAGCAGGCGGTCAGACCGCCGCCGATCTTCATCGCGGCGGAACAGCTCTTGATGCCTGTGTACTCGGCTTTGTAGCTTGTGTTGTCAAGAGAACCCATGCACTTGACGACCGCGACCTTCGGTTCGGCGCCCTTTGCGTCGATCCCGAGGATCTTGGAGATCTCCTGGGTGCAGGCAAGTCCGCCGGGGGCGCACATGCCGACCTCGGCTTTGCCTTTTGCGAGAGCGTCGGCGTAGCCGGAGCAGCCGGAGTAGCCGCATGCGCCGCAGTTCGCGCCGGGGAGCGCTTCTAAAATCTGTTCCGCTTTCTCGTCCTTGGGAACAGCCATCACGATGGAGGCGACGGACAGGATCAGACCGATCAACAGTCCGATTCCCGCGACGAGGATGACAGCTAATAAGATACCGTTCATACGCGCCTCCTTATGCTAACGGGATGAGCTTATCGACAAAGCCCGCGAACCCGAGAAAGGACAGTGAAACCAGCGCCGCGGCGACCAGCGTGATCGGCAGACCCTTGAGCGACTTGGGGATATCGGCGCTCTCGAGACGTCCGCGGACGCCCGCAAACATGACCATCGCGACCAAAAAGCCGATTCCCGCGCCGAACGCGTTGACCAGCGCGTGACCGTAGGTGTAGGGGTAGGCGGCGGTGGCGTCGACCTTCTGGATCACCAGCATGGTCACGCCGAGCACGGCGCAGTTGGTGGTAATCAGCGGCAGGTAGATGCCCAGCGAGTTGTACAGCGAGGGGATGTACTTTCTCAGGACGATCTCCACCAGCTGTACCAGACCCGCGATAATCAGGATGAACAGCACGGTCTGAAGATACTCCATGCCCATCGGAACGAGCAGGTACATGTAGATCGGGAAGGTGACGGCGGTCGCCAGCACCATGACAAAGGTGACGGCAACGCTCATGCCCACGGCGGTGTTGAGCTTTTTTGATACGCCGAGGAAGGGGCAGATGCCGAGGAATTTTGACAGAACGTAGTTTTCGGTAAGGATTGCCGCGAGAAATACGGCGACGAGAGACTTAATCAGCATTTTCAGCCGCCTCCTTTCCGTTCTCCTGACAGAGCTTTTCGGAGCAGTTCTCCGCCATCGGACAGCCGTCGCACGGCGTATCCTTGACCTTTTTGCCGGAGCGGGAGTTGAGCTTGTTGGCGATCATAATCAGCATGCCGAAGACAAAGAAGCCTCCGGGCGGCAGGATGAAGATCAATATCTGGACGGGCAGGAGCTGAACGCCGAAGAGCGTACCGGAGCCGAGCAGCTCACGGATGATGCCCATGCACAACAGCGCCGCCGTGAAGCCTACGCCCATACCCAGTCCGTCGAGGATGGACGGCAGGACGGGGTTTTTGCCGGCGAACATCTCGGCTCTGCCTAAGATGATACAGTTGACGACGATCAGCGGCAGATAGATGCCGAGCGAGTCGTTGATGGCGGGCGCGAACGCCTTGACGAGCATTTGCACGACGGAGACGAAGCCCGCGATGATCGTGATATAGGCGGGAATACGCACCTTGTCGGGGATGAACTTGCGCAGGAGGGAGATCACGGCGTTGGAGCAGACAAGAACCGCCGTCGCCGCGACGCCCATGCCGATCGCGTTGGACGCGGAGGTGGTAACGGCAAGGGTGGGGCAGGTGCCGAGCACCAGGCAGAGAACCGGATTCTCTTTGATGATACCTTTGGTAAATTCTTTGAGGTAGCTTCTCTTTTCCATTACTCACCCTCCTTTGTGATAATTTTGCCGTCGTCAGCGCTGCCTGTCGCGGATATGGACGCGTCGGAGCCGACGTTTTCGTTATAGATGGTGACAGCGTCGTTGACCGCCTTGGTGACGGCGCGTGAGCTGATGGTCGCGGAGGTGACCGCGTCGATAGTCTGGGCGTTGCCGGAGGAATCGTCCTTGCTGACGGCGATATCCTCGTGGACATTCAAGCCCTTGTATTGATTGCGAAAAGCTTCATTGGAAGTGTTTTTGCCGAGGCCCGGGGTTTCGTCGTCGTTGTTGAACACGTCGACGCCGATGATCTCGCCCTCGTAGATACCGGTCATGACCCATACCAAACCGCCGTAGCCCTGGGACGAGGTGGAGATCGCGTAGCCTACGGTCTCGCCGCCTTCGTTTTTGCCCTCGTACATGACGTCGGGGATCAGCTCGTCAAAAGACTGCGCTTCGGGACAGACGGCTTTCATACTGGCATTTTTGCTCTCGAGTTCATTTGCCGCGATCCGCTCGGCGGTGACGTTATTGGTCAGCGCAAGAGCGGCGGTGACGACAAGACAGATCAGGAAGAGCGAGAGAGTGGGAATTAAAATCGCCTTGGGTGTGATTTTTACTCTCATTTCTTCGCCTCCTTTGCCTTTTTCACATAGCCTAAGGTGCGCGGAATGGTGAGACGCTCGATGTGCGGTACCAGAATGTTCATCAGGAGAATCGAGAACGATACGCCCTCGGGCATGTTGGAATAGGTGCGCAACAGGATGGTGAAGACGCCGCAGCCGACGGCGAAGATGACCTTGCCCCATTTGGTGACGGGCGAGGTGGTGTAGTCGGTCGCCATGAAGATCGCGCCGAGCAGGATACCGCCCGACAAAAGCTGATACAGCGGATCAAGTCCGACGATCAGGCTCATCAGCGCCGCTGTGCCGAGATAGACGCAGGGGATGATGGGGGAGATGACCCGGCGAGCGATGAGATAGACGCCGCCGAGGATCAAAGCAACGGCGCAGACCTCGCCGATCGAGCCGCCGCATCGGCCCAGTAACAGATCAATATAGGAGTAGGTACCCGGCTGAGCGACGAGGGGGGTAGCGGAGGTGGTCGCGTCGATCTGAGCCGCGGCGGGTGCGCCGAGCGCGGGTACCCAGTGCATCATCGCCGAGGGGAAGGAAACCAGAAGGACGATTCGCGCCGCTAAAGCGGGGTTGACAAAGTTCATGCCGATACCGCCGAACATCTGCTTGACCACGACGATCGCGATCAGACAGCCGAACATGGCGATCAGCGGGTTGATATCGACGGGCAGGTTCAGCGCAAGCAAAAGACCCGTGACCACGGCGGAAAGATCGCCGATGGTGGTATCGCGCTTCATGATCTTGCGGGAGATATACTCGAGCAGGACGCAGGTTGCGACGCATACCGCGATCAGCACCAGCGAACGCATGCCGAAGATCACGCATGCCGCGACCGCCGCCGGACACAGCGCGATGATGACGTCGAGCATGATGCGCCGTGTGGAGTTGTTACCTTTAAAATGAGGTGAGGAGGATACGTGCAATTTTGTTTCCATTACTTTTTACCTCCTTTGCTTGCGGCGATCTCTTCGCGCTTCGCCTTTTGGATCAGCGCCTTGCCCATGCGGATGCTCTGTACCAGATGGCGTTTTGCGGGACAGGTGAAGGAACAGCAGCCACATTCCATACAGTTCATGACGTTGTACAGCTTCAGGGCGTCGATGTCGCCGCGGTTCGAGGCGTTGGCGAGCTCCAGGGGCTGCAGGCGCATCGGGCAGGCGTCAAGACACTTGCCGCAGCGGATGCATGCCGAGGGTTCGTTATACTTTGCTTCTTTTTCGGATAACGCTAAGATGGCGTTGTTTTGCTTTAAGACATAAAGATCGTCGTTCGGCAGAGAGATACCCATCATCGGGCCGCCCATAATCAGCTTGTAGGGCGGTTCCTGATAGCCGCCGACAAAGTCGATGACCTCTTTGATCGGGGTGCCGATGGGGACGATGACGTTGGAGGGGTTCGCGATACAGCCGCCGTCGACCGTCAGCCTTCTGGAGATCAGCGGGATACCCGTTTTGAGGTACCGCGCGATGAAGGCGATGGAGCCGACGTTCATGACAAGACAGCCCGCATCGGAGGGAAGTCCGCCGACGGGTACCTCGCGTCCCGTACAGGCTTTGATGAGAATCTTTTCGGCGCCCTGGGGATAGGTCGCCTTGATGGGCAGGACGCGGATCTCGTCTTCGGGATCGAGCGAGCCGTCCGCGATCTCTCTGAGAGCTTTGATGGCGTCGGGCTTGTTGTTCTCGATACCGATGATGACGCGGTGGATGTCGAGAAACTCTTTGACCGTGATGATGCCCGAGATCACGTCCCAGCTGTTCTCGAGGATTTCGCGGTGGTCGGAGGTGATGTACGGCTCGCACTCGGCGACGTTGATAATCAGCGTATCGACGTTTTTGTCCGAGGGGATGTTGAGCTTGACGGCGGTCGGAAATCCCGCGCCGCCTAAACCGACAAGTCCGCTGTTGCGTACCGCAGTGATGAGGTCGGAGAGGCTCTCGACCTCGGGTGGCGCGATGTCGGGCGACATGCGCTGTTCGCCGTCGCTCTCGATGAAGATCGCGTCAACCTTGCCGCCGTCGGGCATGGTGATCTTGTCGATCTTCTTGACGGTGCCCGAAACGCTTGCGTGGATGGGTGCGCTGACAAATGCCTCGCTGCCCGCGATCTGCTGCCCTACGTCGACGGTATCGCCGACCTTGACCAGCGGCTTGCACGGCGCGCCGATATGCTGGGTCATCGGCAGGGCGACCATCGCGGGTATCGGAAGGACAAGGCTGTCTTTGTGAGCGGTATTCTTGTTGTGCGGAGCATGAACGCCGCCCTTGGTGCGGTACGGCCGCTTCGGAAAGCTGAGCTCTGACAATTGGATTCCCCCTTGTATTGATTGTTTGCGGATTGTTTTTATTTAAGATATGCGGCAGAGTTTTCATGAAAATACAAAAAACGTATTTTTTGCCGCTATCAATATATAATAACATTATCTAACGAGATTTTCAATATCTTTCCCCTGAGAAAGGATGGTAATATGCAGTTTTTATGGGCTTTTTTGGTCGGAGGGGCGCTTTGCCTGATCGGACAGCTCCTGATCGACCGCACCTCGCTGACGCCCGCAAGGATCTTGACGGGTTTTGTGGTGGTCGGCGTGGTTCTGTCGGCGGTAGGATTGTATGAGCCGCTGGCGGACTTTGCCGGAGCAGGCGCGACGGTGCCGCTCTCGGGCTTTGGGCACCTGATGGCACAGGGCGTGAGGGACGCTGTCGACAGGGACGGCGCGATCGGGATCCTGACAGGCGCGCTGACAGCTTCCGCCGCCGGGCTCGGCGCGGCGGTACTGCTGTCGCTGATCGCGGGGCTTGTCAGCAAGCCAAAGGAGAAGTAGCCCGATGAAGATTTAGGAGCTAGGGCGTTCGCGGTGCGGGAATCTATGTGCTGTGCGAGCGGCGAGGGTGCGCCTTTTCATCATCCGTTTACCGACAACAAAATAAGGGTAGGGTGACAGGAATAATCCGAACCTGCTGAAAATGGCAATATTTCGGCTATTTTCGGCTTATCAATCTTGGCAGGTACGCGTAACCAAACTAAAAGCGGAGGGCTGCTGCCCTCCGCCTTTAGTGCTTACTGTATTGAATAATCGAGGTATTCCTCAAGCTGTTCTTCATCTTTCTTCTTCTTCTCGTTGATGACAAAAATAGTCGTTACCGTGGCGGCAATCGCCGCTACCGCTGCAACAATCCAAAGAATCCATTTGAATTTAACGTTGCTGCAACAAAGATTTTTCATGTTATGCCTCCTGTTATGGATTTTTTAACTACTATACGAAAATAATAACAGCAAACAACCCAAATGTCAATATCTTGTGGCTAACTTTCTTGATTGTTTTTCTTTTCACGGTATATCTTGGGGTTTCAGGTGCGGCAGGACAATTCCGAAAAACAGGGTCGGTTACATAAAAGTGCGTACTTGTGCCCGGCGGAAAAATCTGTATAATAAATGTATAAAGAAGGTGACAGGATGAATCAAAGTGAGAGAAGAAGATTTTTGATACAGGCTCTGCTTGACGAGCGGGGCGAGGGGAGCTTTCGGATTCCCGACAATTCGGTCGAGCAAAAACAGCTACTGCGCTCACTGATGAACGTGCGTCTGCCGCAGGCTGCCGACGCGGCGTTTCTGCGGGTGCAGGACGAATACCTGCGCGAAGAGATCGCCGCGAAGGGGATTACCGATATCCGCGATCTGACGCCTTTAGAGGACGGAATCTACCTTTGGCAGGGCGATATCACGACCCTGAGGTGCGGCGCGATCGTCAACGCCGCCAACAGCGGCATGACCGGGTGCTATGTGCCGTGCCACCGCTGTATCGACAACGCCATCCATACCTTTGCGGGCGTGCAGCTGCGCCATACCTGCGGCAGGATGATGAAGGAACAGGGCTTTGACGAGCCGACAGGTCGGGCAAAGATTACCCCGGCGTATAATCTGCCGTGCGACTATGTCATCCACACGGTCGGTCCTATCGTCGTCTATCGGCTGACGACAGAAGATGAGGTGCTGCTGCGTTCATGCTATCGCTCGTGTTTGGAAGCGGCGTATGAGAACGACATCGACAGCATCGCGTTCTGCTGTATCTCGACAGGCGAGTTCCATTTCCCGAACGACCGCGCCGCCGAGATCGCTGTCGATACCGTCAGAGAGTTCCGCGGGGAAGCGGGCGGCGGGATCGATGTGATCTTCAACGTATTCAAGGATATCGACTATCAGCTGTATCAAAGACTGCTGGGATGAGAATACTATCATATGTAATCGAAAATAGCCAACTGACTTGAGAATCAGTTGGCTATTTTTTGAATCATTGATGTTCCCAAGATTTTTCAGCAAATTGGAAAGACTGAAAAGCCTCTGTTTATGGCGCTTGACGGGACTTTGATTTTATTCCCACTCGTTGCAGGGACTTGCATCTTAAACAATTTTGTTTATAAGATGTTGCACCTGCTGTTCTGATTATTTTGATTGCCCATATTATCTTAACTGTACGATGGATGCTTATCAAAAACTTATCAGTGGTGATAAACCACCGTGGGGAGTACAAGGTAATTGTTCAGGGTGGTTTGACTGTATTATAGCATATAGCCTCTTGATATTCAACCTAAAGATACTGCTGATAGCTCCGACGGCATTGACTATGGTGTTGGCTAAATTAGTATTCCTCTTCCTCTGGAGTGTTCAGTTCAAAGCACCTCTTTATGTGCGTTTCTGAATATAGATCAGCGCAATAATTGCTACAATCAATTCAGAAATTGGCATTGCTACCCACACTCCTAAAATACCCATAAACAGCGGCAAAATGTATATCAAAAGCCCACTGATCACAACGCTTCTCAAAACCGCAATCATCATAGACATTCTTCCGTGCATAATGGATTGAAGATGGTAAGTTGCCAATACTGTGATTCCAAGGAACAGGAACAACAGGAAGAAAGGACGGATAATTCCGGGAGCAACCGTCAAAACCTCCGGTGTTACATCCATGAACAATCTTACGATCTGTGTCGGGAACAGTTCGCCAACCGCTGTAAAACCAATACCCAATACAATTACTGTCGTAAGAGCCATTTTCCACACCTGCTTGATACGGTCAGCTTGCATAGCGCCGCAGTTTGCAGAAACAATAGGCTGGATTGCCTGTCCCACACCGCAGTACAGCGCTTGGAACAAAGATGTGATCGTGGCAACAACACCATAAACCGCCAGCGCATTTGTATCCCCGTAGCGCATGATCTGATTATTCATAATGATGGATAAAATGACGGTTCCAAGGTCAAGAACGCTGGCACCAAAACCAATGCCAAGCGTCTGACAAATTGCAGGCTTTACATGATTGGGCTTTACAATACGGAGCGTGCATTTCTTTGTGAAGAAGTGTATGCACATAATGATGACCTGGACGCTGGTTCCCAAAACGGTAGCTATTGCCGCACCCGTCATACCCAATCCCAACGGAAATACAAAGAACCAGTCACCAAAGATATTTACGCAGCCACCGATGATGACCGCTGCCATAGCAAGCCCCGGTGCGCCGTCGTTGCGGATAAAGGAACTGATAAAGGTCGGAAGAATGAACACGGGGAGGAACCAGATCAGCCAGCGGGCATATTCCATTACCTTGGGCATCAATTCCGCATCAGCACCAAAGAAAGTGAAAATTTGCTGATGAAACAATGCAAAAATAATCCACACCAAAAGAATCAGGAACAGCATCAATCCTGTGGCTGCGGTAAATAAAGCATTTGCTTTTTCCTCTTTTCCTTCACCACGGGCATTCCCATACAGTACAGAGCCACCAACACCGCACAGAATGCCAAGAAAGATCAGCACTCCATACAAAGGTGTAATAACCGCCATGGCTGCTGCACCCGCAGGCCCTTCCGATTGACCGACTGCAATGGTATCTACAAAGCTATAAATAGACATGACCATAGCGCTTGCCATTGAAGCGGTCAAGAATTTGCGATAAAGTTGTTTGATGTCGCCAGTAATAAAATCCATACTTTTCCTCCTAAAAAACAAAAAACGCCGGATAAGATGTTCCGCACAAAGCAGTTGTCTTATCCGGCGTCGCCCCATACGCTGCGCTCGCCCTCCGACAAAAGTCCTTATGCGACATCTTATCCGGCGCTGTAATTACGTCTTACAGTTCCTCCGATGAACTAAATTATTATAACATATTTTTGAGAAAATTTCAATAGAAATACGGAATTTTCAATTTAGAGAAATAGCCCGCAGGATTTCTCCCACGGGCGGCTGAAATACTTATCAGCTGCTTACAGAATCAGATTTGACTTTATCATTAATCGCCTGTATTTTTTTCTTCATAGCAAAGTACTGACTGAACCAGATGAAGAAATATATAAAGAAGAAAATAGCGATATAGCCCGCGATACCCCAAAAGCTATGCGGCATCCAGTACATACAATAAGCGATCGGCAACATTGTTACGGAAATGACAAGGCAGTGAATTACCGTCTGCTTCAAAAGGCTCCAGTT
>CACWTM010000003.1 GCA_902763855.1 uncultured Ruminococcus sp. | reverse complement strand
CGATACAAACCTTGGGAGTCGCTTTTGAGTTCGTCGGTAACTACGCCTCGGTGGACTTTCACCACAGAGCATTGATATGCCCGTCATACCAAAAAACCGCAGCGGAAACTTCCGTTGCGGTTATCTTTTTCATCAATAAGAATCAATCTATTATCTGACGATATTTCTCCAGTCGAGGTCGCCTCTCTCAAGACCGTGGATCAGCACCTCTGCGGTCGCGATGTTGGTCGCGACAGGGATATTGTGCATATCGCAAAGACGCAGCAGATTCATATCGTTCGGCTCATGCGGCTTCGGCGTCAGAGGATCGCGGAAGAAGATCAGCATATCTATCTCATTACAAGCGATACGCGCGGCGATCTGTTGGTCACCACCCTGAGAGCCGCCCAGAAACGTCTGTATCTCCAGACCTGTCGCCTCCGCAACCATCTTTCCGGTTGTACCGGTGGCGCACATTTTATTTCTGCTGAGAATCCCGCAGTAAGCAATACAGAATTGTACCATCAGCTCTTTCTTTTCATCATGTGCAATTATCGCGATATTCATACACGCACCTCCACTAATCTATATTATTTCTCTTTGACTACTATCGGTACGTCAACGCCCTCAAGACGTTTGACGATGGTATCGAAAATGATGGAAGTCTGCGACCAGTTATTGGTCAGCGCGCCGCGCTGAGAGAGCGCCGTCACCCTGACGTCCTCGGGAACCAGTCCGATCAGCCGCATACCCGCCTCGTCGATGACCTCATCGAGATCACGGTACAGCCCCATTTCATCAAAACGTTTTCTGTCAAATCGGTTGATAATCAGCCTGCAATTGTCGATCTTCAACTCTTTGAGCCTGTAGCCGATATTTTTACAACCTCTGATGCTGATCGGCTCGGCGTTGATGACAACCAACGCTCTGTCAGCCGCGTTAGCCGCAGAGTAAAAGCCCGATCCCGTGCCGGCAGGCGAGTCAACCAGGATGTAGTCAAAGTCATCCCTGACCTTATCCACAAAACGCTTAATCAGCGAGGGGCTGACCTCATCATCGGCATACAACGGAGCAGCAATGCTGTAAAACTCAAAGTCGCCGTCCACCCGGTACAGCGCGTCGTTATACTCACATTCACCGCTGATAACGTCGGACAAATCATATACCAGATGATCGCTGATACCCAGCATCAGATCGACGCCGCGCATCCCGCTGTCACAGTCGATGATTAAAACCTTGTTTTTCGCTCTTGCCAAAGCCGCCGCCAAAGCCGTACAAACGGTGGTTTTTCCCGTACCGCCTTTGCCGGATGCTATTACGATTACTTCACACATTATCGTTAAAAAACAGACATCCTTCATAAATTATGATAGCTATACCTGTTACTATTTTATCACAAAAGTAAAAAAAGAGCAACCTCCATGAGCTGCTCTTTTTGTAGAATAATTATTCCGAAAATTAGACAAATTCAATAAACACAAGTTCCTATTTCCGTGATTTTCCTGTGTGAATAGCTCATGGTGATCGATAATCGTTCAGAATTTCCACGGATCATCCTTGATATCCTCCACATCTTTATCATAGAAGTACGCGTCCAAAATATCACATGCCGCCTGCTGGGGCAGGTAGCTTCTGCCGCCGTGCTCAAAAAGTACGCACAGCGCGATTTCGGGATCGTCATACGGCGCAAAGCAGATAAAAACGTTGTGGTCGGAGCCGGCGTTTTCCGCGGTACCGGTCTTGCACCCCATCTTGATCGGATATTTTCCCGCCATTGTTTGCATCGTATCCGTCTGAGTTACCGCGTACATCGCCTCTTTGACCAACTCGATGTTTTCCTGAGAAACGCCGGTTTCCGCGATCTTTTCCGGTTTTTCGGGATCGTTAAAAAGAACGGTCTCGTCGCGCTCATAGTTCATGATCTTGCGCACCAGATGGGTTCTGTAGCGTACACCGTCGTTGGCAATCGCCGAAGCATAGGTTGCCAGCTGTACCGGCGTAAAGGCGTTATCGCTCTGACCGATCGCCGCCTGTACCGTATTGCCCTCAAACCACGTTGTCGAATCTCTGCCTGCCAGCATGCCGGTGTTTTCATAGACCTCCAGGCCGGTTTTTGCTCCCAAACCGTATTTCTCGGCATACAGGTACATCGTTGTGATACCCACACGCCTGCCGACCTCGGCAAAGTAACAGTTGCAGGAATGTGCCATCGCGCTTTCCAGCTTCTGATCGCCGTGAACACCCAGACAGTGAACGACGTCGTCTTTATAGTAGTCATACACACCCGAACAGTGGATTTGCGTATCGGTCGAGATGATCTTCTCCTGCAGAGCCGCCGTCGCGACACACGGTTTAAAGGTCGAGCCGGGCGCGAACGCGCCTTCAAAGGCTCTGTTAAACATCGGGATATCCTCGTTGTTAAAGAGGTAATCCGAGTAATCGGGATCATAGTAACGCGAGATATCATAGTTCGGATAAGACGCCGCGCAGATGACCGAGTTGTCGCGCACATCCAGCATCACCGCCGCTCCCGCGACACAGTCCTCACCCAGCTTGCTTTGCTGTTTCGCGTTGCTTGCCTTCGCGTTTTTGACGTCCTGTTCGCCCAGCTTTTGCGCCTCGCGAATATTCTTTCCGATCGTATAGGCGGCAACCTCCTGGATACGCGAGTTGATGGTCAGGTAAACGGTATCGCCTGGCTTTGACTTGACCGTTTCCTCCTCGGCGACGATCTGACCGTCCTCGTCCGTGACGATGGTCTTTTCCCCCGCCTCACCTCGCAGATAGCTTTCCATCGCGGCTTCAATTCCGAACTTGCCGATATTGTCATCTAGGCTGTAGCCTTTCTCCTTGTTCGCCTCATATTCGTCCTCGTTGAGCTTGCCGACGACGCCGAGAATATGCGGAATCAGCTCGCCGTTTTTGACAACGCGCTCATTCACCGTGCGGATCTCCACCGCGGGTACGGTCTGCGTGCGTTCCGAAACAACCGCAACGGTATCGCTGTTCACATCTGACGCGACAACGTACACCTGCTCATAGGAAAAACCCTTTTTCTCCATATTATAGCGGATCGAAACAACCGACCGTCTGGTAAACGGATCGGCGATGTTATCCGCTTTATATCGCTTTGCAAGCCCCTCGACAATCTCGTCCGCCGACAATCCTTCTTGATTCAGCATCACGGAAGACTCGATATACTCGACGTCGCCCTCACTGCCCTCGTCAAAGACAAACCCGCCGTCCATATAAGAGATCGGAAGCTCGTCGATATATTTCTCGTCACATTCGCGCAGGGTGTTCAGCAGGTCGATGATAATCAGATTCAGTTGATTGTCATTGTCGGCGTACACCTTGTTAATCACGATATTATACGCGGTCTCGTTCACTGCCAGCGGCTTACCGCCGACGTCGAGGATCTCGCCGCGCGTTGCGTCCGACTGCACCGTATGCGCGGTAGAAGCTTTCGAAAGCTCCTTGTATTCCTCACCGTGTACGATCTGCCAGTTAAACAGCCGCGCCGCGAACAGCGCAAAGATCACAACCAGAAGTATCACGCAGATGATGACGCGCAGCTTAGAGCGATCTTTTTTCTCTTCCTGCGGCTCTTTATTGTTTGACGAATTTAACATACTGCGGTTATTTGCCGACAGAATCTTATCCGCGTGAAAATTCGGCTGGTGCAAAGATTTTCTGCCCTTGTTATTCAACGTGATACCTCCTTTCTTTGTTGTAACCGTCCGTAACGGATTCGCGTGGATTTTAGCAGTAGACAGGCAGAAACATGCCCGTCAAAACCACGGTTCGGATTATTGCAGTCACCCTATGCTTCCGGTGACAGCGTAAAGTAGATAAACCGGTTAAGAAAATAAATCGGTATGGAAAAGAGGAAGGTCTGCACCATGCGTGAGACCAAATGCTGCGCAAAGTAGCTCCACATATTTTCCACACCGGGGATCACGAACCGCACCAAAAAGTACAGCATAAATAACCCGCCGACCGCAAAAAACGCGTACAGCAGGTAATTCAAAAAGGTCGCGACAATCAGGTTGTTTGCCGCGTAACCCACAACAAAGCAAACCGTCGTCAGCGAGATGGTAAACAAACCGATACTGTTGCTGAACCCGATATCTGTCAACAGTCCCGCCAGCATGCCGAAGATCATCGAGGGGATCTCGCGCTCATACACCGCGACCGTCAGCGCCACACAGAGGATCAGCGCGGGTTTCGCGCCGAAGATTTCCGGCAAAAGTCCCGGCGTCGTCACCAGCGCAAACGCCAGGATCAGCTCCAGCACATAGGCTAAATATCTGAAGAAAGAATTTGACCTGTCCGACATCATTCTGCGCTCTCTCTCTTCAAGATCTCGCCCTGACCGTCAAAGTCTGTCACAACCGCGACGTCCGTCACCTTGTCGATATTGTCATACGGTTCGATCACGGCATAATACGAGGTGTCGTATGTATCGTAACCGATCTCGATGACCTCTCCCAGCGGGATGCCCTTGGGATAGATACCCGACGCGCCCGACGAGGTGATGATATCGCCTTCCTCCACCTTGTTCTCGGAGTTCAGCTTGGTGAACGTCGTGCGGTTATCGTCGGCGTATTTTGCCGAACCGGTGATGATACCGGTATCAGAGGTCGCGTTATCAATCGCGCCTATACTCGTCTGCGGTGAGAGGATGGTAATCACCTTCGCGGTATACGCGTCTGCCTCCGAGATCCAGCCGATCAGACCGTTTTCTCCCATAACAGGATCGCCGACGCTGATTTGAGACGCTGTCCCCTTGTCGATGGTAAAGGAGCCGAACTCATCGTTCGTATCACGTCTGAGCACCGTCGCGGGAATCAGCTGATAGTCCTCGTGTTCCTTTTTCAGATCATAGAACATCCACAGCCGGGTATTTTCTTCCTTGACGTTATAGTAATCTACCAGCCTTGCTCTCAGCTCACGATTTGCCGTCGTCAGCGCTTCGTTTTCGGCTTTCAGCTCGTCATAGCTTTTGTTGCTGCTGTGATCGGCGGTAGCCGCCGCCGTCACCTTTGAAAGACCGTAGGTCAGCGTGTTCAGCGTTGTGGAAATAATGTTATTTTCCACATTCCGCGTAAACACCGCGAGCATAATCAGCACCAGCAGTACCGACAGAAATATTTTAATTTTTGGGGATTGTAAAAAATCTTTCATTTTCCGATTCCCGTCTCTGTTTTTCGGTAAGTGAAGAAACCTTTCACTCGATCAAAAAGTTTAACCTTCCTGATAAAAGACGCCTTGTATCTTACTGTTGTTTGGCTCTTCTGTTCGCTCTGAAATTCGGATCAAGCCGCATACCCGCGCCGTCGACAACACAGTCAAGCGGACGCTCCGCGATCTTGACCGGCATGCCGGTCTCTTCCTCGATCAGCTTGTCAAGCCCCCTGAGCAGCGCGCCGCCGCCCGTCAGCATGATACCGTTGTCAATGATATCGGCAGAAAGCTCCGGCGGAGTTTTTTCCAGCGTGTTCAGGATGGCGTCGATAATCGTCATCAGCGGATCCTTCAGCGCCTCTCTCACCTCCGCCGCGGTAATGCGGATATTCTTCGGCAGACCGTCTACCAGATTTCTGCCCTTGACCATCATCGCGCCCTCGCCCTCGTAGGGGTATGCCGAGCCGATGGTAACCTTGATATCCTCGGCGGTACGCTCACCGATCAGCAGGTTATACTTCTTCTTGATGTATGTGACGATCGCCTCGTCAAACTTGTCGCCCGCCATTCGTACAGAGCAGGAAGCGACGATGTCGCCGAGCGATACGATACCGACCTCGCTGGTGCCGCCGCCGATATCGACAACCATGTTGCCAACAGGCGAATCGACCGGCAGACCCGCGCCGATCGCGGCCGCCATCGGCTCTTCGATCAGCTCAACATACTTGCCGCCCGCCTGACGCGCGGCGTCCTCCACCGCGTTTCTCTCAACCTCGGTAACGCCTGAGGGGATACAGATGATGATACGCGGCTTACTGAACATGCCGCCGCGGACAACGCTCTTGATAAAATATTTCAGCATGGTCGCGGTGATCTCAAAGTCCGCGATAACGCCGTCCTTCAAGGGACGGATCGCGACAATCGAGCCCGGCGTTCGACCGATCATTTCCTTTGCCTCGTGACCTACCGCAAGAACCATATCACGCTTTACGTCAACCGCAACGACCGACGGCTCGCGCATGACAACGCCTTTACCCTTCATATAAACCAACGTGTTGGCTGTACCCAAGTCAATACCGATATCTTTTGCAAACATACCTGACCCCTTTCCGCTCTGTGGCGCAAATGTGATTTTCGTTTCTGTTTTATTCCATCTTATTATTGCAAAAATAAGATATATTTATGCTTCTATCTTCCGGTAGAGCCAAATCCGCCCACGCCTCTTTCGGTATCATCCAGTTCGTCGACAACCTCGATCTCGGGCAAAACTACGGGCGAAATCACCATCTGCGCGATCCTTTCCTCCGGTTCGATCGTAAACGGTTCATTTGTCTGATTGACAAGCCCTACGCAAACCTCACCGCGATAATCGCTGTCGATCACGCCGACACAGTTTGCCGGAGCGATCCCGTGTTTAATCGCAAGTCCCGACCGCGCGTACAGATATGCGACATATTCCGCGCTTTCCAGCGCAATCGCGATACCCGTCGGAATCAGCTTGATTTCATGCGGCGCGATCGTGATCGCTTCGTCGATACACGCATAGAGATCCATTCCCGCGGAACCGGGTGTCGCGCGAAACGGGACGCGTGCGTCTTTTTTTAGTTTTTTGATCTTCAAAACACTCATATAATACCTTCCTGCAAAATCAAAAGTTTTCCTTCAATTTAGCCAAAAACACGATTTCTGCAAAAATATGCAAAAATCACCGATTTTATCTTAACGGAAAATGATTAAATTCCTTTCGATAATTCTTTAAAAGATTGTGAATTTTTTAACACCCCTGAGATACAACCCATGGGTTTTACGCTCAAAATCCCGATTTTCTCTTAATTTTTTCAGAGTCTTTTCCATGTTTTCCACAGAGTTTTCCACAGTAAAGAGAAAATCCGAGAAAACCTCTCCACCCATCGGATAATCCTTTTGCGGCATGAATATCGGCACGCAATTGTAGATTTCACTGTATCCTTCACGGCTGCTTACAGAGAACTTTTCGTCCTTTCTATCCTGCAAATACGACTCTGTTTTGCAGGATTTTCCGGCAGGCGCGTTGCGCATAATCATCAGCGGCAGATAACCGTAACGGATGATCCCGACCGGGATACACTTGTACATCTTCTCGATGTGCCTGATGTCAAGCTCCACGCTCAGCACGGCGGTCTCAATCCCATACTCTTTCGCCCATTTCAGCGTATAAGAGTTCGCGATGTTCATTCCGAAGCCTGCGTGAACCCTGAAGCCCAGCATCTTTCCCATGTAAACAGCTCCGATATTGTGCGCCATAAGGTCTCTCACACCGCTCTCCTTGATCGCCTTCAGCCGTTCAAAAACTTCCTTTTCGTTGCCGAAGGTTACGCGCGGTACTTCCGCGCCGATCACAAAACCTCTGTCGAGCAAGTTTTTCAACTGCTCCTTATCCCCAAGTCCAAAGACGTCCGCGAAAATTATGTCCATCTCTTTCATTTCTTCGGGAATATGCAAATCACGCACGACAGCGCGGTTCATTTGCCTTACTTCTTTCCCGCCGTCGAGAACAGCAGAAAGGTCGATTTCGTTGATTATGTAATTATGACAAATTTCGCGCATAAGGTCAAGCGATTCCAACGCTTTTCTTCTCAGCGCGTTGATAGACGCCGCGCTTGCCGCCGCGTCATCGTCGATTTTTATGGTGATTTTTTCGATATAATAAGGCGTATTGCCTGTTTTTTGCAAACTTTTTTGAACGCGTTCCTCACTCAGCGGCACGTGCAAGGCTTTTTCGGCAACCTCATCGCTTTCAACCTTCACGGTATGCATACCGTCGGTCGCCGTGAGCCGCATTTGCTCTCCGGTCTTGATGTGACAGTCAAAGCTGACGGGAACGCTGTGATATTCGTCCTTGTACAGGACTCTGATTTCCTTTAACAGTTGATTGTCAGCGGATACAACGTCGCTTTTCTGTCGAAAACCGAACATCTCTTCGCCGATTTTGCCGCGCAGATAACCGTCGGTGAACCCTGTACGTGAAAAAACCGAACGCAGTCTTTCCTGTGAAACCTCGGTAATGAAGCCGAGGTCACGCGCCTCTCTCGCGGCAAGGGTCGCTGCGGCGACATACTCGGGACGTTTCATCCTGCCCTCGATCTTCGCGCTGGCGATCCCCATCTCCTGCAATTTCCTGAGATAATGCAAAGAGCCGTTATCCTTTAAACTCAGCGCGTGATCGTTTTCCTCATACCGCATCGGCAGACGGCACGGCTGAGCGCACATGCCGCGGTTGGCAGAACGCCCGCCGAGCATAGCGGAAAAGTAACACTCTCCGCTGACGCACATACAAAGCGCGCCGTGCACAAAGACCTCCAGCTCCACCTCGGGACAACATTCATGAATCTCTTTGATTTCATCCAACGACAGCTCACGGGATAATACCACTCGCTCAAAGCCCATTTCATACAAGGCTTTCACACCGTAGGGCGTATGAACAGAAAGCTGTGTCGACGCGTGAAGCGGCAGATCGGGAACCATCTTCCTGATTAAGGAAACCAGTCCCAAATCCTGAATAATCAGCGCGTCAATATCCGCATTTGCGGCAGTTTTCACCAGCTCCAGTGCGTCTGCCATTTCATCATCGAAGATCAGGGTATTCAGCGCCAGATGCACCTTGACCCCGCGCCGATGACAAAAACGCACACACTCACGCAGTTCTTCCTCGTCAAAGTTGTGTGCCGAAGCACGCGCGGAAAAAGCCTTTGCGCCGATATAAACCGCGTCCGCGCCGCTGTGAACGGCGGCAATCACACTGTCAAACCCGCCGGCAGGAGCAAGAATCTCAATCTTTTTCATCGCTGATATCAAAGAAAGAATACTGTCTTTGCTGGGTATAACCCTTATCCTGTTTTTCTTTCGCTTTTTTCTGATACGGATTCACATGACTGTGATCGTGGCGTTTTTTCTTTTCCTTCTGCGGTTTAACGGGAGTTTCCTCCGGCTCGTCAAAGAAAAGATCATCCTCCGCCGTGATGGTATGTTCTTCCTTAACGGGCGGTTCTTCGGGAAGAGGTATTTCTTCTGAAATGACACTCTCCGGCTGCTGTTGAAAGGATTCGAGGCGCTCTTGCGTTTTTTTCAGTTTTTCCTTCAATTCCTCGTTTTCTTTTTTACTTTCCTCAAACGCTTTCTGCGCGTCCTCGGCAGACTGATGCTCCGCGATCAGACGCTCATATTCCGCCTTCAGCAGATTGTAATCGCCGACCAGCTTCGCGTTATCATCCTGCAAACGCTCGATCGTCAGCAGATAATCCTTCATCTGTTCCTTGACGGCGTTGATGTTTTCCTTATCCGTTTCACTGTCATCCGCATAATCCAACGCGGTCAGCACCGCGGCGCGCTCACGGGTCATATCGCCCGAAATCACCAGCGAGTTAATTCGCGCGTCAATTTCCGACGCGATATCCAGCACATATTTTTCACTTTTTTCGGTGATGATGTTGAAGCGTTGTCCCGCGACAAACACATTTACTTTGATTTTTTTATTGTCCATATTTTTCCTCGTCGTAGAACGCTGTCATCTCTTTGACAAGGGATTAAGAGAGATAATGCGACATTATCTCTCCTTCCGCGCTCTGCCCTTGACGGGTCTTATTTTACTGATAACTATTTTTATCAATACTTTTATTCTTCGGTATTCTCTTCTGCTTCAGTCGATTCTTCCGCAACCATATCCTCCGCGGATTCCGCGTCGCTATCATTCTCCGCCGCCTGCGCTTCTTCCTCATCATGCGGCGCACCTGATACGGATACAACCTTATCGTCACCCTTGATCTTCATCACGGTAACGCCCTTTGCGGGTCGGGAACAAACGCGGATGGTAGAAGCAAGGATGCGGATGATAACGCCGTTATCGGCAATCAGGATAACATCATCCTCCAGCGGAACGACCGTTAGCGCGGCAACGTCGCCGTACTTTGCGACATGATAGTTGGTCAGACCTTTACCGCCTCTGCTCTGCAGACGATAGTCATCCGGAGAGCTGAGTCGTCCGTAGCCCGTTTCGGAAACGGTCAAAATCAGTTTACCCTCTTCAATAATGCTCATGCCGACGATGCTGTCGCCTTCCTTGAGCTTCATCGCCTTGACGCCGCGTGCCAGTCTGCCCATCGGACGGACGTCGGTTTCGCGGAAGCGGATTGCCATACCCTTCTTGGTTGCGATGATAACTTCATCATCGCCGTTTGTCATGCGTACCCAAGCCAGCTCGTCGCCCTTGTTGAGATCGAGCGCGATCAAACCGCCCTTGCGCGCGGTATTATAGGCATTCAGCGCGATACGTTTGATGATACCCTGTCGGGTGACCATAATCAGGTATTTTTCCTCGTCAAATTCAGGAATACGAATCATCGAAGTAACCTTTTCATCCGCCGCAAGAGGCAGAATATTGGCGATATTGATACCCTTGCTCTGACGGGTGCTTTCGGGAATCTCATAACACTTGATTCTGTAAACTCTGCCCTTGTTGGTAAAGAACAGGTTATAGTCGTGTGAGTTCGAAAGGTACATCTCTGTCGCAACGTCCTCGTCACGTCTGGACATACCGGAGACGCCCCTGCCGCCTCTGCGCTGTGTCTTATAGGTATCATGCGGCAGACGCTTGATATATCCGAACTTTGTCATCGTGACGACGCAGTCCTCCTGCGGAATCAGATCCTCGATATCCACCTCGCCCGTGATCGCGCAGATCTCGGTACGTCTGGGATCGGCATACTTGTTGCGAATCTCCATCGCTTCTTCCTTGACGATAGACAGACGCTTTGTTTCGCTTGCGATGATCTCGTTATACTCTTTGATCTTTTCGCCGAGAGCTTTGATCTCGTCCTCAATTTTGGTTCTTTCCATATTGGTCAGCTGACCTAAACGCATGCTGACGATCGCCTGTGCCTGTACATCATCCAGCCCGAACCGTTCACACAGCGCGAGCTTTGCAGCCGACTGATCTTTACTTTTTCTGATGATGGCGATAACCTCGTCGATGAAGTCGATTGCGATCTTCAAGCCTTCTAAGATATGCATACGTTCCTTGGCTTTTTTGAGGTCATAGATCGTGCGTCTCTCGATGACCTGCGCCTGGTGCTCGATGTAGCACTGCAGCATCTCTTTGAGCGTCAAAACACGCGGCTGACCATCTACGATCGACAGCATGATCGCGCCGAAGGTTGTCTGCATCTGGGTCATCATGAACAGATGGTTCAGCACAACCTGCGCAGAAGCTTCACGCTTGACGTCAATCTCGATATGCATACCGTTTCTGTCAGAGTGATCCTCGATGTTCGAGATACCCTCCAGCCTCTTATCCTTGACGAGATTAGCGATATTCTCGATCAGTCTCGCCTTATTTACACCGTACGGGATCTCCGTGACAATGATCTTGAAACGACCGTTTTTCGCCTCAACGATCTCCGTCTTGGCGCGCACAACGATTTTGCCGCGACCGGTCGCGTATGCCGCGCGGATACCCGAGCGACCCATAATCATACCGCCGGTCGGAAAATCCGGGCCGGGCATGCACTCCATCAGATCGGCAATTTCCGCGTCGGGGTTGTCAATCAACAGACACATCGCGTCGATGGTCTCGCCCAGATTGTGCGGCGGAATATTGGTCGCCATACCGACAGCGATACCGTTAGAGCCGTTCACCAACAGGTTCGGAAAACGCGACGGCAGAACCGTCGGCTCTGTCAGCACATCGTCGAAGGTCGGCATAAAGTCAACCGTTTCCTTGTCGATATCCGCCAGCATTTCCGCGGCAATCTTGCTCATACGGCTCTCGGTGTAACGATAAGCCGCGGGCGGGTCGCCGTCAACCGAACCGAAGTTGCCGTGACCGTCGACCAGCATATATCGCATGGAAAAATCCTGCGCCAGTCTGACCATCGCGTCATAAACGGAAGCGTCGCCGTGGGGATGATATTTACCCAGCACTTCACCGACGGTATACGCACACTTTCTGTGCGGTTTCGAGGCAGTAATGCCGTTTTCATACATATTGTAGAGGATACGTCTGTGTACGGGCTTCAAGCCGTCACGGACGTCGGGCAGCGCACGCGCGACGATAACGCTCATCGAGTAATCGAGGAACGACTTACGCATCTCGCGATTGATGTCGACGTCGATGATCTTACCGGAGCTGTACTCGGTATGATTCATCATATCGGCGTATTCCGCCTCAAAATCCTCATTTTCATTATTGTTGATATTCTTATTCTCGTTATCCAAAAAGGTTCACCTCATTATCTGTAATTCCTAATTCCTCATTCCTAATTCCTAATTAGATATCGAGGTTCTGTACATACTTCGCGTTGGTCTCGATAAACTCTCTTCTCGGCTCAACCTGATCGCCCATGAGGATCGAGAAGGTCTCATCAGCCTCCTGCGCGTCGTTGAGCTCAACGCGGAGCATCGTTCTTGTCTCAGGATTCATGGTTGTTTCCCAAAGCTGCTCGGGATCCATCTCACCGAGACCCTTATACCGCTGGATGGTCGTCTTACCTTCAATCGAAGCGAGGATCTCATCTCTTTCCTGATCGGTATAAGCATAACGGTGATTATCCTTACCCTTAGAGATTCTGTACAGCGGCGGCTGAGCGATATACACATGTCCTTCTTCGATCAGCGGACGCATATAGCGGAAGAAGAAGGTCAGCAGCAGCGTACGGATATGCGAACCGTCGACGTCGGCATCCGCCATGATGATAATCTTGTCATAACGCAGCTTCTCGGTGTCGAACTCGTCGCCGATACCCGCGCCCAGCGCGGTAATGACCGGCATCAGCTTATCGTTGCCGTAAACCTTGTCAAGACGCGCCTTTTCGACGTTCAGCATCTTACCCCACAGCGGCAGGATCGCCTGAAATTTTCTGTCACGACCCTGTTTTGCGGAACCGCCCGCGGAGTCACCCTCTACGATATAGATTTCCGTTTCACTGCGGTCTTTACTCTGACAGTCGGCAAGCTTACCGGGCAACGATGCAGATTCCAGACCCGTCTTTCTTCTGACGTTTTCTCTCGCTTTTCGAGCGGCTTCACGCGCCTTCGCTGAGGCAAGAGCCTTCTCCAGGATAGCGGAAGCGGAAGCGGGATTTTCCTCCAAAAACTCGCTGAGCTTGTCGGAGATCAGCTTCGATACCATCGAGCGTACGATCGTATTGCCCAGCTTTGCTTTTGTCTGACCCTCAAACTGCGCCTCTGTGATCTTGACTGAGATAATGGCGGTCAGACCCTCTTTATAATCGTCAAATTCAAGCTTTAAGTCCTTATCTTTTTCCTTGATTTTATTGAACTTTGTCGCGTAATTGTTCATGATACGCGGCAGCGCTCTGCGAAAACCCTCTTCATGCGTACCACCGTCTGTGGTATGGATATTGTTGGCAAAAGAGCGGATATCGGCGTTATAGCTGTCGTTATACTGCATGGCAATCTCCACCTCGCAGGTGTTTTCCATATTTGCCGTGCGCAGATAGATAACCTCGTCATGAATCGGGGTATAACCCTTTTTCTTATGAATATAGTTAACGAACTCACGGATACCTCCCTCATAAAAGAAGGTCTTATCCTTGATATGCTCGGGATCTCTTTCATCTTTAAGTTCAATATTAACGCCCGCGTTAAGGAACGCCTGTTCGCGCAGTCTGCGCGCCAGCGTCTCATAATCATAGACGTCGGTATCCTTAAAGACCTCCGCGTCCGCTTTAAACAGAACCTCGGTACCGCGCTTATCGGACTTGCCGACCTTTTCGAGATCATTCATGATCTTGCCGCGCTCATAACGCTGGAAGTAAATATCCTTGCCGTCACAAACTCTTACCTCGAGCCATTCCGACAGCGCGTTAACAACCGAAGCGCCGACGCCGTGCAGACCGCCGGATACCTTATATCCGCCGCCGCCGAACTTACCGCCTGCATGCAGAACGGTAAAGACAACCGTAACCGCGGGCAGACCCATCTTTGAGTTGATGCCGACAGGGATACCGCGGCCGTCATCCTTGACGCGAATCACATTGCCGGGCAGAATGCTGACGTCGATCTTATCGCAATAGCCCGCAAGAGCCTCGTCGATCGAGTTGTCAACGATCTCATATACCAGATGGTGCAGACCTCTTTCTCCTGTCGAGCCTATGTACATACCCGGGCGTTTTCTGACCGCCTCGAGTCCTTCCAAAACCTGAATTTCATCCGCGCCGTACTCACCCTCGACCTTTGTCATCTTTTCATCATCAACAACGTCTACGGTCTCAATCGGTGTATCGGCTCTTTCTACAAGCTCCTCTACAACCTCTTGTACGGTTCTGATTTCTTCGTTCTTGTTCTCCAAAAAACATTCCTCCGTATTCAATCATAATCACCTGATCTTATCCAAAAAGATCACGGTAATCACAACCATTATTTCTTTTCTTTATCCTCAGTTTTCTTAAATTTCGTGAAAAAAGGTATGATGATATATATAATCAGGAGAAATACCAGCGTGACGCCGAAAAGCGGCAATAACTGCAAATTCTCCATTCTTGACAAAATAACAATATTGATAACGATACAAAGTACCAACGGAATCAGCGCACCGACAAAGATATACGGAAATCGCTTCGCAAGAAATTTTTTCTTGCAGTGATAGCAGACATTTTCCTTCTTTCTGATCGCTTCTTTGGTATCTTTATAGCGATAGACCGTTCCGCAGTGCGGACATACAGGCAGCCTAAACATTATCTCAGCCTGGAAGGCGTATAGTCTTCGCCGTCCTGCTCACCGGATGAAGAAATATGCTTGAGGTTTCCGACCAGCTTGGTACTGCCGATATCATCGCTGTTGTTGCTGCTGTTGATGGTTTCAAACCGATCAAAACTTCTGGTACCGCCTTCGGAATCGCTGACAACCTTTCTTTCCTCTTTGATCGCGTTGAACACGTCCGAGTTGATCGAAGACTTATATTCTTCGCCACCCAAACCGATATCATCCATAAACGCCGGCGCGACATTGGCAGAAGAAGCCATCGTCGGATCGGGATCGACCATCGGCGTATTGACCATATCGGTGTCATACAGCGAATCCTGAAATTTTTTCTTCGGACGCAGTCTGACAAACAGCGGTGAAAACAGATAAAAAACGATGAACGGAATCGCTACCAGCAGGACAAACCACAGATTTTCCCTATTGGTCATGAACAAATAAAAGCCCATGATAATCAGCGCGAGCACCAGCATAACAAAAAAGAGAATCCAGATTGTCTTTTTGATATGAATATTGCTTTCCTTCTTACATTTTTTACAGTAATATTCTCCCCTCCTGCGGATAGAGAGCGCGGTAAAATACGAAATACGCTTACCGCAGTACGGACATTTACAATTATTCATAACAGTATCCTTTCCTGTATATTCAAAATAGTCATTGTGAAGGATTAGTATTATTACTCCGTCATACGTTTTAGGAGCGTCGCCGTATTCAGCGGAGAAAGATAAACGGAGTATTCACCGCCGAAGTCGTAGAGAATGTAGGATTTCGGCAGCTCGTAGCTGACGCTGACGATTCTGTTTTCCTTTTCGCACACAGCCAAAAAATCTCTGGTATGCTTGCTCACGGTGCTGGTATCCATATCAAAGATACCGACGATATTTTTGATTTCGATAGAAGTATCTTTACCGAGATGCAGATATTTCATTCTCTGATTTCTCCGTTATCCACATAGAACACCTTACCTCTTTGCAGCTGTTCCTTGTTGCTTTCTTCACAGCAGGTGACAAAAACCTGATAATCCTCTACCTTATTCAACAAAAAATCCTGCCGGCTGTTGTCCAGCTCCGACAAAACGTCGTCAAGCAGTATCACCGGTCTTTCACCGTTCTTTTGATAGAGCAGCTGCGCTTCGCTGAGCTTCATCGAAAGCACCGCCGAACGCTGCTGACCCTGTGAGCCGAACTTGCGCGCGGAGATTCCGTTGATCTTGATGTCGATATCATCCCTGTGAGGGCCTACCGAGGTATAACCGGTATGATAGTCCTCGTGCCTCGATTCCAGAAAAGCCTTACTCAGTTTCTCTCTGATCTCATCAACGCTGTCATTTTCATTTGCTTTTGAGGTCGAAAGATAGCCGATCTCCAATTCTTCTCTATCGTTGGAAATCCCTCTGTGATACTTTTGCGCGGGTTCTATCATCTCTTTGAGATAGCAAAATCGTTCCGAAAGTATCTGCGCGCCGACAACCGCAAGGCTGTCGTCCCAGATTGAAAGCGTTTCTTTGAGCTCTTTATGCTTATAGATATCCTTCAAAAGCGCGTTGCGCTGGTTGATAATCTGATTGTATTTTGACAGCATTGAAGCGTACCGAATCCTGTGTTGACAGATCGCCGCGTCCAAAAACTTTCTGCGGACGTTCGGTCCTCTTTTAATCAGGCTCAGATGTTCCGGTGAAAAAACCACCGCTGAAAAAACCTCTGTCAGATAAGAGGACGAATTTTTATCCACCTCGTTGATGCGAATACTCTTCTTGCTTTTATCAAAAATAATCTGAGCCGTCTGCTCTCTCTCTCCCGAGAAAAAATCCATTCTCAGCCTGTAAAATCCCTTATCAAACTGAATCAGCTCATTTTCCTTCGCGCCGCGAAAGGAGTGACCGCCGCAGAACAACCAAATCGCCTCCAGCAGATTTGTTTTTCCGTTGGCGTTCTCGCCGTAGATGACGTTAACCTTATCCGACGGATGGATTGTATTATCTTTTAGATTTCTGTAGTTTTCAAAGTGAAGCGCATTAACCTTCAACCGCAACCTCAACCGTTCTGTTTTGATATTCTACCTTATCGCCGGGTCTGATCTTCTTTCCGCGCATCGTGCAAACTTCGCCGTTGAGCATAACCTCACCGTTCTGGATCAGATACTTCGCCCTGCCGCCGGAGTTGCACAATCCCGAAAACTTCATCAGATTGTCCAGTCGAATATATTCTTCACTGATCTTGATTATTTCCATATATAAACTCCGATTATAAATGAGTTATATTCAATTAATTTATGCAGTAATTCTCCGCCGATCATTGTTCGCCGCAAGGGTTTCCCATCCCTCTCCGTGATATAAGGAGAGGGATAACCGCCGCTCAAGTTCTAATCTTAGGGTGGCTGTAGATCCCCTATTCATCAGATACGTTTACCAAGCGCGGCTCGAGAGACTTGCATAGGTGCTGTTAAAAATCACAGACGATGACCGAAAATTTTAACAGCTTTTCATCATTCCGCTGCCAAACGCATCGGAACAACCAGAAACGTAAAGCTCTGACCGTCAACCGGACGAATAATCATCGGCTGCAAACTGCCGTTGAGCATCACCTTAACTTCGTCTGTGTCGGCATTTTTCAGCGCGTCAAGCAGATAACGATTGTTGAAGCCGATCTCCACATCATTACCTCTGACCGAAGCCGCAATCACATCGTTTGCTCTGCCTACGCTGGTCGAGCAGGACAGCTTGATCTCATCCGCGGTGATGGTACAGCGCACAGGCGACTGAATCTTTTCATTAGTCAAAAGAGCCATTCTCTCAACCGAAGAAGCAAGGATTCTTGTATTGATGACAAACTCTGTCGACGCGGAGGACGGCATCTTGTAATCCAAGAAATTACCTTCCAAAAGACGGGATACTATGCTGTAGTTCTCTATCTTAAAGATGATATGACGCTGACCGACTACAATGGTGATATCCTTTTTATTATCGGTAATCAGCTTCAAAATCTCATTCTGCGTTTTGCCGGGAACAACAAATTTTGACGTAATATCGCTGTCAACATTTTCTTCTCTGATTGCCATGCGGAAGCCGTCTACCGCTTCAATCTTAAACAAACCGTCCTTAATTTCAAAAAGAGAACCGGTATAGATCGGCTTTGCCATATTATCAGAGGTTGCGAAAACCGTTTGACGAATCATATTCTTCAAAATCTCTGCGTTGATGGTCAGTCCGTTGATCTCCTCAACATTCGGCAGTTCGGGATATTCGGTAGAGCTGATACCCACGATCTGATAATCCGCCGAACCGGAGTTGATATAAGTAACCAATCTGTCGTCTGTTTCAATATTGACGATCTCTTCGGGAAGCTTACGAATAATCTCATTAAACAGTCTTGCTGATACAACGATTTCGCCCTCTTCCGTGATCGAAGCTTCCACCGTTGTCACAATACCGATCTCCAGATCATAACCGCTGATCTCCAACTGATTGTTATATGCCTTAATCAGAACGCCTTCCAGCGCGGGGATGGTTGCTTTTGCCGATACCGCTCTCGATACGTTTGAAACCGCTGAGGACAAATCCGTTCTCATACACTTAAATCTCATAATAAGGATCCTCTCTGTTTGAATGAATTAATAGAATGTAATGATATGATTATATTTAGCAGTAGTAGTAGGGGACGTTGAAATGAGGATATCCTCTCTTGTCCGCATTTTCCCTTTATTTTCCACCTCATACTTCTCAATAAACATTAAGCAAAACTCAATGGTGATATCATATAGTGTTTTAATTATAAACATCACGTTGAAATATGTTGAGTGAATGTGGAAAAATTTATGGAAAAAATCATCATTCATTTTTGTTGCAGAGATCACGTATAACGTATCAAAACAACAATTCAAAGTGATGACAGTCAACTTTTATGATGACAGTTATATTTATCTCTCTCTGATATTTTTGATAATATCCTCCACCGTTTCTCTGAGGGAAGGATCATTTTTGATATCCTTTTCCACCTGCTGAACGGTATAAACGATCGTTGAATAATGGCGGTTGCCGAACTCCTTGCCGATGCTTTCCATCGACAGCGTTGTCAGCTCTCTGACGATGTAGATCGCAATCTGACGCGGTTTGTTGATATTGGCTCTGCGTGATTTTTGCGAGCGCAAGTCATCGCTGTCTACGCCGTAAGTGCGGCAAACCTCGTCAACAATTTTTTCTACCGTCAGCTCCGGCGGGGTATCGTCGTTCAAAATATCCGCGATAGATTCGTTGACGATCGACAGCGTCGGTTTTTCCTTGGTCAGATTATATCTTGCCATCAGCTTTTTAACTACGCCCTCGAGCTGTCGGATATTGGTCTTGAGCTTGTTGGCAATATATTCGCACAGATCGTCATTCAGATCGAGACCGATGATCTCCGCCTTGCGTTTGATGATCGCCATTCTTGTTTCAAAATCCGGAGCCTGGATATCGGCAAGCAGACCCATCTCAAATCTTCCTCTGAGCCTGTCGGTCAGCACCTTGATCTCCTTCGGCGGACGGTCGGACGTCAGCACAATCTGTTTCTTTGCGTCATACAGCGCGTCAAACGTATGGAAAAATTCCTCCTGCGTACTTTCTTTACCGCCGATGAATTGTACGTCGTCGACCAGCAAAACATCCGTCTGACGATATTTCTGTCTGAACTGCGCGGTTGTCTTATTCATAATTGACTGGATGATCTCGTTGGCAAAATCCTCGCCTTTGATGTAGATCACCGTATAATCGGGATGCGTCTGTCTGATTTCGTTGCCGATTGCGTACAGCAGATGGGTTTTGCCCAGTCCCGAATTTCCGTATAAAAACAGCGGATTATAAGCAGAAGCGGGATTTTGAGCGACAGCCATTGACGCCGCGTGAGCAAACTTATTGGACGAGCCGACGATAAAGGTATCAAAGGTAAATTCATAGCCCGTTTCGGCAGAGGTCTCGTCGCCTAAGAGCTTTTCTTTTTTCTTTTCATTTTCTTCCGGAATCAGGAAGATGGTTTCAAAGCTTGTGCCCAGCACCGTTTCATACGCTTTCTCCAGCTTCGGCAGATAACCTCGGATCAGCGTCTGACGGTGAAACTCATTCGGTACCATCAAGGTGATGACGCCTTTTTCAAAGTCGATCCCTACGGGTTCGATACGGGAGATCCATGTTTTATAAGCGACCTCCACAATTTTATTTTCCTGTCTGAGATAATCGCAGATGATATCCCAACCTTCTCTGAAATTTTCCATTCCTTATGAACCTTCCTAGTTAATTTTCCCATATATGGGTCAAAAAAGCCTTCCTTGAAAACCAATTTTAAGAACTGCCCATAGATGTAAAATATTATACCAAATTTTCCACATAAAAGCAACCGATAATGTGGAAAAAAAGTACATATATATAAGTATTTTATATAACCATAAAAATGTGCATTATGACAGAGAGTCAAAAAAATCAAATTGTGTCGCTTTTTTCGATAAATACTATATCTTGTGGTCAGGAAAAAAAGAAATAAAAACAATGTGAAAAAATAGCGCAAATAAGCAAAATTGGATATTGACTAATAGCAAAATCTGGGCTATAATGCTAACTTGTAAGGTTATGTACCCGAAAGGAGGAGTATCAATGCTCAGAACATATCAGCCTAAGAAGATTCATCGTAAAAAGGAGCACGGCTTCAGAAAGAGAATGTCTACCAGTAACGGCCGCAAAGTTCTTGCCAGAAGAAGAGCGAAGGGCAGAAAGCAATTATCCTACTAAGATTAAAGGCCACTGTCGGCAGTGGTCTTTCTTTTCATTTTAACAGGAATTTTATTTTGTCCGAAAAACCTGTCGAATGAACTGTTTTTATGGATATATACGGCTTTTTTGTTACGGGTTTTCTGTGACAAAACGCTGGGCACGACAGCTAAAACCGTGCAAAGGACTAACTGTTTCGGTGGTTTGATGAAGATTACTACGATTACCAGCAACCGGGATTTTCAGCGTGTCTACCATAGAGGTAAGTCGCTGGTATCCCCCTGTCTTGTTACCTATGCAATCAAAACGAAAAATAATAACCTTAGGATAGGTATCACCACCTCAAAAAAGGTCGGCAAAGCAGTCAAACGCAACCACAGCCGCAGACTCATCCGCGCGGCATTCGCAAATATCCGACCGGACATGAGCGCGTCGTACGATATTATTTTTGTAGCCCGCACCCGTACCGCGTACTGTAAAAGCTACGAGGTAGAAAAATTTATGCGGCAGCATCTAACGCAGCTCGGCGTTATCCACTAGTATGAAATATGTATTATTAAAGCTCATCCGATTTTATCAGACTGCTGTCTCCCCTCACACCGGACCCAAGTGTAAGTATTATCCTACCTGCTCCCAGTATACCTACGAAGCGATCGAGCGCTTCGGCGCTTTCAAAGGCGGCTTCATGGGGCTGTGGAGAATCCTGCGTTGTAATCCGTGGTCAAAGGGCGGCTACGACCCCGTTCCCGAAAAAACACATAAGCTCAGATAGCTTATGAAAGCTTTCAGAAAGGCTTTTTCGTATGTTCACTGTTTTTAATTTCATCGGTAGCATCTTCGGCTACATCCTGTGGGCGGTCTTCTGGGTATTCCAGAACTTCGGTATCGCCATCATTGTTTTTACCCTGATCTTCAGGGCAATCCTCTTCCCTTCGTCTGTCAAACAGCAGAAGAGCATGGCGGCAAACGCCAGCCTGCAGGCGAAGCAAAAAGAGATCAGAGAAAAGTACGCCAACAACAAAGCAAAGCAGAACGAAGAGATTCAGAAGCTCTATGACAAAGAGGGTGTGTCCCCCATGTCGGGCTGCGCTACCTCCCTCTTTCCCATGTTCATCATGCTGGGCATCTACTACGCGGTTGTCAGACCTCTGTCAAACGTGATCCATCTGTCAAGCAGCGTTATCACCCAGCTCAATTCCATCCCCGGCGTTTATCTGACTCAAAACAACATTTACTCGGAAATGAACGCTTTGAAGCTCTTTACCAACGCCGATAACGTTAACCTGCTGATCCAGCACGGTTTACCGGCAGAACAGATGCATGAGATCCACAACCTTGCGGGCGGCTTCAATTTCTTGGGCCTTGATCTGCTTTCCATCCCGCAGAGAACGGGTTTCACCAACGCGATCATCATCATCCCCATCCTGTGTTTGATTACCTCTTTAGGTTCCCAGATCCTGACGATGCGCATGAACGGCAACCCCATGCAGGGTCAGCAGGGCTGCATGAAGTATATGATGCTTCTTCTGCCCCTTATCACGGTTTACATCTCGTATATCGTGCCCGGCGCAGTCGGTTTCTACTGGGTTTGGTCTACCATTTTCGGATTCTTACAGACTCTGATTATCAACAAATTCTTCTCAGCCGGACATTTGAACGCACAGGCGCAGGCTGAGCATATTGCCTTGATGGAGATCAAGGAAGCAAAGGTTCCATATGATTATCAGCCGGTATCGGTTCCCCAACAAAACAACAATAACAAAAAGAAAAAATAACCACTTTAGAATGAGAAGGTGTCATTTTGATTAGAGAAGCAATCGCGACAGGCGCGACCGTTGAAGAAGCGAAAGAAGCGGCGTGCAAAGAACTCGGCGTAGAAGCTTTTGACGACGGCGTCGAATTTGAAATATTAGAGATGTCGAGCAAAAAGGTGCTCGGTCTCTTCGGCGGTCATCCCGCAAAGGTAAAGGTTACCATCAAGAAGAATGCTTCCCAGGCGGCTGAAGAGTTCATCAAGAACATCATTCGCAACATGGATTTGAACGATATTACCGTATCTACTACCGAAGAAGATAACGTTATCACCATTGATATCGAGGGTGAGGACGTTGGTTTCATCATCGGCAGACGCGGCGAAACACTCGACGCGCTTCAGTATCTTGCGTGTCTTGCGGCTAACCATATCGACAGCTCTTACAAGAGAGTTGTCATCAATACCGGCGACTACCGTGAGAAGCGTGAAAAGACGCTCGAGTCGCTCGGCCGCAGGCTGGCGATCAAAGCGGCAAAGACCGGCAGAAAAAGCTCTCTTGAGCCGATGAATCCGTACGAACGCCGTATTATCCATACCGCGGTACAAAAGGTTGACGGCGCTACCTCGTGGAGCGAGGGCGAGAACATGAACCGTCATGTTGTCATCGGTCCCGACGGCAAGTCGAGAAACAATAACCGCGGCAGAGGCGGCAGACGTTCCAACTACAACAGACGCGGCTCCAGACCGAAGCAGTCCTCTCAGGCGCCGAATCCTGACCGCAAGCCCCTGAACGAAGGCGGCGAAGTCGGTTTGTACGGCAGAATCGACAAGTAATTGGATAAGGGCATTTGCCCGTGAAATTTTTCAGTCACTAACGGGCGGTTATCCGCCCGTTTTTCTTTGTGCAAAACCTGTGGATAACAAAATTCTCCAGACAATCAGATAAAGGAAGCAATTATGAACGATACAACAATTGCCGCTGTTTCCACCGCGCAGGCGAGCGCGGGTATCTCCGTGATCCGTGTTTCGGGTGATGAAGCGATCAAGACAGCGGACAAGGTATTTCAATCAAAATCCGGAAAACAGCTCTGCGAAATGAAGGGCTATACCTGCGCTTTGGGTTATGCTTTTGCAAACGGCGAGAAGATCGACGAGTGTATCGCTACCGTTTTCAGAGCGCCGCACAGCTATACCGGTGAGGATGTGGTTGAGATCTCCTGTCACGGCGGTATGTATGTGACCGCCGGGGTACTGCGCGCTTTATATGACGCCGGAGCGCAGGCGGCACAGGCGGGCGAATTTACCAAGCGCGCTTTTTTGAACGGAAAGCTCGATCTGATCGAAGCCGAATCCGTCATGGATATTATTTCGTCACGTTCAAAAGCGTCGTCCAGAGCGGCGCTGAATGTCAAAGAGGGCGCTCTTTCCCGACAGATTCATCAGATCAAAGATGAGCTGATGAATCGTGCCGCTCACCTCAACGCATGGGCGGATTATCCTGAAGAGGATATTCCTGCGGTTGAAAACAGCGCTTTGTGTGACGCTTTGAGAATATCGCAAACCCGTCTCGAACAGATTGTCCGCAGCTATGATAACGGACGTATCTTAAAGGACGGTATCGACACTGTGATTGCCGGCAAACCGAATGTCGGAAAAAGCACGCTGATGAATTTGCTTGCCGGCTACGACAAAAGTATCGTTACCTCTGTCGCGGGGACAACGCGCGATATTGTTGAAGAAAGCGTTGTGCTGGATGATCTGGTACTGAATCTCAGCGATACCGCGGGTATTCATGAGACAGGCGATGAAATCGAGAGCATCGGCGTTGACAAAGCGCGTAACAGGTTGCAAAGCGCATCGCTGATCCTCTGCGTATTTGATTCATCTGCCGAGCTCACAGCGGACGATCTGTCGATCATTCATATGGTAGAAGATACCCCCGCAATCGCCATCCTCAATAAAAGTGATCTCTCACCTATGGCGGACGCCGATCAGCTGAAAGAGTCCTTTGACGAAATGATCCCGATGTCGGCGAAAAACGCCGACGGCGTGAATGAACTGATCGGCGCGATCAAGCGCGTCTGTGCGGTAGGTGATCTCAACTCAGCAAGTGCGCTGATCTATAACGAAAGACAGCGATCGCTGACAGTAAAAACCATATCTTGTGTCAAAGAAGCTATAGAAGCACTGAATATGGGATTTACCTTAGACGCTGTGACAGTATTGATCGAAGAGGCGATCGGCTTTCTTTGTGAGCTGACAGGAGAACGCGTCACCGATGAAGTAATCGACAAGGTTTTTCATCAATTCTGTGTCGGCAAATAAGCAAATGTTTCACGTGAAACATATCAAATTGTATCGGATGTGATACTATGTCAACCTATTTTGCAGGCGAGTATGACGTTGCCGTAATCGGTGCGGGTCATGCAGGAATCGAAGCTGCGTTAGCGGCCTCCCGACTTGGATGTCATACCGCTGTGTTTACAATCAATATGGACGCTGTCGGTAACTGTCCGTGCAATCCATCAATCGGAGGTACAGCTAAAGGTCATCTGGTGCGCGAGATCGACGCCCTCGGCGGCGAGATGGGACGTACCGCCGATGAGTGTACGCTCCAGAGCCGCATGCTCAACCGCGGCAAAGGGCCTGCTGTCCATTCCCTGCGTGCCCAGATCGACCGCAGAAAGTATTCTGCCGTGATGAAGCATAAGCTGGAATTGCAGGAAAACCTCGATCTCCGTCAGGCGGAGATCACTGAAATAGCGCAGGAGGATAACGGTGCGTGGCTTCTGACCACACGCATGCTTGGTGTGTTCCGCGCTAAAGCTGTCGTTATCGCGACAGGTACCTACCTCGGCGGTCGTATCTACGTCGGCGAGGTCAGCTTTGAGAGCGGACCCGACGGCATCTTCCCCGCCGCCTATCTTGGTGAGAGTCTGCGAAAACTCGGCGTCAAAACGCGCCGATTCAAAACGGGTACGCCCGCGCGCGTGAAGCGTTCTTCGATTGACTTTACCAATCTCGAGGTGCAGGAGGGAGATGAACCGACAGTTCCGTTTTCTTATGATACGCTGACGCCGCCCGAGAATAAGGTGCAGTGCCATGTTTCATGGACGAACGAAGCTACGAAGCAAATTATCCTGGACAACATTCATCGCAGTCCTCTCTACGGCGGCAAAATCGAAGGCGTCGGACCGCGCTATTGTCCGAGCTTAGAAGATAAGATCGTCCGCTTTGCGGACAAGAAGCGTCACCAGCTTTTTATTGAGCCATGCGGTGAAGATACCGAGGAAATGTATTTGCAGGGTATGAGTTCTTCTCTTCCCGAAGAGGTTCAGCTCGCGTTTTACCACACTATTCCGGGTCTTGAAAACGCGCTCATCATGCGTCCGGCTTACGCAATCGAGTATGACTGTATCGACCCGACCGACATGCTGGCTACACTGGAGTTCAAACGATTTCCCGGTCTCTACGGCGCGGGTCAGTTCAACGGTTCTTCCGGTTACGAAGAAGCTGCCGCCCAGGGGCTGATCGCCGGTATTAACGCCGCTCAAAAAGTGCTGGGTAAAGCACCCCTCGTCCTTGACCGCGCGTCATCCTATATCGGTACGCTGATCGACGATCTGGTCACCAAGGGTGCGAACGAGCCCTATCGCATGATGACCAGCCGCAGCGAGTATCGTTTGATTTTACGTCAGGATAACGCTGATGAACGTCTGACCCCGATCGGTTATGATCTGGGACTGATCTCAGAAGAACGTTATCAAAGATATCTTGAGAAGCAGGAGTTGATTCGACAGGAAAAGAAGCGCGTTGCCGCAACGGTGATCGCGCCCTCTCCGGTTCTTACGGATATACTTGTTTCACGTGAAACATCTGACGTAAAGACCGGTATCCGTTTGATCGAGCTTTTGAAGCGACCCGAATTAAATTATCAAGTTCTCTCCCCTGTTGATTTTGATCGTCCAAAACTGCCGGACTCGGTTTTTGAGCAGGTTGAGATTGCAATTAAATATGATGGATATATCAAGAAACAGCTTGCCGCGGTAGAAAATATGAGAAAGCTGGAAAATAAGCTTTTGCCCGCCGATATAGATTACCGCAGGATCACGGGGCTGCGTTTGGAGGCACAGGAAAAGCTCAGCGCAATTCGTCCCCTGAACATCGGTCAGGCGAGCCGGATCAGCGGAGTATCTCCCGCTGACGTTAACGTACTGATGATCTACCTTGTCAAACAGAAAGGCAGGCAGACGGATGAATGATTTCGAAAAAACTTTGAGAAAAACTCTGGCGGATTTTCGGATTAATTTAGATGATAAAGCGATCGAACGGCTTTGCGATTACAATGATCTTTTGGTACAATGGAACGAAAAGATCAATCTCACTGCGCTGACAGCGCCCGAGGATGTCGCGCTGAAGCACTTTGCGGACAGCATGATGCTTCTGCAATATACCGAGATCGAAGGCGGGGCGCGTGTCATCGACGTCGGAACAGGAGCGGGTTTTCCCGGGCTGGTATTAAAGATCGTGCGACCCGACTTGCAGCTGACGTTACTGGACAGTTTGCAAAAACGGCTGGTGTTTTTGGAAACAGTTTGTGAAACTCTCGAATTGGAGAATGTGTCGCTCGTTCATAGTCGTGCAGAGGACGGATCCCGTACCGAACTGCGCGACAGCTTTGATGTTGCCGTATCTCGCGCGGTCGCCGCGATGAACACTCTGTGCGAGTACGATATGCCTTATGTTCGAGTGGGCGGCAGGTTTATCGCGATGAAGGGGAAGGATGCTGAGGTCGAAATTGATGCGGCGCGGAACGCGATCGGAACACTGGGTGGTCAACTGAGAGCGAAACATGATTTCATCCTCGGTGAAGCGGGAGAGAGAAGTATCATCGAAATTGAAAAGCTCGCTCCCACCCCTGAAAGATTTCCGCGAAAAAGTAAAGCAATCAAAAACAAACCGCTTTAATAACCGACGGAGCTTGCCGTTCGACAAGAGCTTTGATTTTTCTTTTATCTGTGACAAAAGATCGGAAAAAAATTGCTCAGCGTTCGACAGGTTTTTCGGCAATCACCTGCTATGATAATACCTGTAAGGACAAGCCTTGTGATACAAAACAAAGTATCACGGTTTTTTCGGAGGTGAGGTGAGGACGGTGAGTCTGCCGATGAGCAGAGATAATAAGGTGCTGAATATTTCTACAATTCAGATTCGCCCCAACCGTACTCAGCCCCGCCGAAATTTTGACGAAGAAGAACTGAGAAGTCTGTCGCGCTCTATCGTAGAGAACGGTATCCTACAACCGTTGGTTGTACGCCGCATCAATCAAACAGAGTTTGAGCTGATCGCGGGAGAAAGGCGGTTGAGAGCCGCTGTGATGGCGGGGATGAATAAAGTTCCCTGCGTGATACATAAATGCGGTGACAAAGACAGCGCCTTGCTCGCACTGATCGAAAATCTCCAGCGTACCGACTTGAATATGTTTGAAGAAGCGCGGGGGATCGCGCGGCTGATACGCAAGTACGGTCTGACGCAGGAGCAGGCGGCAATCAAGCTCGGAAAAAAGCAGAGCACGATTGCAAATAAGCTGAGATTACTGCGCCTTGGTTTTGAAGAACAGGAATGGATCCTGACCGCCGGCCTGTCCGAACGCCATGCGAGAACGCTTTTGAGAATCAACGACGAAGGACTGAGAAGAGAAGTGCTCAGCCGTATTATCTCGGACAATCTCAGCGTAGGGGAGGCGGAAGCGCTGGTTACAGACGCGCTGATGCAAAAGCCTGAGTCCGCTCCCGAGAAAAAACCCGAGCGCAAGATCGCGATCAAGGATGTACGCATCTTTGTCAATACAATCAATAAAGCGGTCGATACGATGCGTCTGTCCGGGATCAACGCGATCTCGCGCAGATCGGAAACCGACGAGTATATTGAATATACGGTAAAAATTCCGAAGGCCGCAAGACGGGAGAAAATCTCCTGACAGCTATCGGTCACGATGTGCCGAAGATTTGGCTTAGAGCCGCCTCTCAAAATATCGGTATCAAGGCGTAAGCCTTTGGTATATATTTTCTTTCCCGATAGGCATGCAATCGCGTGCTCCTATCCACTCATACCCATTTCCTTATCTGAACCCCTTGCCGACAGCCGTGCGCGAAAGCGTGCGGCTGTTGGCATATATGCGAAAGTAGAGACGCGGGGGGAGCACACTTTGCAATAAGGATAGGGCACAGGGGAAAGGGAGGAGCAAGTCCCTTCTCTGCTATAAACGTTTATTTTTTGAAGAGAGAAAACGGAACAGCTAACCATGCTCTTACAGCAGGCGTTTCATCTGTTTTACAGCGGGGTGTCATCCTAGGCTTGGCGTGTAGAGATAAAAACCATAATGTTTCACGTGAAACATGATTCGACAAAAAATTCGCAAAACCTCTTTTATTATAGGCGGAATTATGGTACAATAACAACTGTATGAAAAAACAGATAGCCTGATTTTAGATAGGACGAACCCGTCGCACTTTTTCATGTTTGCCGAAGTGATTATTTGTCTGTTGTATAAGAGCTCTGCACACGCTGACGAGATCAGTACAGATCAGCAACGAAAACGCGAAAGTATGCCCGACAATACCGTGGTTTTTTCTACACGCAGGCTAAGTAAAGGAAGGTGAGATTATGGCTAAAATCATCGCGATAGCGAACCAGAAGGGCGGTGTGGGCAAGACCACCTCGGCGGTCAATATCGCCGCGGGGCTGGGGTACTACGGCAAGCGCACTTTACTTGTAGACGTTGATCCGCAGGGTAACGCTACCAGCGGCGTGGGTTTTGACAAGCGCAGTATCGAGAAAAGCACCTATGAGATCTTGTTGAACGAGGCGAAGGCAGGGGAAGTTATCTTACATACAAAGTACAACAACTTGGACTTATTGCCCGCAGGCATCGACCTTGCTGCGGCGGAGTTTGAGATACTGGAGGCATCCGACCGCCTGCAAAGGCTGAAAAAATCGCTTTTGCCGATCAAAGCGAGTTACGACTATATCATCATAGACTGTCCGCCTTCGCTGGGCGTTATCACAACAAACGCGCTGACCGCGTGCGACAGCGTGCTGGTACCGATCCAGTGCGAGTACTATGCCCTGGAGGGCCTTTCACAGCTGATGAACTCGGTGCGATACGTCAAGCGCAAGCTCAACGAGCACATCTACATCGAGGGCGTTTTGCTGACGATGTATGACGGAAGGTTGAACCTGACACAGCAGGTTGTCAGCGAAGTCAAGCAGTTTTTCCCGAAAAAGGTTTTCGGAACGGTGATCCCGCGAGGGGTGCGCCTGAGCGAGGCGCCGTCGTTCGGTATGCCGATCATGTACTATGATAAGAACTGCAAGGGTTCGGAAGCATACCTGAATTTGTCAGAGGAGATCATCAGCAAGGAGAAGAAGCATGGCTAAGAAGATAGGCGGCCTCGGAAAAGGGCTTTCGGCGATCTTTTCCGAGAACGATACCGAGGACAACAATGAAGTTGTCAGTTTAAAAATTTCGCAGATCGAACCGAACCGCAGTCAGCCGCGAAAGAGCTTTGACGACGACGCGCTGCAGGAGCTGGCGCAGAGTATCGGCGAACACGGTGTACTGCAGCCGATTTTGGTGCGTCCCCAGATTTACGGCGGGTACCAGATTGTCGCGGGTGAGAGAAGATACCGCGCGTCACGGCTTGCAGGGTTGACGGAGATTCCCGCGATCATTCGCGAGCTGTCCGACAGCGAGACGATGCAGATCGCCCTGATCGAAAACCTGCAAAGACGCGATCTGTCGGCGCTGGAAGAAGCACAGGGCTATCAGACCTTGATGAAGGAATACGGCTTCTCACAGGAGGAGGTCGCGAAAACGGTCGGCAAGTCACGTTCTGCCGTCGCGAACACGCTCCGTCTGCTGGGTTTGCCCGACAGCGTTAAGCCGCTGGTAGACGAGGGCAAGATCAGCGCGGGTCACGCAAGGGCGATCCTCGGCTTAGAGGATGACGATAAAATGCTTTCGACTGCCGAAAAGGTTGCAAAAGAAGGTTTATCGGTTCGTGAAACGGAAAACCTCGTCAAGAAGATCAACATCGAAGATCGGTATGATGAAGAGGATAAGCCGAAAAGAAAGAAGAAGCTCCCTGTTTTTACCGAGGTGGAGCTTGCGCTCACCGAACATCTGGGTACCAAGGTCAAGGTGACCGAGAACAAAGACAACATGGGCGGTACGCTGAGTATCGAATTTTACGATCCCGCGGAGCTGTTTGTGTTTGCCAATAAAATTGAAAAATTATGGAATACACCCCTGTTTGATCCGAAAAGTGATGAACCGCGGGTTTGGGAAGGAACAGATGAATCATGATTGACATTAAATTTTTAAGAGAGAACCCTGAAATCGTCAAGCAGAATATCAAAAACAAGTTTCAGGATAAAAAACTGCCGCTGGTAGACGAGGTTATCGAGCTGGATAAAAAAGCCCGCGCCGCGAAGGGCGAGGCTGACGCGCTGCGCGCCAACCGCAATAAGATTTCCAAGGAAATAGGCGGCTGTTACGCGAGAGGTGAGCGTGAAAAGGCGGAAGAGCTGAAGGCAAAGGTTGCCGCCGACGGCGCGAAGCTTGAAGAATTGGAGAAGCAGGAGGCGGAGCTGAACGCCAAGGTCACCGAGATCATGATGGTCATCCCGAACATCATCGACCCCAGTGTACCGATCGGTAAGGATGACAGTGAGAATGTTGAGATCGAGCGCTTCGGCGAGCCGGTTGTGCCCGACTATGAGATTCCTTACCACACCGATATCATGGAGAAGCTCAGCGGTATCGACCTTGACGCGGCGCGCAAGGTTGCGGGTAACGGCTTCTATTACCTGATGGGCGATATCGCCAGATTGCACAGCGCGGTGATTACCTATGCGCGTGACTTTATGATTAACAAGGGCTTTACCTATTGTATTCCGCCCTACATGATCCGCTCAAACGTGGTATCGGGCGTCATGTCCTTTGCCGAGATGGACGCGATGATGTACAAGATCGAGGGCGAGGATCTGTTTTTGATCGGTACCTCGGAGCACAGTATGATCGGCAAATTTATCGACACCATTCTCGATGAAAAGGATCTGCCGTACACTCTGACCTCCTACAGCCCCTGTTTCCGCAAGGAAAAAGGCGCGCACGGTCTGGAAGAGCGCGGCGTTTACCGTATCCATCAGTTTGAGAAGCAGGAAATGATCGTTGTTTGTCATCCCGACGACAGCAAGATGTGGTTTGATAAGCTCTGGCAGAATACGGTCGAGTTCTTCCGCACCTTAGACGTCCCTGTCCGCACCCTCGAGTGCTGCTCCGGCGATCTCGCTGATCTGAAGGTTAAGAGCATCGACGTTGAGGCGTGGAGCCCCAGACAGAAAAAATACTTTGAGGTCGGTTCTTGTTCGAACCTCAGTGACGCGCAGGCAAGAAGACTGAAGATTCGCGTGAACGGCAAGGACGGTAAGAAGTACTTTGCGCATACGCTGAACAATACCTGCGTCGCACCGCCGCGCATGCTGATCGCGTTCCTGGAGAATAACCTCAACGAGGACGGCAGCGTGAACATCCCCGAAGCGCTCAGACCGTATATGGGCGGCATGGAAAAGATTGAAGTAAGTAAGTGACAAAAAGATTTGAGGAAAAATTGAAATGAAACTATCATTACTCAGTAAATACCGCACGCACATCATGGGTGCGGCAATGATGTGGATCATGTGGTTCCACTCCGCATATACCGGCACCGACGAAGTATCCAAAATCCTTCACAGGATCGGTTTTTACGGCGTGGATATGTTCCTGATGGTTTCGGGATTGGGTTTGTACTTTTCGATGCGCAAATCCAAAAGCATCGGCGAGTTTTACAAAAAACGCGCGGTGCGTATTTTGCCCGCTTATCTGATCGTTACCATCGGTTGGTACGCTTTTTATAAAACCGACGTTTCCTTTGTGGACAAGCTTCTGTCGATTCTCGGTATCAACTATTTTCGCGGCACGGTTTCCAACCGTCCCGAATACTTTGACTGGTTCCTGCCGACGCTGTTCGTTTTGTATCTCCTGACGCCGCTGTATGACAAGCTGTTTCAAAAAGCAAGCGTCAAATGGAAGTTTACTCTGCTGGCTTCCATGATCTCGCCGATCTTGTGCATCATCGGTTTTTATACGGGCAGACAGGTGCTGTTCGGTACCTTTGCGCGTATCCCGATCTTTTTGATCGGCTATTGGATGGGCTGGTTCCTGTATGAAAAAAAGGAAGAGGAAAAGGCGGGCTGGATGGTACATCTCCCGCTGCTGTTCGTGGGTATCATTTTGGCGTATTATATCCATACCTACGTCAAGGATCCGACCATCTTCTGGGGTCTGAACTGCTATCCCGCGCTGTTTGTCGCTCCGTCGCTGAGCGTGATACTCGGTTTTCTCTTTGAAAAAGCCGAAAAGTATCTCAAGATCGTCGGTAAGATACTGCTGTTTCCGTTCTACGTTTGCGGCAGGTACAGTCTTGAGATTTATCTGATCCATCAGAGATTGATGGAAATACTGAACGGCGAAGCGCTGACCGCTTTTCGCAATCAGATGTTCTCACAGTTCCACACGGATGGGTATTACTTCCTGCTCGCGGTGGTTTCGATCGCGCTTGCCGCGGCGCTTCATGAGTTGATCGCGCTGGTGACAAGGCTGTTGAAAAAAATCGGTAAAAAGCCTAAGGATTTGAACAAACAGCCCGACGCCGCTGAGCCTGCGGCGCAGGTGTAACTAGAGTGTCATTCTGAGCTTGTCGAAGAATCTTACAGTGCATTTTATCCAATTCCATTACACCTTTCATGTGTAATCTAACGGAAAAGCAAGCACTTTTGGATTCTTCACTTTCGTTCAGAATGACATTTTTTATTTTGCGACAGCCCCTTTATATTCTGTGTGCATCAAATCGTTTCTCGCACGCGCGGGCGAAATGGCGCCAGTCGGCAGGGGAGAGCTTTTTTTCGATGATTTTTTGAGCCTCCTGCATGTTGGGAGGACGTTTGTCGGTGTTGTGACAGTCGGTGCCGATGAAATGGAGCAGGTCGTTGGCCATCAGCTTCAGCGCTAATCGGCGTGAGCGGAAGGAGGTGAACGCCGAAGCGTTGCACTGGAAGTAGAAGGGCTGATCGAAAAGACGTTCGTAGATATCGCGCTTCTGTAAGCTTTGGTAGCGCTCGACATGGGCAAGGATGATATTGAGACCGGTGTTGTACCGGAAGGAAATCAGCTCGTCGAAAATCTTGTCCGACCAAGGAACAAACGGCATTTCGATAAGGATGAGATCGGTGCCCCGGATCCCCAGCTGCGCGACGCTCTCGCTGTGGGATATGCCGGGATAATAGAGCACCTCGGCGCCGAGCAGAATCTCGGGATCGTCGGCGGAGAGCAGCGGCTTCAGCTTTTCGAAAGCATGTTGACGTCGCTTGAGAAAACGGTCGGGCGACTCGTTGTCACCGTAAAAATGAGACGTGGATACAATGGTAGTGACGCCTTGTTTACGCGAAGAACGCAGCATTTGCATGGACATTTCGGTCGATTTGCTGCCGTCGTCCATCTTTGGCAGAAAGTGGCTGTGTATATCGAGCATCCCGATCCTCCTTTCTATGTTTGCTCTATTATACCAGAACGGTTAGCAAGAATCAACTTGATTTTTGTCGAAGGCTGTGGTATATTTTCTGTGAGCTTTCTGTGTTTCTGTACCAAACACAGGGAGCTTTGCTGTGTTTTGGAGGAGATTATGAAAAAACCCGTTTTTTATACCGAAGTCGCTTATGTTGTGGGAATTGTCGCGCTGGCGCTGGGTGTGACCTTCATGGAGAGAGCGGATTTCGGACTGAGTATGGTGGTGGCTCCGGCGTATGTGCTGCACCGTTTTATCTCGACCATACCGGGGATGGGGTGGTTTACCTTCGGCGTTGCGGAGTATACCTTGCAGCTTGTGCTGGTGTTGGTGCTGATGGCGATAATGCGCAAGTTTCGGTTATCCTACTTCTTTTCATTTGTCACGGCGGTGGTGTACGGTTATCTGCTCGACCTGATTATGTGGCTTATGCCCGCGGTCACCGCGGATAACCTCGTGCTGAGGATCGTGTTCTTCATCGTCGGCGAGCTGTGTTGTACACTGGGGGTTTCGATGGTATTCCATACCTATATCCCGCCTGAGGCGTATGAGCTCTTCGTATCGGAGATAGGGAAGAGGAGTCGGCTTTCGACAGGCACGGTGAAGTGGATTTATGATATCGTCAGCTGTCTGGTCGGTATCGGGCTTTCGTTCCTCTTCTTCGGTGTGGGGACGTTTGTCGGAATCAGCTGGGGTACGGTTGTGTGCGCGTTGATCAACGGCTTCATCATCGGCCGGATGTGTAAATGGGAGGACAAGATTTTTGAGTTCAAGGATGGTTTGAAGCTGAGAAAGTACTTTGAAAAATAATAATCCGATCAAGTAAAATGTGCAAAAACACTTGACAAATCGGCATTGTTATAATATAATAATTTTTGCTTTTAGGTCGAGATTACCGGATCTCGTCTAAGCAGATACGGCGGAATAGCTCAGTTGGCTAGAGCATTCGGTTCATACCCGAAGTGTCGTAGGTTCAAGTCCTATTTCCGCTACCAAATCACGACAGCCGTATTCGTACGGCTGTTCGGATATGGCCCGGTGGTCAAGCGGTTAAGACACCGCCCTTTCACGGCGGTAACACGAGTTCGATTCTCGTCCGGGTCACCACCCCCCTGTCACTTGGCAGGGGGATTGCTTTAGCAAGAAAGCAGCGCTTTGCCGGTGTGGTGGAATAGGCAGACACAAGGGACTTAAAATCCCTCGGAGTAACATCCGTACCGGTTCAAGTCCGGTCACCGGCACCAGTATGAGTGTTCATAACGGATTTATGTTATGGACACTCATTCTTTTATTCAATTTCATCCGGTTTGTATGTGGTTAGCAGGTTGTTGTGCCTGCTCACCTTTTGTCTTATGCGGATTTTGCTGTTGGTATATACTCCACGTCTACACCTTTTCGGGTATTGGCTTTATAGTTTTCGTCCTCTGATGACGGTGGGGTGTAGTTTTTCTTGCCGCCTTCCTTTTCGTACACGTCGGTATGGTCGATGAGCTCTCGGAGCATTGGTGAAGTTAAGGATTCCATCTCCATAAACTTTCTGACAGCTTTAAGAAAGTCATCTTTATTTTGCTCCATTTCACTGATTTTGGCAAGGCGTTCCTTGTACTCAAAAATCTTTGTTTTCAGTTCAAGGCGCTCAACCTCGTATTTATGGGAAAGCTCCATAAACATCTCGTCGCTCAGCTTTCCCGATACATTGTCCTCGTAGGTTTTTGAAAAGAGCGACGTGATCACGTCGTTTCGGGCGGTTGCTCTGTTTAGCTCTGCTTCCAGATTCTTCTGCTCCGCTATCATATCGGCGTTGGTTTTCTCGGCGAGGAGCTTTGCGAATTCTTCCTCGTGAGATTCAAGATATTTGGCTAATCGCCGTAGCTCTAACATCACGACCTGTTCAATAGCGTCAGCACGGATATAATGACGGGTATCGCAATTGCCACGAGTATCAGTTTTGTAGTTAGAACAACTAAAGAAATGGATTTCCTTGTTGGTGGTATTCGTATGATACCATAACTTACTGCCGCAATCGGCACAGTAAAGAAAATCGCAAAACATATTCTTTTCGCCGTTCTCCTTTTTCGGAGCACGGCGTTTCGTCTTTACGACAAGCGTTTGCACTAACTCGAAATCATCACGGCTGATAATCGGCTCGTGAACGTCCTTGAAAATCACCCAATTCTCTTTGGGGTTATCGTAACGCTTCTTGTTCTTGTAGGATTTGGAGTAGGTCTTGAAGTTGATAATATCGCCGCAATACTCTTGTTGGGTACGGATCAAGATTTGTCTTTTTACCGCCTTTACGAATACCCTTTTCTTGCCAATACGCCATAGGAATCAGTACCTTGCGCTCCTGCAATATACGGGCAATCGTTTCGTTGCTCTTACCTTCAAGCGCCATTTTGAAGATATCACGCACGACCTGCGCCGCTTCGGGATCAATGATCCACTTCTTGGGATTATCGGGAGATTTGATATATCCATATGGCGGCGGAGCTAACGGCTCGCCTGTACTGCCTCTAATGCGATAGGATGAGCGGCATTTCTTGCTAATGTCCCTTGCGTAAAACTCGTTCAATACATTCTTGAACGGTGCAATTTCGCTTTCACCTTCATCGCTGTCTATATTGTCATTTACAGCGATGAACCTGACATCTCTGTCAGGAAAATAGGTGTCCATATAGTATCCGACCATATCATAACGTCGTCCGAGACGGGATAGGTCTTTGACTATAACAGTTGAGATATATCCGAGGTCAATGTCCTCAATCATCTTCTGAAAGCCGGGACGCTCGAAATTTGTACCGGTATAGCCGTCGTCAACATAGTATCGGGTATTGGAAAGCCCGTTTTCCTTTGCAAAGCGTTTTAGTAACTTCTTTTGATTGGCGACCGAGTTACTGTCGCCTTCTACGCCGTCATCACGGGACAGGCGACAGTACAAAGCGGTAATGCCTGCCTTATCCTGTTTCTTTTTCGACTGCAATGTTGTCCTCCTTTCCGGCAGCCGAACACACATTTTCTGCTGCCATAGTATCATTTTCCTCGGTGATTATCAAATGTGCGAGGTCGCTGTTGATGATCCTTTTCATACAGGTCGAAAAAGAGGTGTTGTCCTCTTTCCGCCCTGTATGCTTGAACGCCGCAGAAACCACATAGGTTGCGCCGCCGATTTTGTATTCCTGTTCTTCATTGTATAGTGATTGTATAATGCTCATTATCGTTCCTCCCTGTTACGCTGTCTGCGCCTGTAATCATCTTGCGCTAACTTGAGTAAGCGCTTGTAAATATCCTGCGGGGTATATTTTTTGGGGAAATACTTGCTCAATTCATCATACTGAAAGCTGATTTTCTCTCGCTGATTAGGCTTTTCCTCAGAGATAATTCGTGATATAATATTCGTGTCAAGTTTACCTGCCTGTGACAGCTTTTTCATTTGAATTGCCTGTGAGAGCGAGGGCGTTCTGTCCTCCAACTCTATCGCTTCAAATAAATCTTGTTGCTCGTATTCGGTGAGATAGGACAGCTCCACGCCAACGGAAAACGCTATACGCTGTTCGTCTACCATTTTGAGTAGTTCGGGGATTAGCTTAGTCAAACGGATATATCTCCGGACTTGCTCACGACTCTCGCCGTTTTTTTCACCAACGATTTCACTTGTACGCAACTTCGACACAACTTGTGTAGAAGTTAAGTCAGTACGCTTGCCCTGATTCTTCATAGATTCAAGTTTCAGCTTATAGGCAAAAGCCTTCTCCGACGGCAGCAGATGCTCTCGGTGGAGATTGCTGTCCACCACCATAATCGCCGCTTCGTCACGGCTGACGGGACGAATAAAGGCAGGAACTTCTGTAAGCCCTGCCTTCTGCGCCGCACGGAAGCGGCGGTGTCCCGATATGATTTCGTATTCGTCTGTTGTGTCCTCCAACGGACGAACGATCAGCGGCGTCATAATGCCTTGCTGCTGAACGCTCTCGATGAGGTTGTTCATCTCATTATTGTCGAGTACCTGATAAGGGTGGTCTCTGAATTCGTGTAATTTGTTGATTGATATATTGGTCATCGTTCATAACTCCTTTGTTTTGATTTTTGTTTCTGTTTTTTGTTTAAGCCGTAGGCTTCGTTTCGAGCCTGCGTTTCTATACGTATGTTTTCTTTGATTTTTGGCTCGTCTTCGATAATCGTTTCGGCGATCCTTTTGTTTTTTCGGAGCTGACGTAAGAGTGTGGTGCAATCGTCACGGCTATTTTTCAATTCCGATATTCTGCCCTCGTCGTCACAACGGCGCAGCTTGTTGTAAATCTTTTGGCGAAGCTCGGTGACTTCCTTGATTTCCTGCTCGGAGTGATTGATATAATCCCGAACATCATCAAGCGTATTGAGCTTTTGATTAGACACCAGCGTTATCTGTCGTGAAAACCTGTCCAAGTGCCGCCACGCTTCACGCATTTCGGGCGATAAAGGTCTGCGCGGATTCCACTTCGGGAGTTTGCCCAACAGGTAGAAGTAATGCAAATAAGTGGCGTATAAACCGCCAAAGCACTTGAGCAATTTAAAACTGCCACGGTACTTTACTCTCTTCGGATGATAATCTCTCATTTTTACTCTGTCGTAATGGTACTCGTCAAAATGTCTGTAGCCGTACTGCTGATAATGAATTTTGATTCTTTTTAGAATAGCGTCGTTGGTATATTCATCTCCTAACCGATACATTCTCACAGCCTTGTTACTGTTTGCGGAGCGAATCGTCCAGTATTTACGATGGGGATTTGTGTTAACGACATAGCCCTGACTTTTCATCACTCGATCAAAACTTGATATGCTGTAAGAATGCGCTATACTATAGTCAATCGCTTCCCTCATAAGATTAAAGGTGGTCGGCTCGCCGTTCTTTTCGGCAAAGTAAATGCTTCGGGGCGTTTTGCCCTTTGGATTTTTGATTACCGTTAAATTGTGTTCGGCGCTGATTTCGTCAGATAGTCCTCTGAATCTCCAATACGCTCCTTCGTTGCAGTTGAATTTCTTGCCCGTCCACATATTGACGGCGTTTATGACAAAGTGGTTGTGCAGGGTAGCCGTATTCATATGCGTAGCGACCAACACCTGATGATCGCTGCCCCACATACGTCGAGCAAGCTCTACACCGAGTTGGTGGCAGAGTTCGGGTGTGACCTCGCCGGTCTTGAAGCTTTGATAAGCGTGATAGGCAACATTCCTTCCCGTTTTCCCGAAACGCTCCTGTACGGCGAGCATTTCTTCAAAAGCTGTATCGGCGTTGCAATTAACGCCCGTGACAAAGCAGGTTTCTTCATTAGCTGTCTTGTCGCTGTTTTCGGCATAGTGCAGAACAGCCTTTAAGTCCGACAAAACCGTTTTGTCGGGATTGGCGGCGTATTGCAGCACACGGGACAAGCTGTCTTTAATCGCCCAAATCTTGGTCGTTGCCATTGCCGTCCTCCTTTTCGTAATAAGCGTCGAGCATCAGTTCTCTGATATTTATCAGATTGAATTCGATCTCGCTTTTGGAGAACTTCGATAATTTGCTCAATAGCCATTCCACAGCGTCATACGCTTTGTGAAGAGTAGCGCTTGGAGCGGCAGAAATCTTTTGATTCAGTCCTGCTTTTCTTAAAAAAGCCGAGAGAGAAAGCCCTGCACGCTTGGCGGAGCGTTCCAGGGCTTTCTTCTCTTTATCCGTCACTCGGATATTGATATTTATATTTCGTTCTCGCATTTGATTGTCCTTTCTGTATGGGGTTTACAGGGGCTTAGCCCCTTTCGGCGTTACCGCCGTCGGTTTTGGCTTTACAAAACCTATGCTCGCTACAGTATAAGACACAGCCACGGAGTGTTAATTTCAACCGTTCTGCTGTGCCTTATGCTGTTGATTAAAATACTATCTTGATATGACGGCATTTTGCCGTCAATTTTAATATCGGTCTTGAAATTTGCCGTCATCGTGCCGTCAATCAAACAGTTTAAGGTCGTCCAGAATATCCTGTTCGGCTTCTTCCTGTTGCTCTGCGGTCAGTGCCGAAGCGTTTGTCATAGGCTGCGGAGCGA
>CACWTM010000002.1 GCA_902763855.1 uncultured Ruminococcus sp. | reverse complement strand
CTTCGACTGCGATTCTGTCGGAGTTGGCTGAATTGATCCCCGAGGTAGAGGGAATAGATGTTGAAGTTATCCACAGCGACGAAAATCAGACCTGTGTATTTATACTGACCTCAAAGAAAGATGCTGACGCTGTCTCAGAAGCATTGAGAAAGATTGGCTTTGAGTATCCGTCATATGTTTCTCCCGTGGTTCCTAAGGCGAGAGAAAAAGAGATCAATAAGCATCTGAGTAACCGTGACGGCAGGATCCTGGAGAACGAAAACGTCATCAAGTCGTACGCAAAGTACTCGGATAAGCTCGCTTTTCTTGAAGACTACTATGTGATGAAAGCGGAGCGGTACGCGGTATATGATGATATCGCCGCGTCCCGGAATACCTTCGTGATGACAGGATATATCCCTGAGCCGGAAGCAGCCGGGCTGAAACAATTTCTCGAAGAACAGTATGACGCACAGGTTGAGCTGGAGGAAGCGGATGAAAACGCTCCGATCAAGCTGAAAAACAATAAATTTGTCGAACCGGTCGAATCCGTCATCGCGACCTACAGCTATCCTGACCCGCACGAAGCTGATCCGACCTCAATCATGGCGATTTTCTACTATATCTTTTTCGGTATGATGTTCTCCGACGCAGGCTACGGCTTGGTTATGGCGATTGTCTGCGGAGTACTTCTGATGAAGTTCAAGGGCATGGAAGTCGGACTCAGGCGCAGCGTCAAGATGTTCTTTTGGTGCGGCGTTTCCACAACAATTTGGGGTCTGCTGTTCGGTTCCTTTTTCGGCGACGCGATCTCTGTTATCTCTAACACCTTCTTCCATACGCCGCCGCCGAACATTCCCGGCTTGGTTACACCGATATGGTTCAATCCCGTAACAAATCCGATGAAGATGCTGATGTTCTCTTTCCTGTTGGGTATCATTCATCTGTTCACCGGGTTGGCGATACAGGCGTATAACCACATCAAGAACAAAGATTATACGGCAGTTATCTATGACGTTGTCAGCTGGTATCTCTTGGTAGGCGGCGCAATACTCGCTCTGCTTTCGCTTGATATGATGGGCAATATCGCAGGCTTTGTGCTTCCGCCTGTATGCCTGACGATCGGCGGCATTATGGCGGCCGTCGGCGCGGTAATTATTCTGTTCTTCTCCGGCAGAGAAAGCAAGAATCCGATCAAACGACTGCTCAAGGGCATGTACGGTCTGTACGGTTCTACCGGCTATCTCAGTGATATATTGTCCTACAGCCGTCTGCTGGCGCTGGGGCTGGCGACCGGCGTTATCGCGCAGGTTTTCAATCAGATCGGCAGTATGGTGGGTGACTCTGTTTTAGGTATCATCATATTTATCATCATCTTCGTTGTCGGTCACGCTCTGAATATCGGCATCAACGCGCTCGGCGCATATGTTCATACCAATCGACTGCAGTTCGTCGAATTTTTCGGCAAATTTTATACCGGCGGCGGCCGCAGTTTCAATCCATTTAAAATTAATTCCAAGCATTATACAGTCAAGGAGGAAATATAAATGTCAGAAATACTTAATAACTCAGGTTTATTCTTTGCGCTTTTGGGCGCGGCGTTCGCAACATTCTTTGCCGGTATCGGTTCCGCTATCGGCGTCGGTAAGGCAGGCGTTGCCGCGGCGGGCGTTCTTGCCGAGGATCCTTCGATGTTCGGTAAAGTCCTGATCTTCCAGCTTCTGCCGGCTACCCAGGGCATTTACGGTCTGCTGGTGGCATTCCTGATTATGTCTAACATCGGCTTGATCGGAACCATCCAGGAGGTCACTCTTGTAAAGGGCCTTCTGTACTTTGCGGCATCTTTGCCGATTGCTTTCTCCGGTCTGTACTCCGCAATCCATCAGGGCAAGTGCTCGGTAGCCGCGATCGGTACCGTTGCGAAGAAGCCCGATCAGATGGGTAAAGCGCTGATCCTGCCTGCGATGGTTGAAACCTACGCGATTCTGGCTCTGCTGGTTTCCATTCTTGCGGTATTCGGTATCGACGCAATGTAATCGGTGACGATATGGCTGGTATTGATAAGATCATTGCTCAGATAGAATCGGATACAAGTAAAGTATGTGATTCTATCCTTAACGACGCGCAGAGCAAGGCGGATAAGATTCTGTCAGCCGCTGAAAAGCAGGCGGATCAGATTATCGCGGACGGAAAAGAAAAGACCGCTGCTCGTGTTGTCGATATCAAGAACCGCGGTGATTCTGCGGCTGATCTTGAAGAAAAGCGCGTTTTGCTTCGCGCAAAGCGCGAGATTATTGCAACCATGCTCCGCGAAGGCCTGCGGTCGGCAAAGAGTTTACCCGACGACGCGTATTTCGCTTTGATCTCGGGTATGGTTGAAAAGAACTCTCAGCCCGGCGAGGGTGTGATCTGCTTCGGTGAAAAGGATCTCAAGCGTATGCCTGCGGATTTCCTTTCAAAGCTGAACACTGTATCTAAGGGAAGCATTACACTTTCTCTTGAGCCTGCTCCGATCGAAGCCGGATTCATTCTGAAATACGGCGGTATCGAACAGAACTGTTCCTTTGACGCTGTGTTTGCGGGCGAATCGGAGAATCTATCCGACAAAGCCGGACGGCTGTTGTTCTGATTAGGAGGTAGATTATGCAGCAGGATGATTATACTTATGCTGTAGCTCGTATCAGATTCAAAGAAACCAAGCTGCTGTCCGATGCTGATCTTGACGCGCTTCTCGGCGCTAAGGATGCAGATGAGGTGATGCGGCTTCTCCAGGATAAGGGTTGGGGAGACGGAACGGATCTATCTGTCGATGAGCTGTTGACTCTCGAAGATCAAAAGCTTTGGAACTTTGTGTCAGAGATCGTTGACGATATGTCGGCTCTGGAGTTTTTACTCGTTCCGAATGATTTTCACAATCTGAAAGTCGCGATCAAATGTATTACACGTGATTTAAAGCCGCAAGGTCTGTTCCTGACAAATTCCGTGAGTGATCCCGTCGCGGTTTATGAAGCGATCAAAAACCGTGATTACAGTGCCTTGCCTGATTATTTGCAGAGCACGGCGCAATCCGCAATGACCGCGCTTTTGCAAACGTCTGACGGTCAGCTGTGCGATATCATCATCGACAAGGCGTGCATGGAATATGTGTACAGTCTGGGTAAAAAAAGTGATAATGAGATCATCCGATTGTACTGTGAACTGTATGTCGCCTCTGCTGACATCAAGATCGCGGTACGCTCTGCAAACACGCGCAAAAAGGCGGATTTTGTCCGCAGAGCGATGGCTCCGTGCGATAAGCTTGATATCGAAAAGCTTTCTGCGGCGGCTGTTGAGGGGTATGAAGCGATCATGGATTATATCAGCGGCACACAGTATCGCGGCGCGGCAAACGCCATCGAAGATTCGATGTCTGCATTTGAAAAATGGTGTGATGATTACCTTACCGATGTGATGAAGCCTCAAAAATGGGAACCGTTCAGCATCGGACCGATCGTCGCGTATATTATCGCGCGTCAAAATGAGATGAAAGCGGTAAGGATGATTCTCTCCGGCAAGGTGAGTCATCTTTCTGATGAAACGATAAAAGAAAGACTGAGGAGTATGTATGTCTGACAGAATAGCTGTTTACGGCGACAAAGAGAGTATATACGGCTTTGCGGCGCTCGGTCTGGGCACCTATTTCTTTGAGCCCGACAAGGATAATGTCGCGGTGTTCAAAAAGCTGTGTCAAAGTCAAAGCTACAGCATTATTTATATCACTGAAGCCGCGGCAACGGTGATGGAGAAAGAAATTGCGAAATACCGCAGTGAACCTTCTCCCGCCATCATTCTGATTCCCGGTGTATCGGGAAATACCGGCGAGGGACTTTCAGCGGTGAAGCTGTCGGTCGAGAAGGCTGTCGGCAGCGATATATTCAACGATTAACTGGGGAGCTGTGCTCCCAAAAAGGAATGATAGATTATGAGTACAGGTGTAATTAAGAAGGTAGCCGGACCTCTGGTCATCGCCGAGGGCATGCGCGACTGCAATATGTTTGACGTTGTGCACGTGTCCGACATGAACCTGATCGGTGAGGTCATCGAAATGCACGGCGACAAGGCTTCTATCCAGGTTTATGAGGAAACTTCGGGTCTCGGTCCCGGCGAGCCTGTCGTGTCAACCGGTAACCAGCTTTCCGTAGAGCTTGGTCCCGGTCTGATTGAAAGTATCTACGACGGAATCCAGCGTCCCCTGGATGATATCATGAAGGTCAGCGGCAATAATCTCAGCCGCGGTGTTTCCGTCCCCGCTTTGAAGCGCGACAAGGTTTGGCAGTTCAAAGCCACTGCCGCAGTCGGCGACAAGGTTGTCGGCGGGGATGTGATCGGTACCGTTCAGGAGACAGAGATCGTTCTGCATAAGATCATGGTACCGGCAGGTATCAGCGGTGTTGTGAAAGAGATCGCCGGCGGCGAGTATAAGGTAACCGATACTGTTGCTGTCGTTGAAAATGAAAAAGGGGAGAGACATGAACTGTCTCTCATGCAGAAGTGGCCTGTTCGTATCGGCAGACCGTATCAACAGAAGTTATCTCCCGATATGCCTTTGATTACCGGTCAGCGCGTGATTGATACGCTGTTTCCGATCGCAAAGGGCGGCGTTGCTTCTGTACCCGGCCCTTTCGGCTCGGGTAAAACTGTTGTTCAGCACCAGCTGGCAAAATGGGCTGAGGCGGATATTGTCGTTTACATCGGCTGCGGTGAGCGCGGCAACGAGATGACCGACGTTCTTAATGAGTTTCCTGAATTGCTCGATCCCAAAACCGGTCACAGCTTGATGGAACGTACCGTTTTGATTGCTAACACCTCCGATATGCCTGTTGCGGCGCGTGAGGCTTCTATTTATACCGGTATTACCATCGCCGAGTATTTCCGCGATATGGGCTATTCCGTAGCGCTGATGGCGGATTCTACTTCGCGTTGGGCAGAGGCGCTGCGTGAGATGTCCGGTCGTCTGGAAGAAATGCCCGGTGAAGAGGGTTATCCCGCGTATCTTGGTTCCCGTCTGGCTCAGTTCTATGAGAGAGCCGGTCGCGTTATTACGCTCGGTTCAGAAAACCAGGAAGGTTCTTTGTCTGTTATCGGCGCGGTATCGCCTCCCGGCGGCGATATTTCTGAGCCTGTTTCACAGGCTACTCTGCGTATCGTCAAGGTTTTCTGGGGACTGGACGCGAGTCTGGCGTACAAACGTCATTTCCCGGCTGTCAACTGGCTGACCTCTTATTCGCTGTATGTGGACACTATGGCGAACTGGTACAAAGAAAATGTCGCTGAGGACTGGATGGATTTGCGCGCGCGCGTCATGTCGCTGCTGCAGGAAGAAAGCGAGCTCGAAGAGATCGTCAAGCTCGTCGGTATGGACGCGTTGTCAAACGTTGACCGTATCAAGCTTGAAGCGGCCCGTTCCATCCGTGAGGATTTTCTCCATCAGAACGCGTTCCACGAAACCGATACCTACACGACCCTTAAAAAGCAGTATCACATGATGCAGCTGGTCATGGCGTTTTATGACAAAAGTGTTGCTGCGCTTGATAAGGGCGCTCAGCTTAACGCGTTGATTAACATGCCGATCAGAGAAAGAATCGGCAGATTTAAATACGTCGATGAAAAAGACGTTGAGCAAAACTACAGTGATATCATTTACAATCTCGACGTTGATATTGACAACATCGTCAAGAAGGGAGATGACTGATTATGCCGAAGGAATATAGGACGATCCAGGAGGTCGCAGGCCCTCTGATGCTTGTCAAGGGTGTTTCCGACGTGAACTACAATGACCTCGGTGAGATCGAGCTTGCTTCCGGAGAAGTCCGCCGTTGCAAAGTTTTGGAAATCAACGGCGAAGACGCGCTGGTTCAGCTGTTTGACTCTGCGGCCGGCATCAATCTTTCAAATTCCAAGGTGCGCTTTTTAGGTAAGTCGATGGAGCTCGGTGTGTCTACCGATATGCTCTCCCGCGTTTTTGACGGTATGGGTAAGCCGATTGACGGCGGCCCCGATATCCTGCCTGTCAAGCGCATGGATATCAACGGTCTGCCGATGAATCCTTATGCACGTAACTATCCGCAGGAGTTTATTCAGACAGGCGTTTCTGCGATAGATGGTTTGAATACGCTGGTCAGAGGTCAGAAGCTTCCGATTTTCTCTGCTTCCGGTCTGCCGCACGCTCAGCTGGCGGCTCAGATCGCGCGTCAGGCTAAAGTGCGCGGTACCGATGAACAGTTTGCTGTTGTATTTGCCGCGATGGGCATTACCTTCGAGGAATCCAACTACTTTATCGAGAGCTTCAAGGAGACCGGTGCGATCGACCGTACCGTTATGTTCGTGAACCTCGCGAACGATCCCGCGATCGAGCGTATCTCTACGCCGCGTATGGCGCTGACCGCCGCCGAGTATCTGGCGTTCGAAGCGGATATGCATGTGCTGGTCATCATGACCGATATCACCAACTATGCCGATGCTCTGCGTGAGGTTTCCGCCGCGCGCAAGGAGGTTCCCGGTCGTCGCGGTTATCCTGGCTATATGTACACCGACCTCGCTACTCTTTATGAGAGAGCGGGTCGCCAAAAGGGCAAAAAGGGTTCTATCACCCTGATCCCGATCCTCACCATGCCCGAGGACGATAAAACCCATCCGATCCCTGACCTGACCGGATATATCACCGAAGGTCAGATCATCCTCAGCCGTGAGCTGTATCGTAAAAACATCGCTCCGCCAATCGACGTTTTGCCATCGTTGTCCCGTTTGAAAGACAAAGGTATCGGCGAGGGTAAGACCCGTGCCGATCACAGCAACACGATGAACCAGCTGTTTTCTGCATATGCGCGCGGTAAAGACGCCAAGGAGCTGATGGTCATTCTCGGCGAATCCGCCCTGACAGATATCGACAAGCTTTACGCTCAATTTGCCGATCGGTTCGAGAAGGAGTATGTTTCTCAGGGTTATGAGAAAAATCGCTCCATCGAAGAAACCCTCGATCTCGGCTGGGAGCTTCTGCGTATCCTTCCCAGAAGCGAGCTAAAACGTATCGACGATAAGTACCTCGATATGTACTACGACAAGAAGTGAACAGCATACAGCGATCAGTGACGGGCACTACGCCCGCACCCGATCTGTTATCACTGGCTGCTATACACTGACCACTACTAAAGGAATGATTCTATGGCTGTCAAGCAGGTCAATCCGACCCGTATGGAGCTGTCAAGGCTCAAGAAAAAACTGAATACGGCGACGCGCGGTCACAAACTGTTGAAGGATAAGCGTGATGAATTGATGCGCAGGTTTCTCGAAATGGTGCGTGAGAATCGCGAGCTGCGCATGAAGGTGGAGGAAAAGATCAAAGCGGCGAACGCTAATTTTGTTTTGGCAAAATCATCCATGAGTGACGAGACGCTGAAAGCTGCACTTCTTGCTCCGAAGCAGGAGGTCTATGTTTCTACCTCTTACCGCAATGTTATGAGTGTTGATATCCCTGTTTTTGATACCCAAACCCGAACACCCGATCCCAACGACATCTACAGCTACGGCTATGCATTTACCTCTGCCGATTTGGATGATGCCGTAAAATCCCTTGCGGATATTTTGCCGGATCTCATAAAGTTGGCTGAAATTGAGAAAAGCTGTCAGCTGATGGCGGACGAGATCGAAAAGACCCGTCGCCGCGTTAATGCGCTGGAGCACGTGATGATCCCCGAAACCCAGGAACAGATACGTTACATCACCCGTAAGCTTGATGAAAACGAGCGTTCGACCCAGACGCGATTAATGAAAGTCAAGGATATGATGCTGCAGCAAGCGCACGGGTATTGATAAGTAATGTTCGTATTGCAGGAGCTTGTTCCTGCTGAAAAATACTAAAATGAACGACACCCCCGATTGTTCGGGGGTGTCGCTGTTTAGCGGTCATTCAAAAATGTAATAGATCTTCTCACTGCCATTGGTAGCTGTGACCGTCAGCTCAGTGTTTTTGATTTTCCATTCCGGAACTCTCAGTGTATATCGCGTACCGTCTTTAGTAATATAATGACGCTCTGTATGGTTGGTACCGTCGTCCCCATAGCGGATATCTGAGCTGACATAACCAATTTCAAAATGCTCAAAATCACGAGGGGAACCGGCGCTGGAGCTGCCGACGATCTCTCCGCTTTCCACATTCATCACGATCCATCCGGGTTGGTCTTTTCCAAAGATGATGATAGACTGACCGTCGGCACTCGCGTTGCTGTACGGCGTTGTGAAGCCCAGCTGACGCAGGAAGCTCTGAGGTATTCTATGGATCAATCGTTCGTTTTGATAGTCATAGATTACCACGCCGCAATCACCGTCAAGATAGACATACCGATCGTCGGCATAGGTGATGGTGGGCAAGTCGGTGGATACTGTCATCGTGTCAAGACCTTCATCCTCAAGCTGTTGAACACTTTCACGGAAAACATAATATTCCTTGTTTCCGAATTGCTCCTTGAACCATCCTGTTTTTTCATCAGTCAGTTGATAAACATCTACGATCACCCTGTTTCTCTGTTCATCCAGCGATACACCTTTGATATCGCTACTGTAGCCCACATCTTTATTTGACATGGCGCCGATATGACTATTAATCTCTTTGATTGAACCATTTAATTCTTCATAGCTGTATTCGCATTTTTCATAACGGATATCCATTCCTATCTTAGCATAATCATCCATTTGACTTGTGTCAGCCAGTAGGATGACCTGCTCAGCACCGACGATATAAGTACCACCGTAGTATTCGTCTTTGACATTTGCCCACGTCCAGCCCTTATGATTGGTCGGATTCATCGGGAATTTATCGGCGTTGGCTTTGAAAAACTGATCTACCGCCTCATAGGGCTCTAACTTTGTCAGAAGCGGCTCAGTAGGGGGACTTAGCTCCAGATGATCGGTTTCAGCATTTTTGCCGATCGGATTTGTCAAAAAACATACCGCGACAGCGATACTCAGCACCACTGCGATGATGATAATCCAAAAAGCGGGCTTTTTATAGCTGAGCACATTTTTGATACGCGACTTTACATTGGTTTCACCGAAAGCGAGCGGACAGGCGGAAACCATTTTTTGTGAAGCGGCGGAATTGATCAGCGCGATCGCGTATGGTTTCTTGCATTCATCGCCTAATTCTTTGATGACTTTTTCATCACACGCGGATTCGATATCCCTGCAAAGCAGGATGTATGCTGCCCAAAGTAACGGATTGAACCAATAGACGGATAACAGCACAAAGCCAAGCGGTTTCCAAAAATGATCTTTTCGTTTGATATGCGCTTTTTCGTGCGCAAGAACAAAAGGCTTATCATGTTCACTGATGTTTGATGGCAGAAATATCTTCGGACGGATTATCCCGAGGATGAAAGGGGAGGGGATACGGTCGCAGATATATACGCCTTTTTCTGTCATCATATTCTCCCGCGTCATTCGGTATAGCCGTAGATAGCTGACTATCGCATAGATCAGCATGACAGCGACGCCTGCTGCCCAAATGCCTGCCGCGATCCTCGGCAGTATATTCCACAGCGTATCGGTCTTTTCTTTGATGACTGTGTTATCGGTGGTATGGAGAAAGGTTTCCGGATACTCCCAAACCGCGCTTGTGATTCTCTCTGTCGCATAACTACCGAATGTTCGTGCGGTGATCTCCGTATCCGGTACAAGACTGAATACACTTTCGATCCGGAAAGGAAAAATCAGCCTGACCGCCACAAGTGTCCATAACGCACAGATCAATGAACGAGGCGCTTTCTTTAGGATCAGCCGCAAAATGATGATCGCGAGAACAATAAAGCACGCTTGAATATTGAACTGAACGATCGTTTTGAAAACATTGTACATTCTTTACTCCTTGTATGAATCGACCAGTCGTCTGAGCTCCGATACTTCTTCAGGACTCAGACTTTTATTTTTAGTGAACGCAGCGATGAAAGCGGGGAGAGAGCCTTCGAAGTTATCTGCTACAAATCGTTCGCTCTGTTTTGAATAGAATTCGTCCCGTGAGATCAGCGAAGTCACCGTGCCTTTCACATTTTGAAACAGCCCCTTGTTGCATAGCCTTTTCAGCACAGTGAAAGAGGTCGTCTTCTTCCATCCAAGCTCCTGTTCACTGCGTTTTGCTAATTCGGATGAAGACAAAGGTTCATTGTGCCAGATGATGTCGGCGAATTTCGATTCGACCGCGCCTAAAGTATATTCGTGCATAGTATCAGCTCCTGATTGTTATTCTACACTGTGTAGTACACCGCTATTCTACATGATGTAGAATGATTTGTCAAGTGAATAATTCATAACTTGTTCAAAAGTTTTATCAAGAAATATTCATAATTATCCTGTATCATTCATATCATGTTATAAATGCTATAACATGGAGGTATGAAAATGCCTTGTCGGTTTCAGGAACTGAGAAAGAAAGAAGTCATCAACGCCGATAACGGCTGCAAAATCGGGTTTGCGGATGATCTGGAGATAGATACCAAATGCGCGAAGCTGATCGCGTTGATCGTCTATGGCAGACCGCGGCTTTTCGGTATTCTTGGGCGATCCGACGATTGCTACATCCCATGGGAAAAGATAAGATTAATTGGTGAAGATGCGATTCTTGTCGAAAAATCTGTGCAAAAAATGACAAATAAAGCAAAAAATCGGAATAGATTTGTAACATTTTGTCACCGATTATTTTTGTGAATGTCAGCAAATTGCACTACTTAATATTGTGTGTATTGTACAGTTTTTCTAAAAAAATCTTCGAAAATAGAATTAAAAGCCCGTTTTAGTGCTCTTAAAGAATATTTGTTAAAAAGTAACAAACTTGCAATTCTTCGGGATTTGTGGTTAAATATAACACGAAATGAAGCAAGTCCTCACAGATTTGCGGAGTTTCACATCGGATCACCGATAGACTACTATTTAAAGGAGGCAGAATTTTGAGTAAGACAACACCGCACATATTACGCAGAACAGTGTTAGTCGGTCTTTGTATCGCTTTACTTATGACCACGTATGCTCTGATTCTCGCGCCGGGTGTAGGGGCTGCAAGTGATGCCATTAAAACAGAAACCAAGATTGAAACTAACGATAATATAGTATCGGCTGAGGATGACGTTCTCACCCAGAGAGCGATCACCATCGACGAAGCCAAGAAAGAAGCGCAGGAGGTAGTAAGCGCTCAGCTTGCTATCCAGGAAGCTAAGGCTGCGACCGAGGAGGTCGCGACCGAGTCTGCCGAAACACAGGCTCCGGCTGCGACAACAGGTTCCAGTTCTTCTTCTGAATCTTCCGATTCTTCTGATTCGTCTGCCGACTACTCCGAAAGCAGCAGCTCTTACTACGACGACGATTATTCTTACAGCGACAGCAACACTGTTTCTGCATCCGGTTCCGGTGACTACCTGTTAGACATCGACAACCCTGATCCCAACTATGTCGGCTACAGCGTATCTCTCAACGATGAGGACAGAGATATGGCAGGCCGCATCCTGATGGGTGAGGCAGGCGGCGAGGGCTATATCGGTATGGCTCTGGTTGCCCAGTGTATCAGAGATACCTATGTTAACGGCAGCTACAGCAGCATCGCTCAGCTCTTAAAGCAGAACGGCTACTATGGTTCCACTTCCATGGCTCCGTCTTCGACCGCTATGGAAGTTGTTAACTACATCTTTGACAAGGGCGGTTCCGCTGTTCAGCACAACATCCGAATCTTCTATGCGACCAACATGTGCAGCAGCGCATGGCACGAGTCTCAGGAGTTTGTTTGCCAGTGGAATTACGTCAGATTCTTCAACTATTAATGATATCTGACAGATAACTCACAAAATTCTCAAGAAATCAAGTGTTTTTCTTAGATTAACGCTTGATTTCTTTTTTTGTTTGTGGTAAAATATTTAGGCATTACGCACGTCGGACGCTTGACAGTTGGGTGTCACGGACAAATAGTCCGTTGATTTTCCTGTCAAAATACAAGGCGCCGACGGAGGTTAAGTAAACATACTGCGTTTACTTAATAAACCTAAGGAGGAAATATCATGGCAGTAGTTTCTATGAAACAGCTTCTGGAGGCAGGCGTACACTTCGGCCACCAGACAAGAAGATGGAACCCTAAGATGGCTCCCTACATCTTCACAGAGCGTAACGGTATCTACATCATCGACCTGCAGAAGACCGTTGTCAAGCTCGAGGAAGCGTACAACTTTGTAAGAGAGATCTCCATGGAAGGCAAGAGCGTACTTTTCGTAGGTACCAAGAAGCAGGCTATGGAGTCTGTCAAGGATGAGGCTACCCGTGCCGGCGCTTACTATGTTAACGCCAGATGGCTGGGCGGTATGCTCACCAACTTCACCACTATCCGCAGAAGAATCGCTCGTTTAAAGCAGCTCCGCACCATGGAGTCTGACGGTACCTTCGATCTGCTGCCCAAGAAGGAAGTTATCAAGCTCAACCTCGAGATCGAGAAGCTTGAGAAGTTCCTCGGCGGTATCAAGGATATGACCGAGATGCCCGGCGCTCTCTTTATCGTTGACCCGAGAAAAGAGAAGATCGCTGTTGCTGAAGCGAAGAAACTCGGTATTCCGATCGTTGCGATCGTTGATACCAACTGTGATCCCGACGACGTCGACTATGTTATCCCCGGCAACGATGACGCAATCCGTGCCGTTAAGCTGATCTCCGGCGCGATGGCTAACGCGATTATCGAGGGTAAGGAAGGCCAGATGGGCGCTGCAGCCGCTGACGCTGAGGAAGCTAAGGCTGAGGACATCGTAGAGGATTAATTCTCTGAAATCGCAAACAAAGTAGGGGAGGGTGATCGCCCGCCCCTATCGTAATACTATATAATTTGAAAGGAATGGTATATATGGCATTTACAGCTCAGGATGTAAAGGCACTTCGCGAAAAGACCGGATGCGGTATGATGGACTGCAAAAAAGCTCTTACCGAAGCAAACGGCGATATGGAAGCCGCTATCGATGTATTAAGAAAGCAGGGTCTTGCTAAGGCCGCTAAGAAGGCTGACCGTGTTGCTGCCGAGGGTATCGCTCTGGCAATCACCAACGACAATAATACCGCCGGTGTTGTGATCGAGGTCAACGCTGAGACTGACTTTGTTGCGAAGAACGCTGATTTCCAGTCATTTGTCAACACCTGCGCTCAGACTGTTATGAACGCGAGCCCCGCTGATGTTGAGGCTCTCCTCGCTACCAAGGCGGAAGGTTCCGAGATGACTGTTGCCGAGATGCTGCAGGAGAAGATCCAGACCATCGGTGAGAATATGAAGATCCGCCGTTTTGAGAAGATCGACGGCGCTTGCGTCGCTTATGTACACGCAGGCGGCAAGATCGGCGTTATCGTTAACTTTGACACCGATATCGACGCTACCAACCCCGAGTTCGTTGCTTACGGCAAGGATATCGCGATGCAGATCGCTGCGCTGAACACTCCTTACCTCACCGAAGCTGATGTTCCCGCTGACGTCATCGAGCACGAGAAGAGCATCATGGTTGAGCAGATGAAGAACGATCCTAAGATGGCCAACAAGCCCCAGCAGGTTCTCGAGAAGATCGTTTCCGGTAAGATGGGCAAGTACTTCAAGGAGAACTGCCTGGTAGATCAGGAGTTCGTTAAGGATAGCTCCCTGACCGTCGGCAAGTACACCGATGCTACCGCTAAGAAGCTCGGCGGCTCCATCACCATCAAGAAGTTTGTACGCTTTGAAAAGGGTGAAGGCATCGAGAAGCGTCAGGACGATTTTGCCGCTGAAGTTGCCAGCATGGTAAAATAATAATCGAATCACCTATTACGGGAGCAGGAGACTGCTCCCGTTTTATTTTTTGTAGCTAATGAATAAAAGCGTGATTCTGATAGATTCTTTCTTTGTTCATAATATGTTAAAATCTTTTGTGTATTATCGTAGAATTTAGGTGCGAAACTTTGTTGCTTTATCCAAACATCTTTTGTGGGGATTCGCTTTACAAAAACACTATATTGTAGTAAAATATATGTAATTATAAATTTAATGTGGAGTGATATGCGTGACACCAAAATATAAGAGAATTTTATTGAAATTATCCGGAGAATCATTAGCGGGTGCGGCAAGACATGGTATTGATTTTGATACCGTATTGTCGTATTGCGCTCCGATCAAAAAGCTGGTTGAGGAAGGCGTACAGGTCGGAATCGTTGTGGGCGGCGGCAATTTCTGGCGCGGCCGCAGCAGCGGGGATATGGATCGTACCCGCGCGGATCATATGGGCATGCTGGCGACTACCATCAATGCTCTCGGTGTTGCTGATGCTTTGGAGCAAATCGGCGTTGACGTTCGTGTGCAAACCGCTATTTCTATGCGCGAGGTTGCTGAACCTTACATTCGCAATCGTGCAATCCGTCATCTGGAAAAGGGCAGAGTTGTCATTTTTGGATGCGGCACGGGCAATCCGTTCTTCTCGACCGATACAGCCGCCGCTCTGAGAGCTGCTGAGATCGAGGCTGAGATCATTCTGAAAGCGACTCTTGTAGACGGTGTATACGACAAGGATCCCAACACCTTTACCGACGCTGTGAAATATGAAACGCTTTCGTTCCAGGAGGTTCTGGAAAAAGATCTGAAGGTTATCGACTCTACCGCAGCAGCTATCTGCAAGGACAACAATATCGGCTTACTGGTATTCAGCATCCTTGATCCCGAAAATATTTTTTACGCGGTCTGCGATAATAAAGTAGGCACTTTAGTTACCAATTAACTTTATATATATTAAGGAGGATTCACATGAAAGAAGTATTAAAGAAAAATGACGAGCGCATGCAGCGCCGTATCGACCACCTTGCAGACGAGTTCAAGAGCATCCGTGCCGGAAGAGCAAACCCCGCGGTGCTCGACAAGGTTACCGTTGACTATTATGGTGTTCCTACCCCGATCAACCAGCTTTCTTCCATCTCTGTCACAGAAGCAAGAACGCTTGTGATCCAGCCTTATGACGCTTCTTCTTTGAGATCAATCGAAAAAGCGATTCAGATGTCTGACGTCGGTATTAATCCTCAGAATGACGGTAAGGTTCTCCGCTTGATTTTCCCTCCTCTCACCGAGGATAAACGTAAAGAGATCGCTAAAGAAATCGCCCATATTGCCGAGGACAGCAAGGTTCAGGTGCGCAACGTGCGTCGTGATACCATTGAAAAGCTCAAGGCGATGAAGAAGAGCGGCGAGCTGACCGAAGACGACCTCAAAGAAGGCGAGAAGAAGGTTCAGAAGTCGACCGACAATTTTGTCAAAAAGATCGAAGAACTGACCGAAAAGAAAAAGAAAGAGATCATGGAGATCTGAGTTTTGTTGCATGATCCTGCCGAATGAGATTTTTTATCGGTAGATAATGATTTTGGAGTAGCATAAATGGCTTTTTTTAAGAAAAAACAACCGCAGCAAGAGCTTTCGCTCTCGGATATCATCCTGCCCGAGCACATCGGTATCATCATGGACGGTAACGGCCGCTGGGCAAAAAAACGCGGATTGCCGCGTTCAGCCGGACATACGGCAGGCGCCCAGACCTTTCGCAAGATTGCGCGTTACTGCAGCGATATCGGCATCAAGTACCTGACGGTCTATGCGTTCTCCACCGAAAACTGGCGCAGACCGAAGGAAGAAATCGACGCGCTGATGCGTTTGTTCAAGGATTATCTGCAGGAAGCGATTCGCGATTTTAAGGATGACAGTATTGTTTTACGCTTTATCGGTGATCGCAGCGCGTTTTCTCCCGAACTTCTGAGCTTGATGAACGAGAACGAGGAAGAGTCCTGTGAGCGCGAAGGTATGGTGCTGAACATCGCTATGAATTACGGCGGAAGAGCTGAGCTTGTTACGGCGATTCAGAATATCGGCAAAGAAATTGCAGATGGTTCTTTGAATCCGTGCGAGATTAGCGAAGCGCTTGTATCCGATCATCTGTATACCAAGGGACAGCCTGATCCCGACCTGATTATCAGACCCAGTGGCGAAAACCGTACTTCTAACTTTTTGCTGTGGCAGAGCGCCTACGCTGAGTATGTGATTATGGATGTGCTCTGGCCTGATTTTACACAGCAGGATCTTGACAGAGCTTTGATCGAGTACGCAAAGCGAAACAGACGTTTTGGCGGCGTATAAAAATAGTTTGAGGAGGATGGAGATGAAAACGCGACTGATTACCGCAGGCGTTGCCACGGCGTTAGCGATTGGTTTAATCATATTAGGATCGTTTTTCAGCATCATTGTTACCATAGCGCTTGCCGTTGTCAGCGTCATTCTTTGCGGAGAGTTTTTATCTGCGAAAAAAGTGCATAAGGACATGAAGCTGTTTATCTTCTGTTTGTTTTTTGCGCTGTTGATACCGGTGCTGTCTTATACGGAAGCAAGGTACATTCCTTTATTTCTGTTTGTGTTCGGCATTTGCGTTTTGTCTGTCGTATTTCATAAAACCATACGCATGGAAGATGTGATGTTTGCGCTTGTCGGCGTCACGATTATCACAGTTTCACTTTCTGCTTTGAATATTCTTGTATGGAGCGATCAGCAGCACGCGGCTTTCTGGATCGTGTTTTGTCTGGGAATCCCGTGGATCGCGGACTCTGCGGCTTACTTTGCCGGAAGTTACTTCGGTAAGCATAAGCTCTGTCCCGAGATCAGTCCTCATAAAACAGTCGAAGGCGCAGTTGCCGGTATTATTGCCGGAACGCTGGCATCACTTTTGATTGGCTTTATTTTCAAGCTGATCTACGGTGATGTGACAATCTACTACGGCGTACTTGTGCTGATCGGTTTTATCAATTCCGTTGTTTCCATTTTCGGTGATCTGATCTTCTCTGTCATGAAGAGAAGCTGTCATATCAAAGATTTCGGCACAATTATGCCGGGTCACGGCGGATTGCTGGATCGTTTTGACTCCGTACTCTTCTGTATTCCCGTTGTTTATATCTTTTCACAATTTTTCTATCTTTGCTTAGCATAAGCAGAAGATCAAAGTAATTTATTATGATACAGTCTATTTCTATTTTAGGCTCTACCGGTTCCATCGGCACACAGACGCTGGAGGTAGCCCGTAAGCTGAATTTAAAAGTTACCGCTCTTTCTGCATACGGAAGTATCGGTATTCTGGAAGAGCAGATAAGAGAGTTTCATCCCGCTTTAGCCGTGGTATTTGACGCGGACAGAGCAGAGGAACTGAAAATTAAGATTGCGGATACCGACACTAAGGTTCTCAGCGGCATGGAAGGTTTATTAGAAATCTGCCATGATGACTCCGAACTGACGGTCAACTCGGTTGTCGGGATGGTAGGCTTAGCTCCTACCATAGAAGCGATCAAAGCAAAGAAGAACATCGCTTTCGCCAACAAGGAAACCTTAGTTGCAGGCGGAGAACTGGTGATGAACGCAGCGCGTGAAAACGGCGTCCGGTTGCTTCCTGTCGACAGCGAGCACAGCGCTATTTTCCAGTGTCTGCAAGCGTCGCCGCCCGATAAAAAGATAAAGAAGCTTTTGCTGACAGCGTCCGGCGGTCCTTTTTTCGGAAAGACTGCCGATCAGCTTCGGAACGTCACCGTAGAGCAGGCTCTCAACCATCCCAACTGGGACATGGGCGCCAAGATCACCATTGATTCTGCCACCATGATGAACAAGGGATTGGAGATTATCGAAGCCGCATGGTTGTTCGATACCGATCCTGACGATATCGAGGTCGTTGTTCATCGAGAAAGCGTCATCCACTCGATGGTCGAGTTTACCGACAATTCTGTTTTGGCGCAATTAGGGGTTCCCGACATGCGTATTCCGATTCAATACGCGATCACTTATCCCGATCGAGTTCCGTCTTTGGTTCCCGAGATCGACTGGAAAACGCTCTCGAAAATGACGTTTTACGGCGCTGATGAAAAGACCTTCAAATGTATGTCGGCATGCAAACGAGCGATCAAAAAGGGCGGCTTATATCCCGCGGTTGCCAACGGCGCAAACGAGGTTGCCAACGCGCTTTTTCGTCAGTATAAACTTCCGTTCCTCGAAATCGGAGAATTGGTATCCGCCGCAGTCGATGAGCTGAACGTCGGTTCCGCGACCTGTCTCAATGATGTGGTAGAAGCAGACAGGATGGCGCGTGAATTTGTGATGTCACACGTCAAATAATAAACAATGAGGCGCAAGGCTTCATTTGGTATATGAAAAAACATATTTGGAGATGATTTTATCACCGTATTAACCACAATAGCGCTGATTTTGATTGCGGTAGTGCTGTTTGAACTGATTATCTTTTTCCATGAGGGCGGACATTTTATTGCCGCGAAAAAAAGCGGCATTAAGGTAAATGAATTTGCTTTGGGTATGGGGCCTAAGCTGTTCAGCTTTACGAAGGGTGAAACGACCTATTCGTTGCGACTTTTCCCGATCGGCGGTTACTGTGCGATGGAGGGCGAGGATGAGGACAGCCAAAATCCCCGCGCGTTCAATAACGCGCCTATCTGGAAACGCATGATCGTCATTGTTGCAGGCGCTGCGATGAATATTTTGTTCGGTCTCGTACTGATGATGATAACGCTTCTGCCGCAGGATCAGTTTGCTTCTACGACGGTATCCCAGTTTTCGCCGGGCTCTTTTTCGGCGGTAACGGGGTTGCAGGAAGGGGATAAGATCGTCAGAATCAACGACTATGACGTTATCACGTCGACAGACTTTTCGTTTGCGCTGTACACACTGCCCGTTTCCAAAGTAGACGGCAGTGAGCTTTCCGTCTACAAAGAGGACTGTGCGTATGATTTGTATGCGCGCACGACTGAGCTGATAGATGAAAAGACAACCGAGGAACAAAGCGCATCTTTGGTAAAAGCGCTGCAGGAAGCTCAGGCAAAGATTGCGAAAACGGATTCCAAAGAATCCGCTTATCAGATTTTTACAGAGTATTATAATTCCTTGGCTGATATCGTCGGTAAGGATCATGCGGATGAAATCCCGACAATCGAAGAGCGTGAAACGCGTCAACGTTTTCGTACCGATATGACAGTCATCCGTAACGGTGAAAAAACAGAATTGAAAGGCGTCGATCTGTTGACGGTGAAAAAGAGCGCCGATGACGATACGCCACAGTTGAAGATCGACTTCTATATTGAACCGATCGAAAAGAACTTCGGTTCGGTAATACAACAGACCTTTGCGTCTACCGTTTCGGTTGTCCGCATGGTATGGGGCAGTTTAATCGGATTAATTAAAGGACAGTTCAGTCTTAACGATATGTCAGGCCCTGTCGGTATCGCTTCGGCAATCACTGAGGTAGCCGGTGAAAGCCTGAGAACTTCCGGCTTTTTGAGTGCCGTCGGTTCCATCGTTTATGTCATGATGGTCATTACCATCAATCTGGGTGTTGTCAATATGCTTCCGTTCCCGGCGCTCGACGGCGGACGTTTCCTGATGCTGTTGATCGAGTGGATTTTCCGCAAGCCTGTGCCTAGAAAGGTAGAGGCTGTCATCAACACCGTCGGATTGGTTCTGCTTTTGGGGTTGTCTGCGGTGATTGCCGTAAAGGATGTTTGGAAGATATTCAGCGGAGGATAACATGGCAAGCAAAAAATATGTAACCGCATTAAATACAAAAATAGGCGGCGGTGCGAAAGTAAGCGTTCAGTCAATGCTGAATAAACCCGCCGAAGACATCAAAGGGTCTGTCGCACAGGCAAAAGAGCTTGAGGCGGCGGGATGTGAAATCATTCGCGCGGCGGTACCTAATATGGAGGCTGTAAAGCTGATCGCTGCCCTGAAAGATGCTGTCGGCGTTCCGATTGTCGCTGATATTCATTTCAATTATAAACTTGCTTTAGAGTCGATTGCCGCAGGCGTAGATAAGATCCGCATCAATCCCGGCAACATTGGCGACGACAGCAGAGTTAAGGCGGTAGCCGACGCCTGTAAAGCGAAGAATATTCCGATCAGAATCGGCGTCAACTCCGGTTCTTTGGAGAAGCACATCCTTGCGAAATACGGTCATCCGATTGCGGAAGCGCTGTGTGACAGCGCACTGTATCATGCGTCGCTCTTGGAAAAATTCGACTTCACTGACATTGTCCTGTCGATGAAGTCTTCTGATGTGCGCACCATGGTGCAGGCGTATCGCCTTGCGGATGAACGCTGTGATTATCCTCTTCACCTCGGTGTAACCGAAGCGGGAACGCGGCGGATGGGCATCATCAAATCCGCTGTCGGCATCGGTTCTCTTCTGGTTGACGGTATCGGCGATACCATTCGCGTTTCTTTGACGGATAATCCTGTTGAAGAGGTCTATGCTGCGAAGGATATTCTGAAATCTCTCGGTATGGGCGACAAGGGCGTTACCTTTGTATCCTGTCCGACTTGCGGCAGAACGAAAATTGATCTGATTGCGCTCGCCAACGAAGCAGAGCAAAGACTTCGCAACTGCAAAAAAGAGATCACCGTTGCGGTGATGGGATGTATTGTTAACGGTCCCGGTGAGGCGAAAGAAGCTGACATCGGTATCGCAGGCGGCGACGGCGAGGGCCTGATTTTTAAGAAAGGCGAAATTATTGCCAAAGTTCCTGAAAAAGACTTGATCGACAGACTGATTCAGGAGATTGATTTGTTGTAAAAACCCCGGGTTAATCCCGATGATATTTTTTGGAAAGGTGTATGAATGATAAGGTTAGGTGAGGTGTTTTCACCGTATCACGTCGTGCTGGAAGGTACTGTCGCTGACGCCTCGGTGAAACAAGTCCGTATTAATAAAGAAAGACGAATACTGAATATTGACATTAATTCTGAATATTTATTAACCAGAGCCGCACTGCTTGACGCGCAAGCTCAAATAGCAAAGGCGAATATCGGTGTGGATAAGGTGGTAATCCATCCGCATTTTCCTTCGTCTGCCTTTGATGTGGGCTATTTTGACGAACTGGTGGCTGCTTTGAAAGCACAGACGCCCAGCTTGAACGGCACACTGAACGACGCGGTTTTGGAGCGTGAAGGTCAGGATCGGCTGAATGTCGTGCTGGCTCACGGAGGCTTGGCGCTGTTACAGGCGAAAGAATTTGATATCCTGCTCAGTGATATTATCTATCGCGAATTTGGATTAAGCTTTGAAATCACTTACTCCGGAGTAATGGAGTTGAATATTGACGACAAACAATTTACGGAAAGCATTGATAACGCACAGAAAAAGATTGACCGTAAAAAGCTCGATGAGCTGACGCAGCTCTATGAGGGAGAGGAACGCACTCAAACCGGCTCCGAGACACACAGAGATATCACGCAGGTTGAGGTGCGTAAGGGAGAATATCTCTATCCGCAAATCAGACTCGCAACTGTCATGCCGGTATACGGCAGAGTCTCTAAAAAGAATAAACTTATGCCGATCGAAAAAATCGCGTATGATACCGGCAGAGCGTCGGTATGGGGCGACGTTTTCTCGATGGAGGTTAAAACGACCCGTTCCGGCGACAAGAATATCATCAATTACGATATCACCGATTACACCGGTTCTGTCACTGTGAAGGTCTTTGACTCTATCGAAAACTGCAAAGTGCTGGAAAGCATCAAGAAAGGCTCTACCATCATCGTATCCGGCGACGCGGAATTTGATAAGTTCGCGGGAGACACCGTTATCAACGCGCGTTCTATCTCAACAGTCAAAAAGGTGAATGTAGTTGATAACGCCCCGAAAAAGCGTGTGGAACTGCATTTGCATACCAACATGAGCCAGATGGACGCCGTTACCGAGGCGAGCAAGCTGGTTCGCCGTGCGGCTGATTTTGGACATAAAGCGGTCGCAATCACCGACCACGGCGTTGCTCAGGCTTTTCCGGATGCGATGAACGCGGCGGAAGCTTTGGAGCGAGACGGTAAAGAGATTAAGGTGATATACGGTACGGAGGCGTACTTTATCGACGATCTCTGTACGCCGGTCGACGGCAGTGACAATATACCGCTCAACGGCACATTCGTCTGCTTTGACCTGGAAACAACCGGTCTTTACGCTACCAACGATAAAATCACCGAGATCGGCGCTGTCAAAATCAAAGACGGAAGCATTGTAGATACTTTTTCTACTTTTGCTGATCCCGAACGCACAATCCCTGCTAAGGTCGTGCAATTGACCGGAATCACCGACAGCATGGTAAAAGGCGCTCCCTCACAGGAGCAGGCTGTTCGAAGTTTTCTGGAGTTTTGCGACGGGGCGGTGCTGGTTGCGCACAACGCGCCTTTTGACACCGGCTTTATCCGCAAAGCCTGTCAGGATTTCGGCATTGAATATAACTATACATCCGTTGATACGGTCGCGATTGCGCGCAATATCCTGCCTGATATCAATAACGTTAAGCTGGATACTCTCGCAAAGCATTTTCGCCTCGGTAAGTTTAACCATCATCGTGCGGTTGATGATGCGGAAATGCTGACCAATATCTTCCTCAATATGGTGCGTCTGCTTGAAAAGCAGCATGATGTTCATGATTTGAATGACATGAGGGAGAAGATAGTCGGCGGCGACTACAAAAAGCTCCCGACTTATCACCAGATAATTCTGGTGAAGAATAAAACAGGTTTAAAAAACCTCTATAAACTGATTTCCTATTCCCATTTGAACTATTTTCATCGCCGTCCGAGAATCCCGAAATCGGAGCTCATCAAGCACCGCGAGGGGCTCATCATCGGTTCGGCGTGTGAGGCAGGCGAATTATACAGAGCAATTCTGCATAACGCAAGCCGTGAAGAAATTGAGCGGATCGCTTCCTTCTACGATTATCTGGAGATTCAGCCCTCAGGCAACAATCGTTTTCTGCTGCGTGAAGGCGCGTTCCGTGATGAAGAGCATTTGCAAAGTATCAACCGCTATATCTTAGCTCTCGGCGACACGTTAGGCAAACCTACCGTTGCGACTTGCGATGTTCATTTCATGGATCCGCATGACGCGGACTACCGTATGATCTTACTTGCCGCTCAGGGCTTTGACGATGCGGATGAACAGGCTCCGCTTTACTTCCGCACAACCGCTGAAATGCTCGAGGAATTTGCGTATCTTGGCGACAGGGCAGAGGAGGTTGTTATCGACAACACCAACTTGATCGCCGACATGTGCGACTATGTTCGTCCGATTCCCGAGGGCAACTTCCCGCCCTTTATCGAAGGCGCTGAGGAACAGTTAACTTCGATCACATGGCAGCGCGCCAAGGATAAGTACGGAGATCCGCTGCCCGAGATTGTTAAGGCAAGACTGGATAAAGAGCTGAACTCTATCACGAAATACGGCTTTTCCGTACTGTACATGACTGCTCAAAAACTTGTTGCGGACAGCGAAGCGCATGGTTATCTTGTCGGTTCGCGAGGATCTGTCGGATCATCCTTTGTTGCGACTATGTCGGGTATCTCCGAAGTAAACCCCTTATGTCCGCACTATCTTTGCCCCAAGTGCAAAAAGAGCATATTCTTTGAACACGGCGAGTACGGCTCGGGCTTTGACATGCCGCCGAAGGACTGTCCCGATTGCGGCACTCCTATGGAGCGCGACGGTCACGAAATTCCGTTCGAGACCTTCCTTGGGTTCAAAGGCGACAAGGTTCCTGATATCGACCTGAACTTCAGTGGTGAACAGCAGAGCGCGTCCCACCGCTATACGGAAGAGCTATTCGGTCGTGAAAACGTCTTTAAAGCCGGTACAATCTCAACCGTTGCCGATAAAACCGCCTATGGTTACGTCAAAAAGTACTGTGAAGAGCATAACCGCACCTTCCGCAAAGCAGAGATGAATCGTCTCGCGGCGGGATGTACCGGCGTCAAGCGCACTACCGGTCAACATCCCGGCGGCATGGTAGTTGTACCGAGAGGCATGGAGGTCTATGATTTCTGTCCCGTACAGCACCCCGCCGACAAGAGCGATTCCGATAACATTACAACCCACTTCGATTTCCACTCTATCCACGACACAATCACCAAGCTTGACGAGCTTGGACACGATGTTCCGACGATTTACCATTATCTGGAAGAAAACACCGGTATACCCGTTATGAACGTTTCGATGAGTGACCCCGACGTCATGTCACTGTTTACCTCGCCCGAAGCGCTCGGCGTTACAGCTGAGGATATCGACTCCCAGACCGGTACCTTTGCGTTGCCGGAGCTCGGCACGAGCTTTGTAAGGCAAATGCTTGTTGAGTCCAAGCCGAAAACGTTTACCGACCTGTTACAGATCTCCGGTTTGTCACACGGTACCGACGTATGGATCGGCAACGCGGCCGATTTGATTAAGGACGGCACATGTACGATCTCAGAGGTTATCGGTACGCGTGACTCGATCATGACCTACCTCATGCACAAGGGGTTGGATCCTTCGATGGCATTTAAGATCATGGAGATCGTACGAAAGGGTAAGGCAACAAAGCTGTTGACAGAAGAACATTTGAACGCCATGAAAGAGCATAATGTGCCCCAGTGGTATATCGACTCTTGCATGAAGATCAAGTACATGTTCCCGAAAGCGCACGCTGCGGCGTATATGATCTCTGCGCTGCGTCTGGGATGGTACAAGGTACATAAACCGCTTGCTTTCTACGCGGCGTACTTCACGGTACGCAACGACAATTTTGACGGCGCTACTCTTCTCAAAGGCAGAGACGCCGTTCGAAACAAGATTAAGAGCATAGGCGACAAAGGCTTTGAAGCCTCTGCAAAAGACAAAGCCGAAGTTCCCATGCTCCAGATCATGAACGAGATGCTTGCGCGCGGCATTGAGGTTCTGCCTGTTGATATTTACAAATCGGAAGCAAAGAAGTTTGTGATTGAGGACGGAAAGATTCGTCTGCCGTTCTGTTCGTTGACCGGCGTAGGGGAGAGCGCGGCGGAGGCTCTTGCGGAAGCTGCTAAAAAAGGCGAGTATCTCTGTATCGACGATGTTGTTTCCAGAGCCAAGGTCACGAAGGCTGTCATTGAAACTCTCAAAGAATGCGGTGCGTTCGGAGATTTGCCCGAAACCGCGCAAATGAGTTTGTTTTAATTGCTTAATAATTCGGATAGATTACCATATTGTAAAAAAGTTTTATGTTATTTTGAGGTGATATATTGAAAAATCATAGAATTAGGAATATAATGTTAGTGATATTATATACCACAATTTTGATATTCTTTTTCATTCATCTCTCAGATGTTTTTAAGGTATTGAAGGCAATTTTTACCGTCATCGCTCCGATTTTGTACGGTTTAGTAATCGCTTATCTGCTGAATTTCCCATACAAAGCTTTTTACAACCATGTGTTCAAAAAGATGGGGACGAAGCACGCGTGGCTAAAAAAATTAAAAAAACCCTTGTCCTTATTGCTTTCATATATTATAATATTTGGTATCATAGCTTTCTTGGTTGGAACGCTGATCCCGGAACTGTCCTCCAGTGTAACGACGCTGGTTGACAATATTCCCGTATATGAGAGAGGAATCAAGTCCATGTCGGATTCGGTCGCGTCGTTTATTTTGAATCTGACCGGATACAATCTCTATGAATTTGCGAGCTACAGCAATATCATCTCCTTGATTACCGGTAACGACACCACCGAGTTTGTGAAGAATATCGTGACAAACTACATTCCCTCGGCGTTTTCTACCGTTCTCGGCATCGGTACGGGTCTCTACAACTGGGGTATCGGTATCATCATCTCCATCTATCTGCTGGCGGGTAAAGATAAGCTGATCCGACAGTTTAAACTGTTGGTTGTTGCCTTTACACCGGAAAAATTCTATAAACGACTGTTCAAGATCGGTGATGTATTCAATAACAAATGCGGTAAATTTATCGTCGGAAAAATTATTGATTCTTCGATCATCGGCTTGATGTGCTTTATCGGACTATCTATCTTCCGTTTCCACTATCCGCTTTTAATCAGCGTTATTATCGGTGTGTCCAATCTGATCCCGTTTTTCGGGCCGATCATCGGCGCGATCCCGACCACTTTCCTTTTGTTGATTATCAACCCGATGGAAGCCCTCGGTTTTCTCATTTTCATCATCGTCTTACAGCAGTTTGACGGAAACATCCTCGGGCCTAAGATTCTCGGCGAGACAGTCGGAATCTCCGGATTTTGGATTATGGTTTCGGTCATTGTCGGCGGAGGATTATTCGGCGTACCGGGTATGTTGGTAGGTGTACCGATCTTCGCGGCGATTTATACGCTGGTCGATGAAGCCGTCCAACGGAGACTCAAGAAAAAGGAAATTGCGGCAGAAGAGATCGCTCCGGCGGTTAATGACGTTGTACCGAAAGAAAAGAAAGATAAAAAAGACAATTCTATCATGGAGAAGGCAGCGAAGCTGTTTCATAATAAAAAGAGCAAATGATAAATTTGTTTAGGAGGTTTTTAAGATGCAAATGAAAAAAGTAGTGAGCATGATTTTGGTCGTCATCATGATGCTGACTGTTGCCGTCGTCCCCGCCACCTTCTCGGCTGCGGACACCGACATCGCAGACACTTCGATCGACTATAATCTTGCCCCCAACATCCAAAGCGGTAATATCCTGCACGCGTTCAACTGGCGCATGCGCGATCTCGTGAAGTATGCTCCCGAAATCGCTCAGGCCGGTTACACTTCCGTACAGATATCTCCGATCCAGGCGTCCAAGGCTGCCGGTAACGCCGGTTCCTACGCGACTGACTGGTGGTCCTTCTATCAGCCTACCGATATGACCATCGGTAACGCTCTCGGTACTGCTGCCGAGCTGAAGGCTGCTACCACCGAGCTGCACAAGTACGGCATCAAGGTCATCGCTGACGTTGTTACCAACCACGTTCAGAACTGTGTTTCCAGAAGAGATACCGCTAATGTTGCCCAGACTCTTAAGGACAATGCTCGTCGCGATCTGTTAAATCACAACTATTCCACCAGCGACAACAATCGTGCTGCTCAGGTTACCTACGACCTCGGCGGTGAGCTCCCCGACATGAACACCGGTTCCAAGACTTATCAGAACTATGTCATTAACAACCTGCTCAACCCGCTGGCTGACAACGGCGTTGACGGCTTCCGTTTCGATGCTGCGAAGCACATTGAGACTCCCGATGACGGTTCTCTCGCATCTGATTACTGGCCCACCATTACCGACGCGATCAAAGCCAAGAACTCCAACGCTTATATTTATGGCGAGGTTCTCGCTACCGGCGGTCAGTTCCAGATCGGTTCCTACACCAAGTACATCAACGTAACCGATTACGCTTACGGTAACACCGTTCGCGGTGCGCTGAACTCTAAGAACGCTTCCAGCCTTGCGAACTACGGTTACAGCGGCTCTTCCAAGAACCAGAACGTCCTGTGGGTTGAGTCTCACGATACTTTCTGCGATAACACTTCTACCGGTCTGACCAAGACTCAGCAGATCCTCGGCTGGGCAATCGTCGGTTCCCGTGCAGAGGCTCCCGGTCTGTTCCTTGTCCGTCCGAAGCACGAGGCTCTCGATTCTGCCGGCTTCATCAAGTACGACGAGCTGATGGGCGCTCCCGGTGCGGCTGATACGTGGAAAAACCCGACTGTTGTCGCGGTCAACCACTTCAAGAACGCTTTTGCCGGTCAGTCTGAGACCGATTATAACAATGGCGCTAACTTCTTTGTACAGCGCGGCACCACCGGTATGGTCATCGTTAACCTGAACGGTTCTTCCACTACCGTCAGCCAGACCTGCTCCATGGCTAACGGCACTTATAAGGATCAGGTAACCGGTAATTCCTTTACCGTATCCGGCGGCAAGATCTCCGGTACCGTAGGCGCTTCCGGCGTAGCTGTTGTTTACAACACCACCGCTGACAACTCCTCTCCCGAGATCGAGCTTTCTCTGAACAACGTTCAGCTGACTCCTGAGGTTCTTAACCGTTACACCGGCGCTACCGCCACTGTAAAGGTTGACCTTAAGAACGCTACTTCTGCTACCATCAAGGTTTCCAACCTTGATGCAAAGACTGTTACCGAGTCCACCACCTTCACTCTCAACAGCTCTATTCCTTACGGCAAGAGCGTTGACATCACTGTCACTGCGACCAACGGCAAGAAGGAAGTTTCCCGTTCTTACAACATCAAGAAGAAGAATCCAAACGAAGCAAAGGTTGTTTACTTCGACAATTCCGCAACCGCTTGGGATACTCCTTATCTTGTTGCTAAGACCGGTGAAGCTGCAGGCACCTGCATCAGCGGTTATGGCTTCAAAGAGTGCAAGATGACTCTGGTATCCGGCAATCTCTATAAGGCTGAGGTTCCCGCTAACGCAAATTATGTCAAGTTCAGCGAAGGTCCCACCACTCTCCACCTTGGTCACACCGTTGCTGAGTGTAACCAGTGCTGCGGCAGAACTCTGCCTGAGACCGTTATCAATTACGGTACCGCAAACTCTGCGGCTAACCGTGAGCGCGGCGGCTATCTGCTCGAAGGCGCTATGATCGGTACCGACCTCCGTTTTGAGGATTACGGTGATTATCCTGTCGCTACTCTGTCTAACGCCGATACTTCTCTGACCGAACAGGATGAGCCGACCGAGCCTCCGACAGAACCCGGTAAGAAGCTCCTCCGCGGCGACGCTGACCTCGATACCTATGTTAACGTTCTTGATGTTACCATGGCGCAGCGCGATATCGCTACCATCAAGGCGCTGTCCGCTGACGGTAAGCTTGCTGCAGACGTTGATGAAAACGGCACTCTCGAGTCTATCGACGTTACCCGTATCCAGCGTTATCTCGCTAATATGGAGAATCCTTATAAGATCGGACAGTATTTTTACGCAAATAGCAACTGATAAAATCTTATAACAACACAACCAATAGGGGACAGACTTTAGTCTGTCCCCTGATTTTTTGAATTATCATCTATGAAAAAAAGTCCGGGCAAAACCCGGACTTTTCATTTGACTTTTTTGCGTCGACTGATTATACTGTAAAAGGCTTTAACGCTTCGATGAACGTGTCCAGATCGGGACCGTCCGCTTCCAGCGCGATCGGCTTGCTCAGATCAAGGGACAGGATTCCGATGATCGAATGTGCGTCAATCTCATACTCATTGTGATTCAGCGTGATCTTGATCTTCGGATAGTTTGCTGTTAAGGCGACAAATTCTCTCGCGCCGTTAATGCCGTTGATGTTGATCTCTGTGCTATACATATCGAACCCTCCAAACGCTATTATCTTAGCACTTATCTACATCTTTATCAACAGCAAAAACGCTGAATATTTATTCGATTTTCGTGGTGATTTTATTTGAATTTCTATATTATTACACTGGGCTGTAAAGTGAATCAGTATGAATCGGAACTGATGGCTGAATTACTGCTTTCCGCAGGCTATCAAAAGGCTGATAGCTTTCAACTATGCGACATCTGCGTCATAAATTCCTGTACAGTCACAGCGACAGGCGACGCAAAAAACCGCAAGTATATCCATCGTGTCCGCCGTGAGAATCCCGACTGCATTATTATTCTTTGCGGCTGCATGCCGCAGGCATTTGCTGAGAACACCGAACTGTTCGAAGGCTGTGATATCGTGATGGGCAATACCTCGCGCCGCGATATTGTACCGATATTGGACGAGTATCTGCTGACACGACAGCCTATCATCCGTATTACACCTCATGAAAAGAATGAAGCCTTTGAGCCGATGCAAATATCTGCTTTTAACGAGCGTACGCGCGCCTGTATCAAGATTCAGGATGGCTGCAACCGCTTTTGCACTTACTGCATTATTCCGTATGCCCGTGGCAGAGTGCGCTCAAAGCCGCTTGATGTCATCAGACAGGAAGCAAAAGAATTGGCTGAAAACGGCTTTAAAGAGGTCGTACTGGTTGGGATCAATCTCTCCGCATTCGGTCAGGAGACGAATCTCAACATCTACGACGCGGTTCATACGGTATGCGGCATAGGCGGGATCGAGCGCGTCAGACTCGGTTCTATTGAGCCTGAGCGAATGACTGAAGACATCCTCTCTGCTTTAGCGAATGAAGAAAAGTTCTGCCCGCATTTTCATTTATCTTTACAGGCTGGCTGCGACAATACCTTGAAGCGCATGCGCAGGCATTATGATACCGCCGAATACGCGCGTATCGTTGCGGATATCCGACGGCTGTTTGTAAATCCCTCTGTTACAACCGATGTGATGGTTGGTTTTGTAGGTGAGAGTGAAGAGGATTTTGCTGATTCTGTTCATTTTTGTGATACCATCGGCTTTGCAAAAACCCATGTATTTCCGTATTCCCGACGCAAAGGTACTGCGGCTGATCGTATGGACGGTCATATTGATGAGCAAATCAAACACAAGCGTGCCGACATCATGATCGAGCACACGCTTGAGGAACAGCGAAAGTTCATGCAAAGCCAGGTGGGCTTGACGGAACCGGTACTGTTTGAAACCCGCTCCAAAGACGGATTCTTTGAGGGTTATACCATGAATTATACTAAGGTCAAAGTTGATGACGATAGCATAGAGGGCGGTATAATTGCGGACGTCCGTATTACCGAAGCGTTTGATGATTACTGCGTAGGAGAACTCGTCAGGTAACGAATCACGTTCTGTACCTCTGCTTCATTATCTTCATTGTGAAAACTGTCGTAGCTGTACAGTATGAAACCATCCGTTTTCATCTCTCTTGCGATACCAATCTCTGTCGTCAGAATATCATCGTTATCCAGCCATGTGCCGCTGTCGGCGTCAGTTCCTGCTTTATAGGCAGGGATACCGATATATAATGCTAGATTCTCATGCTTTTCCATTGTGAGCCATTCTCTTAACCCATCCTCGAAGGTCAACGCCGGATTGTCCAGTGAAAAGTAGATTTGCGGACAGATATAGTCGATATATCCTTTTTCTTTGCACCATGTGATAACGTCCGCGTATAACCCCTCGTTGTTATTCAGATTACCCTGCGGAGAGATGCCGAATACGATATTTTTACCTGTTTCATGGATAGAATGATAGACCTGCTCAACCATTCGACTGACATTCTCTTTGCGAAAATTTTCAAGCGTCAATGGTTGATCGGTTTTCGAGCAATACGCCTCATAATCCGCAGCGTCAAATTCGCCGCAGTCCGGCGGGTAGAAGTAATCGTCAAATTGGATTCCGTCAATATCATACTTTTCCGCAAGCTCTTTCGCACCGTCCGCAATCAGCTTGATGGCTTTCTCGGACGCCGGATTTAGGTAGATACTTCCGTTGACTTCAACACCGATATTATCATCTTTCTTGTAAGGATGATCGGAAGAAAGCTGTGACGGCGTGTTTTTTGTGCTGATTCGATAGGGATTGATCCACGCATGTACCTTGATGCTGTTTTCGTGCGCCGAATTGATAATGGTTTGTAAAGGGTCAAATTCCGGGTTTTGCCCCTGTGTTCCGGTCAAAATATGTGACCAAGGGAAATACCGCGAGGGATAGATTGCGTCACAAAAAGGTCTAACCTGTACGATCATCGTATTGAGATCAGCGCTTTTCATATCGCTGATAATTGTGTGAATCTTTTCTTCAAAGGCGGCTTCTTTATCGCTTTCGTTCTCTATGTCGAGTGTCATATAGGTCACCCATACGCCGCGCATTTCTTCTGTCGGCTTCAAAATCTCAAACGTTTGCGTTTCTGACTGATCGGATTCTTCGCTACTCTTGTCCGTGTCCGCAACATAGACAATTGCCGCCGATAGAAAAAATACGGAAAGTATCAACGGTAACATTCTTTTAAACATTTTATCACTCCGAGGTTGTTTTGAAAATACTGTTAATTTATCTCATTATCATCAATATCATCGCGGTTATCGTCACCGTGCATGACAAAAGCGCCGCAAAAAAACACCGCTGGCGCGTAAAAGAACGCACCCTGATGTTGATTTCGGCGTTAGGCGGCTCTCCCGGCATGTATATCACTATGCTTCTGATCCGCCATAAAACACAAAAACCGAAGTTTATGGTCGGAATACCCGTGATCTTTTTTGTTGAGCTTGCGATTCTGATTTTGGTGCTGCATTATGGCTTTGGGAAGATATGAGTTCATTGTTGACGAGCAGCATGACGGCAAGACGCTGAAAACCTTTTTGCGGCAATCTTGCGGCATCTCTGCGCGTTCCATGACGGTCATCAAATATAACGGCGGCACAATAAAGGTTGACAATCAGCTGATCCGCGCGCATGATATCATCCACGCAAACGATACGGTTGTCATCACTTTGCCTGCGGAACATAATGAAATCACCCCTGTTGAAGGTGTATTCGATATTCTATATGAAGACGATTATCTGTTGATTGTCAACAAGCCTGCCGACATGCCGGTACATCCTACTAAGGTACACCAGCTGGACACGCTCGCAAACATCGTATCTTTTTACCGGAAGAGCAGGGGAGAGGATTACCTTTTCCGTGCACTGAATCGTTTGGACAAAGATACCTCCGGCTGTGTCGTTTTGGCAAAAGACCGCGTCGCGTATTCTCTTGTCAAGCCCACTGTCAGTAAAACTTATATCGCAATTTGTGAAGGAATTATCGAAAAAGACGGCGTCGTAGATACGCCGATCGCTTTGTTGCCTGAAAGCAAAATCAAACGCAGTATCAGCGAAAGCGGGGCAGAGGCTGTCACCCATTATCATCCCATCTCCTATGGGAACGGTCATACCATGTGTAAACTATGGTTGGAGACCGGCAGAACCCATCAGATTCGCTGTCATATGAGCAGTATCGGTCATCCGTTAGCAGGGGACGATCTCTACGGAGGAAGTCTCAGGTTGATTGGCAGACAGGCGCTGCATTGTCAAACAGTCTGTTTGGTGCATCCTGTCACCCACAAAAAAATCGTTTTAACTACCGAAATACCAAATGCGTTTTATAAAATAATCAACGAGGGCTGAAAAAGCCCTCTTATTTTATACGCACTTTTTCTTTACGGTTCACACCGGCAATACCGCCGATGACGCCGCATACAAGATATGCAACAACGCGGATAACCGTCAAAATTCCGATATCATTATCGGGAATACTCATACCGCTGATTGTCAAAACTAAAAATACGATCAGCGCGCACAGCGATCCGATCATCATGCCTTTGCTCTTTGTCATCACCGACGCGGTATATGACCCGATCAGAATACTCAATCCGCTCAGCCCGATCAGCACATAGTCGATGATTCCGTACGGAACGACGGGCATCAGCTTGATGATAAACGCGAAGACGCAGGTAAGCATGACTGTCAGCAACAAAGATATCGCCGTGCCGATGAGGACAGCTTTGACCGATCGCTTGTTATCATTCATCATACCGGACATAAAAAATCACCCCTGTACATTCCTATGCAGGGGTGATTATCATTATTCATTATTTTTCTGTGCTTCTTTTTCTTCTTTAGCAGCCTGTTTTGCGGCTTTCTTCGCTTCACGTTTTTCCTGAAGTG
>CACWTM010000001.1 GCA_902763855.1 uncultured Ruminococcus sp. | reverse complement strand
AACGGTCAGCAGCCCCAGATGAACGGCAACATGCCGAACGGTCAGCAGCCCCAGATGAACGGCAGTATGCCGAACGGTCAGCAGCCCCAGATGAACGGCAATATGCCGAACGGTCAGCAGCCCCAGATGAACGGTAGCATCCCGAACAATCAGCAGAACGCAAGCTCTTCCGGCTCTGCGTCAGAGGTCGTCAACGGCACCATGACCAACAGCGCGGCTGATCTTGAAGCTGATTACGATAACGCGACCTACATCACCGTATCCGACGATAACAGCGATATCAAGATCACTTCTTCCGGCACCTATGTGATCACCGGCGCCAGCTCCGACGGCAATATCACTGTCAAGAAGGGCACCACAGGCGTCGTCCTCGTACTGGACGATCTCGATCTCACCAGCAACACCGGCGCGACAGTATCCATCAACAAGGAAGCCGAAGTCAAGGTCATCATCAGCGGCAACGTTGTCCTGACCGATAACGAGAACCCCAACGACGAGTATTCGACTGACGCTGACGTAGCCGACGCGTATGACGGCGCGGCGCTGAGGGCAAAGGCAAATTCTCAGGTCTATGTCACCGGCGACGGTACCCTCACCATCAACGGCAACGCGAAGAACGGTATCAAAGCAGGCGACGATTCCTCTCTGATCTTTGACGGTGTGACCGTCAACATCACCGCAACCAACGACGGTATCAACGGCAACTACGACGTGACCTTACTTAGCGGCACCTTTAACATCAGCGCGGGCGACGACGCGATCCACGCCGATCATATCCTGACCATCGGCAGTGAGGACGGCACCGGTCCCACCGTCAAGGTCACTAAATCCAACGAGGGCTTAGAAGGTACTGTCGTGAACGTACTCGGCGGAGATATCTCCATCGTTTCCTCCGATGACGCGATCAATGCTGCGAACGGCGACGGCGTTTACGAAGGCGAGCTGGACTATTCCTTCAATATGCTCGGCGGCAAGGTCGTCATCAACTCTAACGGCGACGGTATCGACTCTAACGGCAACGTCAATCTCATCGGCGGCAGCGCCACCATCAACAGTGCGTCCGGCGGCGGTGAAGCAGGAATCGACTACGACGGTCAGTACTACATCTCCAATCAGTTCAACCTGAATAACAGAAGCGGCGTATCCGGCGCGGACATGATGCCCGGACAGATGGGCGGCATGAACGGACAGATGCCCGGTCAAATAAACGGGCAGCAGAGCTTCAACCAGAACGGTAATCAATACATGAACGGCACACAGCTGAACATGAATAATAACCGCAGATAAGATTTGGTTGAGATTGCCACGGCTTCGGCTTAATCGCCGATACCTCGCAATGACATCATAATAGCAGGGAGCGGCAGGGCTTATGTCCTCCGCTCCCTGTTTTCATTTGCTTTTCACATAACGATCATTCTCGCTTCACTCGGTAAGGTTAGAATCAGCTTGTAAAACAAAAATTCTGCCGACCCCGGTTTGCAGAGTCCTTTTTCCGTATAGATTAACAGAGCAGATACTCACAGGAGAGCCTATGACTACTACACTGAATGAGCGAGCCGTACGCGCCGCGACTGACAACCGAATACGCGAGGAGCTGATCACGGAGCAGGAGCAGATCATTCTGCGCTCAGCCTGCAGTGCGACTCACCGCTATATCACCAAGAGCGACGACGAGTGGTCGATCGCGCTGTGCGCCTTTTCCAAGGCGATCGACGTCTATTCCGCCGAGAAGGGAGATTTCCTCCCCTTTGCGCAAATGCTGATGAAGCGGGAGCTGATCGATTACTATCGCTCGCAGAAGAACGCTCTGCGCGAGGTTCCGACCGCGCCGCATATTATGGAAGGTAACGGCGAGCCGGAGGAAGACCCCGACGGCGTATACTTCGCGGTGGTGAGATCCAGCAAGGAGAAGTCCGACCGCAGCATGAAGGACGAGATCACAGCGGCAAATGAGATGTTGATGACCTACGGCTTCCGCTTCTTCGACCTGACGGAATGCTCTCCTCAGCAGGACAAGACACGCAGAGAATGTGCCAAAGCCGCGCGCTATATGCTCGACCAGTACCCGCCCGAGCTGATCGAAGAGCTTGTACGCAAGAAGAAGCTCCCCGTCAAGGCGCTCGCCACAGGCTCAGGCGTTTCCAAAAAGACCATCGACCGCTACAGAAAGTACCTGATTATGGCGGTGCTGATCCTGCGCGGTGATTATCCCCACATCGCAGAGTATCTGAAATTTGTCAGAGAGGAGGACGCAAAATGAAGGTCGTCATCGTAGATCTAAAGGGCAGATATGCCGCCGCTCTTGCCGAAAACGGCGAAATTAAGCGGATCGTCAACAATCACTATGAGATCGGTCAAGAGATCGAGCTGTACGATATCAAAGAGGTCAGACAGCCGCGTTTCGCGCCGCGTGTCATCCGTCGCGTCGTTGCGGTCGCCGCAGCGGTCATCGTACTCGCCATAGGCAGTATGGCGACAGCCTACGCAATTCCCTACGGTACGGTCAGTCTGGAGAGCGACCCGTCCATCGAGTACACCATCAATTGCTTCGATTACGTCATCGGCGTCAAGGCGCTCAATGACAACGAGATGGAAAAGGACGGCTATCCCGACGCGGAAAATGGATCGGTCGCAATCAACGTCAACACGCCCGACAACGATCGCACCGACAGGATGAAGGATGATCTGAACAATAGGTTCAACGGAAACTCTGAAAGACCCACTGAGACCGCGGAGAATCAGCAAGCGAAAGAACAAACGCCGAACAGCGATCAAAACGATCGTCAGCAGGAACAACAGAACGGCAACGCTCAGCAAAATGAAACACCGCAGGGTCAAAACAACGATCAGCCCCAAGCCGAAAATAATTCGCCACAGCAAGACAATTCATCGGATCAGAATCAATCCGGCGAGCCTATGCCTAACAGAAGCGATCAGGGCGACCCGCTTCTGAGATGATCCGGCAAACCGGGCAAAATATTTCACAAAGTTTTCACGGAATCGTCATGGCGGCGTCATATTGACGGTTTATCATAACAACATAGAAAAAGTAAAGGAGCTGAACACCATGACAAAAGCCTATCAATCACAGAACATCTTTTTCGCCTTCGGCGTTTTATGCACACTGACCGTGTATGATGGCAACCGCGTTTATGCTTTGAGCAAAGCCAAGACATACGCGCAGGAGATCGACAGAAAGAACCGCTTTGCTGATGCTGTTGTCATCGGCTACGCAGCTCAACAGATCAAGAAGATTTTTGTTCGGGAAGGCGTGACCGAGGCCGTTATCAAGCTGGGTGATACCGTCATCAATATGGGTAAAACGCGCAGACACGGGATCAGAAACCCCTTCTCCAAAGACCCCCGATACTTCGCTTATCTTGACCTCGGTGAAAAGTCCATGGTGACGCTGATCTCAAGAGAGCTGCAAGAGACAGCCTTTACCCAAAGAAGCAATCTCGCGAGCGTGACCCTTATTGGGAGTAACGCTGTACAACTCAGCGAGCTGTGCGATGCCATGATCGGTTATTCTTCAGATGATGCGTTCGCATTGTTAGACGGAACCGATATGGAAGCGATCCTCGTCACAAAGGATGAACAGGTGTTGACCACCTCAGGCTTATCCCAAAAACAACAAATCGCCGCATAGTAAAACCGCTGTCTTGAAAACGCAAGGCAGCGGTTTTGTATCCTATTCAGTTTTCACTTTTTTTCGCTAAGGACATCGCCCTATGGAGTCGGCTGTTATTTATAGATTCATTTTCTTTTCGTTGATCCTGTAGCACAGGGTCATCAGACTGTCGCTGAGGTGAACGTTCTCTACAACGACGTCGTCGTATTTTCGGGAGATATCGTAGTGGCTGAAATTCCAGAAATTGCGGATGCCGACGGAATACAGCCGATCCGCCATCTTTTCAACAGCTTCCTTCGGCATCGCCAGAACGGCGGTGTCGACCTGACCGGAGGTGATATAGCGTTCGATCTCTTCGTCAGGCAGAACGCGGATACCGCGCAGCATCGTGCCGATCAGCTTTTCATCCTTTTCGAAGATCGCCGTCAGCCTGAAGCCGAGGTTTTCAAAGTTCAGATGGGTCGCGATCGCTCTGCCCAGGTTTCCCGCGCCGATCAACACGGTCTTGTGGATGTGATCCAGCCCCAGAATCTTGCCGATCTCCTCGCGCAGGATGGGAACGGAATAGCCGTAGCCCTGCTGACCGAATCCGCCGAAGCAATTCAGATCCTGTCGGATCTGTGACGCTGTCGAGCTCATCACATCGGCGAGCTTTGTGGAAGAGATCTTATCGACGCCCTGTGCTTCCAGCTCCGTGAGGAATCGGTAGTAGCGGGGAAGTCGTCTGATGACCTGTATAGAAACGCCTTTTGGCATAGAAAATTACTCCTTACGCAATTTCAGTCAGTTTATCGTGGATAGCGTCGAGAAACTCCTCGGTGTTGACCTTCTTTTTGTTCTCAAGGGTGCTGAGCAGATAGAGATCGCCGGTCATGATACCGCTTTCGATGGTGTCGATGGTAGCCTTTTCGAGCTTGTCCGCAAAAGCGATCAGCTCGGGCAGCTCATCCAGCTCACCCCGTTTTCTCAGCGCTCCCGACCAAGCGAAGATCGTCGCGACCGAGTTGGTGGATGTCTCTTCGCCTTTGAGGTGCTTGTAGTAGTGGCGCTGTACGGTGCCGTGAGCCGCCTCATATTCATAGACACCGGTGGGGGAAACCAGTACGCTGGTCATCATCGCGAGCGACCCGAAGGCTGTCGCGATCATATCGCTCATGACGTCGCCGTCATAGTTCTTGCAAGCCCAGATGTAGCCGCCGTTTGAGCGGATCACTCGCGCGACCGCGTCGTCGATCAAGGTATAGAAGTAGGTGATACCCGCTTGATTGAACTTCTCTTTATATTCTTCGTCAAAGATCTTTTGGAAAATATCCTTGAAGGTGTGATCGTATTTTTTGCTGATCGTATCCTTGGTCGCGAACCAGAGGTCAAGCTTTTGATCGAGCGCGTAGTTGAAGCACGCTCTCGCAAAGGAGCCGATCGAGCTGTCGAGGTTGTGCATACCCTGGATGATACCGTCGCTGTTCGCAAAATCATGGATCAGCTGACGGCTTTCGTTGCCGTCCTTGTCGGTTACGCAGAGTTCCGCCTTGGAGCCTTTCTTCACGATCATCTCACTGTTCTTGTATACGTCGCCGTAGGCGTGACGGGCGATGCAGATCGGTTTTGTCCATGTCGGGATGTAGGGGGTAATGCCCTTGACGAGGATCGGCTGACGGAACACAGTGCCGTCGAGGATCGCGCGGATCGTGCCGTTAGGGCTTTTCCACATCTCTTTGAGATGGTATTCATCCATACGCGCGGCGTTCGGGGTGATGGTCGCGCATTTGACCGCTACGCCGTACTTTTTGGTAGCTTCTGCTGAGTCGATCGTGATCTGATCGTCGGTTTCGTTTCGCTTCTCAAGACCGAGATCGTAGTACTCGCTTTTGAGATCGACAAAGGGAAGGATCAGCTTGTCTTTTAGCATCCGCCAGATCACTCTGGTCATTTCGTCGCCGTCCATTTCGACGAGCGGCGTTTTCATTTGTATTTTAGCCATATCATATGCCTCCGATCATTGATGAAAGTGATTGTTCTGATTTTAAACGTTTCACGTGAAACGTTTGTTCTAATATCATTTTGACATTGTATAATTCAGCAGACCGCCCGCAAGGATGATATCCTTCTGACGTTCAGTCAGCGCGCAGTTGGTTTTGATCTCAACATTCTTGCTCTTGTTGATGATGGTGATCCCGTTGCCTGTTTCGATCTGTCCGCGGATGTTCTCGATATAAAGATTGTCGCCGAGGTCGATGTTGTTGTAATCGTTCTCGTCGGCGAATTCAAGCGGGATGATACCGGCGTTGATGAGGTTCGCTCTGTGGATGCGCGCGAAGCTCTTGACCAGAACTGCCTTGACGCCGAGATACAGGGGAGCGAGCGCCGCGTGCTCACGGGAAGAACCTTGTCCGTAGTTGGAGCCGCCCACGATGATCGAAGAGCCCAGCTCCTTGGCGCGTTTCGGGAATTCGCTGTCGCATACGGTGAAGCAGTATTCGGAGATCGCGGGGATGTTGGAGCGCAGGGGCAGGATCTTCGCGCCCGCGGGCATGATGTGGTCGGTGGTGATGTTGTCCTCGACCTTCAAGGAGCAGGAAGCGCTGATGTTTTCTGAGAGAGCGGTTGTCTTGGGGAACTCTTTGATATTCGGACCGCGCAGGACTTCGATCTTGTCCATTTCGTCTACAGACGCCGGTTCGATGATCATGTTGTCGTTGATGAGGAAATGCTCGGGCATATCGACTTTGTAGCCGTCCGCGAATTTTCTCGGGTCGGTCATCATGCCGGTGAGGGCAGATACCGCCGCTACCTCGGGCGATACCAGATAGATCTCAGCGTCCTTGGTTCCGCTGCGGCCTAAGAAATTGCGGTTAAATGTGCGCAGGGAAACGCCCTTCGAGTTCGGGGACTGACCCATGCCGATGCACGGGCCGCAAGCGCTCTCCAGGATCCTCGCGCCCGCGTCAATGAGGTCGGACAGCGCGCCGTTCTGCGCGAGCATATTCAAGACCTGTTTAGAGCCGGGAGCGATCGCCAGGGATACGCCGTCGGCGACAGTCTTGCCTTTCAGAATATGCGCGACCTTCATCAGGTCGGTGTAGCTCGAGTTCGTGCAGGAACCGATACATACCTGGTTGACGACCATGCCTTCCAGCTCCTCAACGGATTTGACAGCGTCGGGAGAGTGGGGACAGGCAGCAAGCGGCTTGAGTGTGCTGAGGTCGATGACGATGTGTTCATCATACTCAGCGTCGTCGTCGGCTTTCAGTTCGGTATAAGCGTCCGCTCTGTCCTGTGCTTTCAGGAACTCGAGCGTGTTTTCGTCAGACGGGAAGATGGAGGTGGTCGCGCCAAGCTCCGCGCCCATGTTGGTAATAGTCGCTCTCTGCGGAACGGTCAGGGTTTTGATGCCTTCGCCGGTATACTCGATGATTTTACCCACGCCGCCTTTGACGGACATGATGCGCAGCACTTCGAGGATGATATCCTTTGCGGAGACGTTCTCCTGTAATTCGCCTTTGAGCTCAACATTGACGATCTTCGGCATGGTGATGTAGTACTCACCGCCGCCCATCGCGACCGCTACGTCCAGACCGCCGGCTCCGATTGCCAGCATACCGATACCGCCGCCTGTGGGGGTGTGAGAGTCGGAGCCGATCAGGGTCTTGCCCGGAATACCGAAGCGCTCGAGATGTACCTGATGGCAGATACCGTTGCCGGGACGAGAGAAGTAGATACCGTGCTTTTTGCAGACAGTCTGGATGAAGCGGTGATCGTCCGCGTTCTCAAAGCCTGTCTGTAAGGTGTTATGGTCGATGTAGGCGACAGAGCGCTCTGTGCGGACTCTGTCAATGCCCATCGCTTCAAACTCGAGATACGCCATTGTTCCGGTGGCGTCCTGGGTCAAGGTCTGGTCGATACGGATACCGATATCGGTACCCTTTGTCATCTCGCCGTTGACGAGGTGAGCCTTGATGATCTTTTCAGCTAAAGTTAATCCCATAATGTTCCTCCTGTTGATTGAGTAATATCTATCTTGGTAAGGCGGAAAGAGGGTAGTGACCGTCAGCCCGCCGATATTTCATGCTTTTATGACTCCATAAAGCACAATATATAGTTATTATACATCTTTTTTGTTATAAAGTAAAGCACATAATATTCTGATAAGTGATTCGATTTTCGTTTATTTTAAACATAGTAATATAGAACCTAAAGTGTTATAATTTTATCGTAAAATATGGAAGTGTGCGCTTTTTACGGAAAAACGGCGCAAATGAAAAAACTAAGGTGATAATATGGCTAACAGAGAGAATTTACGCAACATCGCGATTATCGCGCACGTCGACCACGGCAAAACCACGCTGGTCGATCAGCTGCTGCGCCAGTCGGGTATTTTCCGCTCGAACGAAGTTGTCAACGAGCGCGTCATGGACAGCAACGATCTGGAACGTGAGCGCGGTATCACGATCCTGTCAAAGAACACCTCCGTCATGTACGGTGATACCAAAATCAATATTGTCGACACGCCCGGACATGCCGATTTCGGCGGCGAGGTAGAACGTATCCTGATGATGGTCGACGGCGTTCTGCTGCTGGTAGACGCTTTTGAGGGATGTATGCCTCAGACGCGTTTCGTGCTGAAGAAGGCACTGGGTCTGGGCAAGAAGCCGCTGGTTGTTGTCAACAAGATCGACCGTGACGGCGCAAGACCCGAGGAAGTCATCGACGAAGTATTGGATCTTTTCATCGAGCTTGGTGCGGATGAAGATCAGCTGGAGTTCCCTGTGGTTTACGCGTCCGCGAGAGAGGGCGTATCCTCGCTTGATCCATATGAAATGACCCCTGATATGAAGCCGCTTTTCGAAGCGATCATCAAGGAGATTCCCGCGCCGCAGGGTGACGTCGACGCTCCTTTGCAGCTTTTGATCTCGAACATCGAGTACGACGAGTATGTTGGCAGGATCGGTATCGGCCGCGTCGAACGCGGTCGCGTCAAATCCGGTCAACAGGCGGTGCTGTGCCATCAGGACGGTACAACATCCAACGTCAAGGTCAGCAAGCTTTACGAATTTGAGGGCCTCAAGCGCGTCGAGTGTGACGAAGCTGAGATGGGCGACCTTGTCTGTGTTTCCGGTATTGCGGATATTAATATCGGAGAGACCTTATGCGCGACAGATACTGTTGATCCTCTTCCTTTCGTCAAGATCGACGAGCCGACGGTTTCGATGAACTTTATCGTCAACAACTCACCTTTCGCGGGCAGAGAGGGCAAGTACGTCACCTCCCGCAACATCCGCGACAGACTCTTTAAGGAAGTTGAGACCAATGTCGCGTTGCGTGTCGAAGAGTCGGATTCCGCGGATACCTTCAAGGTATCCGGACGCGGCGAGCTGCATCTTTCTATCCTGATCGAGACCATGCGCCGCGAGGGCTACGAGTTCCAGGTCAGCCGTCCTCAGGTTATCACAAAAACCATTGACGGCGTTCTCTGCGAGCCGATCGAGTATTTGATGATCGAAGTGCCGGAATCTTATGTCGGCGCAGTCATGGAAAAGCTCGGCTCCCGCAAGGCGGAATTAATTAACATGGGCACCCGAGACGGCGGATCGACCCATATCGAGTTCCGTATTCCGTCCCGCGGTCTGATGGGTTATCGTCCCGAGTTTTTGACCGACACCAACGGCAACGGTATCATGAATCATGTTTTTGATTCTTATGAGCCTTATAAGGGTGATATCGTGACCCGCCACCAGGGTTCGCTGATCGCGTTCGAAACCGGCGAGACCGTCACTTACGGTCTGTACGCGGCACAGGAGCGCGGCAGACTGTTTGTCGGACCGGGTGTGGATGTTTACGAAGGCATGATCGTCGGCGCATGCCCCAAAGCCGAGGATATCACCGTCAACGTCTGCAAGAAAAAACACATTACCAATACCCGCGCGTCGGGTTCCGACGACGCTTTAAAGCTGACTCCTCCGTCGATTCTGTCTCTGGAACAGTGCCTTGAGTTCATCGCTGACGATGAACTGGTTGAGGTTACCCCCGAATCCATCCGCATGCGGAAAGAGATCCTCAGCAAGGAACAGCGCATGAAGCATCAGTTCAGGAATAAGTAAGCACGTGTGCTTTTAAGTATGCCGTGCGGCAATCGTATCAATGCGATCACGAGCCGGCATGAAGTTTGCGATCATTGACGCCTTTAGGTGAATGCAGTAAATATATATGGAATATATTATTCTTGATTTGGAGTTTAACGGCACTTACTCGAAGAACCGCCATCGTTTCTTTAACGAGATCATCGAGTTCGGCGCCGTGAAGCTTGACGAACAATTGAATATTGTTGATACATTTTCCGAGCTTGTTTCTCCGCAGGTGACCAAAAAGCTCAACCCGCACGTCGCCGCGTTGACGCACATCAACCTTGATGAGCTCAAAAAGAGCGGCAATACTTTCTCTCACGCGATGGCGAGGTTTCGTAGGTTCCTCGGCGACGGTGTGCTGATGACATGGAGCAACAGCGATATCCTTGTCTTGATGGAGAATTACCGATATTTCTTCGGAAATGATAAGCTCAGCTTTCTCAGGCACTATGTGAATATGCAAAAGTACTGCCAGCGCGCGATCGGTTATAACGACCGCGGTCACCAGCTCGGGCTGTCCGCGTGCGCTGAGATGCTGGGAATCACCTATGAGGATGAACAGCTTCACCGCGCTTATAACGACGCGGAGCTGACGGCATTATGCTTCAAAGCGCTGTATGACGAAACGCTTTTGGAAAGCTACATCTACACCTGTGATGACGATTTCTACAGCCGCGTTACATTCAAGAACTACAACATCTGCGATCTCAAGGATCCGAACGTCGATAAAAAGGAAATGTACATGGATTGCGATATCTGCGGCAAGCGCGCTTTGCGCCGCAGTAAGTGGCGGCTGAAAAACAAGAGCTTCCGCGCGCATTTTCGCTGCCGCAAGTGTAAGCGGGATTTTGAAGGCAGGATCACCTTTAAGAAGTGCTACGACCATGTAGAGATCATCAAAAAAGCCGCTGAACTCCCATTGAAAGAGGATAAAAGGGCGGCGAACAGAACGAATAAATAACTGACAGTTTTCTTAACTGTCTTTTATTTTTGAAGCAAAATTAGAACAAATATTCGAAAATCTCTTGAATTATCGCCGGTTTTCTGCTATAATAGAAGTACAGGAGGAGAGATACCGTATATCGTTGTGGAGGATATACCTCGTTCTGATGAGCTGCCCCATGCTCAGGCGGTTTTCGATGCAAAGACCGCGGCTCTGTCGAGCGGTATCATTGAATAAGCATAGTCCGGTTATATTAATGTCGTTGATTGAAAGGAACAACTGAATGAATTATAACGAATGGGCGGTCGAGTATCTTGAGAATGCCGACCGTATACTCTCTGTTATCAAGAAGAAAAAGTCTCTTTTGAATGACAAAAAATTAAATTCCGACGCGCGCAAAAGTATCTCGGATTCGATTATCGCGTACCGCGCGATCTATCGTGAGCTTCTGCGAACTGCCGAGTATTTGCGTGCGAGGGAGATTTCCCGATGAAGCGCGAGAGAGTGTATCTGAGCGATGATAACAGCGATATCATCTCTTTTGCTCTGTCTCAGCACGGCTCAACCAATCGTCCGGAACGCGAAAGGATGAGAAAAATTTTGATCCGCGCAATCCGGCATGAGCTGACCGACCGGCAGCGTGACTGTCTGACGATGTATTATTTGGAAGGTATTAAGATGAAGGACATTGCTGTCATGTTGAATTTATCAAAATCCACTGTCTCTCGACATATCCATTCAGCCACACGCAAGCTCAGGAAGGTCGCTTCGTATTATCAGCGTTATTAAGCTGTACAATTGAATAGAAGAAGCGCCGCATTTCACTGCGGCGCTTTTGCTGTTATTTGAACAGGACTTCTGTTTTTTTGCTGAGGGTTCGCATGCTCTCGACAAATCCGTATACCGCAAAGGGTATCATCAGGATGAAGTAGGGGAGGATATACTGGCTTTTTGCCTCGAACAGCATGTGGTAGAGGATCGCTCCCAGGATCGCGACAGGCAGGATCAGGCTGGCGGTCGTGAGCTTTCTGCGTAAGATCATCCAAATCATACCCGCGGTAAAGAAGATATAGATCATCATCACGGTGTAGTTGAACCAGTTATCCAGAATTTTTTGCAGTCCGCCTGAGTAGACTGATTCAACTAAGACAGGCAGCTTTTCACCTTCAGGATAATTGTGTTTTCTCACCTGGCTGATCCAGATGGATTCATAACTTGGCTCGTTGAACTGGCTGATAAACTTTTTCCAGAAAAATTCTCCAAGCTTGCCGGTGGTGCTCAGTTCTGTAAAACGTTGTTTGATTCCTTCAGACGCAACCTTGTTTGCCTTGTCAACGTCCATCTTGTTGTCGCGCAGGGTTTCCATTGCTTTGCCGTTGTACCATCCCGGCGCCATGCCCGAGTCGCTGATGCCGAGATAGGCATACAGTGTTTGTGAAACCTGTGTTTTCAGTTCAGCGCCGCTGCGCGCAGAGTAGCTTGCGATGACCGCTTTTTGCAGACCGACCGAACAAAGCACCATCACAACGACCACCGCGAGCGCCAGCAGTTTCTTTTTGTCGATTGCGTGCAGCACCAGCGCTATACATACCGCCGCGAGCAGGATCATGTTGTTATACTTGAGCAGGACGGAGATCGCCATGAGCAGTATGGCAAAGCCTGCGTTTTTCAGCTTATTTTCCTGCATGTAGCGGATGATATGGTATACACTCCAGATTGAGAAGGTGATACCCAGGATCAGACCGTAGGTAAAGGTAGTCATGAACATCGGCTGGAAACAAACGGTCAGCGTGATCGCGGTCAGGTTAGTGACCGACTTGCGGTCAAAGAGCCTTTTGGCGATCATCACCATGCCGACATAAGCAAAGTCCAGAGCGATGACGTTCGGAATCTGGAAGAGGACGTCGGAGCTGTTGGTGCCGAAGATACGGAAAAGTATCTCAGCGAAGAAGACGTAACCCAGCTGGAAGGGGTAATAAAGGTAATAGCTGAAATTACCGTAGTAATCGTAAGAGCTGTGAAAGCTACGAAATTCATTCTTTGCGGCATCTCGGGCAGTGTTGAGCAGGATCATCGCGTCGCCGCTAGCAATCGACTGTACCAGATTGATCCACGCCAAGGACACGATGGTGGTGACCAACAGCATCACAAGTACGATGAAGGTGGTGTTGACTTTGCTGATTGAGATGTTCTTTCGTATGAAGAACAGCGCACCCAGAATTGTCAGACCGATCAGGGCGAGATTTGTCAGTACCAGGTCGTTATCGTAGTTGACGATTTCAGAGTAGGGGTTTGCCTGGTCGATGCGGCAGGTCTGCAAAATGCTTACGACAGACAGTATAGCGAACAAAACCGCAATCAGGCAGATCGCGATATATGAGCAGATCTTGACGATTTTGTTTCGGGCGGTCAGTGTATTTTCCACGTTATTCTCCTTTACAGAGCAAAATCTTCTTTGCTGTAGCTTTTCAAAGGCGCCATACCTTTCGGCTCGCGCATGATGGGGTTGTATTTGAACTTTCTGCATTTGCCGTTTTTCAGTGTTTTATGAACGGTACAGATTTGCGCGTTTCCTTCCATAACGGAGTGTTCACAGTAAACGCAGGACGGTACAATGCTGTTTCCGAAGAGTTGTTTTTTCATAGTATCACCATTTGTGAGATTGATAGATTCATAAGTTACCATATTATAGTATATCATTATATTTTCACTATTGCAAGTCATACCGAACGGTAGTATAATATTTTCTATCATTAACAGAATAGAGGATCATATGGACTTTCAATCAAATGTTTTTACTTTAAATACTGTTGACGGCGTGTCATTCCTGACATACGACCGTTTGTCACAGATCCCGTTTATCCGCCATGCCTTCTCTACCAAGATCGGCAAAGGCTCACGCACCCGCCATCCGATGGACATGAGCTTTGACCGCGATGACCGTGAGGCGGTGACGGAAAACTACAAGCTCCTGTGTAATGCCGCGGGACTTGATTACAGCTCTTTGGTCGCCTCGGCGCAGGATCATCACACCTTTGTGCGCGTCTGTACCTCTGCCGAGAAGGGGATCGGCATCTACCGTGAAAAGGATATGCAGAGTGTTGACGGGCTGGTGACCATCGAGCCGGGCTTGACCTTGTGTACCTATTATGCCGACTGCACACCGCTGTTTTTTGTCGATACCGTGACCCATGCGATCGGTCTTGCGCACGGCGGCTGGCGCGGAACGGTCGGCAAAATCGCCGAAAAGGTTGTCGGGACGATGCGCGAGAGCTTCGGTACCGATCCAAAGGATCTTGTCTGCGCGATCGGCCCGAACATTTCCGTTTGCTGTTACGAGGTGGACGAGTCGTGTGCAAAAGAATTTTATGCCCTTGGACTGCAAAGCGATAGGTTCGTTTTTCCGAAGGAAGGCGGCAAGTACATGGTCGATATGCTGGAGTGCAACCGTCAGATACTGGTGTCCTGCGGCGTCAAACCTGAGAACATCACCGTCAGCGACGTCTGCACCAAGCACAACAGCGATCTTTTGTGGAGTCACCGCGCGACCAAAGGCGATCGCGGATTGATGTGCGCGATGATGCGGATTAACCCCGATCATTAAATGAACAAATTGAAAGTCATTCCCCAACGCAACATAGGGAATGACTTTTCGGTTCTATCGCTGTTCCGTCGGCGAATTTGACCGAGCTGACCGAAAAGCTTTTGCCGTCGAGACTGCTCAGACAGCCTGAATCAGAGGTAAAGGCAAATGCAATCTTGTAGGAGTATAACGCCTGACGTTTTGTATGATATCGGGCGTTAAATTTTTTATCGCCGTATTTTTCATCTCCCAGCAGAGGATGACCGATGTGCGCCATATGAGCGCGAATCTGATGTGTGCGCCCTGTGTGAAGCAGGATTTCACAGAGAGATCGGTCGGATTCTTTCCTGATAACCTTGTATTCGGTGACGATCTCTTTGTATTTCTCAAGCGGACGGTCGGAAACGTCGACCGTGTTGGTCTTTTCGTCTTTGTGATGAAAGGCGGTGAGAGTGGCATGCGGCGGGTTCGGAACGCCTTTGACAATACACAAGTAGTATTTGCGCAGCTCGTTGTCGCGTATCTTTTGATTCATCACACGCAGCGCCTCGGCACTTTTTGCGGCGATGACGATGCCGCCTGTGTTGCGGTCGATACGGTTGCATAAAGCTGGTGTGAAGCTTTTGTCCTTCTTAGGATCGTATTCACCTTTTTCATAGAGGTATCTGAGCACCCTGAGATTCAGACAATCGCTGTCGTAACGGTTATCCTGATGACAGATCACGCCGACCTTTTTGTCCAGCAAGAGAATGTTTTCATCCTCATAGACGATGGATAGCTCTTTGCCGGCTTTCAAAAAGTCATAGCTCTTCTTTTCCTCAAAGAACTCGTCACGGATATAAAAGGTCAGCACATCGCCTTCGCTGAGAAAAACATCAGGCTGGACCTTTTTACCGTTAAGCTTGATATATTTCGTCCGAAGGTATTTGTACATCAGGGACTTGGGCATGGTCTTGAAACGCTTGGAAAGATACTTATCCAGCCGCTGACCCGCGTCATTTTTATTGATCGTCAGTTGTCGCATAACATCACCGAGCCTATTGTAGCAAAAAGCGCGGGAGATTTCAACGGTAACATTTTATCAAGCGCCGCGTACTATGTAAAAGAGGTGATAATCATGAAACGATGTAAAAGCTGCGGCGTGCCGATCGCGTTCGGCGCGGGATTGATCGTGGCGTCAATCCTGCCGACCAAGGCAGTGTGCGTGATCGCGGCGATCGTCCTGATTTTCACCTGTATCGCTCGGCGGTGTTGAACCCCGTTATAGGAGGCTGTGATGAAGGTAGTTGTGCTCGATCATCCGAAGGTACTGTCATTCTTCCTCAGGAGGATCTACGGTATCAAAAAGGTAAAGGAAAAACAACAGTAGGGAAGTACATAGGCGGCAGGAAACTGTCGCCTTTGTTTTTATATCAGAAATAACCGCTGTTCTGTATCGGAACAGCGGTTATTCTCACTTTGTCAGCCTGAGTATCTGACCGGGATAGATGATGTTGGGATTTTCCAGCCTGTTCAGCGCCAAAAGATTTTCGATCTCCAGACCGTAGCGGTCAGCGATACTGACGATGGTATCTCCCGGCCGCACCACATAGTATCTCGGTGAGCGGATGTCTTCGATCGGGATCACCAGCTCCTGACCCGGATAGATCGTGTACGGATGATTCAGTCCGTTTGCTTCGGCAATTTCTTTGACTGTCGTGCCGAAAAACTGGGCGATCGCATAAACGGTGTTGCCCGGACGGACGGTATATGTTACCATTTCCATAAGGTTCTCCTTTCCTGCGTTCGGTATTATATAATATGCGTCAGACGAGTGGTTGTTACACTCACGCATAGTCGTATGTAATGGTATCAACCGATAAAATTATATTGAATATTATTGAATATAATTCTATTTCAGAATTAAATTTATACACTTATTTGATATGATATGCATGTATAATACCGCCAAATCGAGGAACAAAACCGGATGTTAAAACGTATAATTTCACTATTTTTAGTATGTATATGTCTGTTGAGTGTGGCGATGACCTGTTTTTACGCCGAGGGTGAGGAAGAGGCTGCAGAGGAAGAGACCGTAGAAGTGACCGAGGAGCCTACCGAATCTCCGACAGAGCCCCCGACCGAACCGCCTAAGCCGAATCCGAAGAAGCTCGGTTATGCCGCTTACGCAAAGAAGCTCGACGAGACCGTCTATGCCGACGCAGATCTGGGCGCGACCTATACCGAGGATTATACTCTTTTCAAGGTGTGGTCACCTGCGGCAGATGACGTCAAGGTCTGTATCTATAAAACCGGCTCTGATGATGAAGAGGGCTTTAACACTCTTGCGGTTAAGCCAATGCAGTATTCCAAGTCTGTCGGCACTTGGTATATCGTCCTTGAGGGCGATTACAAAAACATGTATTATACCTACAAGGTTACGGTAGGGGACGATACCTATGAGGTTGTCGACCCGTATGCGAAGGCGGTCGGCGTCAACGGTAACCGCGGTATGATCGTCGATTTAGCCGATACCGACCCCGAAGGATGGGCTGACGACAGCTTTTCCCGCGTGAGCGATCCTGCCAATGCGATTGTCTGGGAGGTCAGCGTGCGCGACTTTTCCGCGGATGCTTCATCCGGCGTCACTGAGGAGAACCGAGGAAAGTTTTTGGCGTTTACCGAGTCGGATACAAAGCTCGACGGAGCCGAGGACGGTGTTTCAACCTGTGTTTCCTATTTAAAGGAACTGGGCGTGAACTATGTTCAAATTAATCCCTTTTATGATTTTGCTTCTATTGATGAAGCCGAGTCATCAGACGACCAGTATAACTGGGGTTACGATCCGAAAAACTACAATGTACCCGAAGGTTCCTATTCTTCACACCCTTATGACGGCAGGGTGCGTATTACCGAGTGCAAACAGATGATACAGGCGCTCCATCAAGCAGGTATCGGCGTTATCATGGACGTCGTATATAACCATACCTATTATTCCGAAGACTCTTTTTTCAATCAACTGGTTCCCGCCTATTACCACCGTATCAAAGAGGACGGAACATGGTCTGACGGCTCCGGTTGCGGCAACGACGTTGCGACCGAGCGCGCCATGGTCAGCAAATTTATCCGTGAATCCGTCGCCTACTGGGCGAAGGAATATCATATTGACGGCTTTCGCTTCGATCTCATGGGTTTGATGGACGTCAAGACTATGAATGGGATTCGCGCCGATCTGAACGCGCTGCCCGACGGCAACAAGATCATCATGTACGGTGAAGCGTGGAACATGAGTACGCATGTAGCGGCGGGCGTTGAGCTTGCGAATCAGGATAACATGTATAAGCTCGATAAGGGGATCGGAGCATTCAATGATACCGGCCGCGACGCGATCAAGGGCTCCAACTTCAATCCCTCCGAAAAGGGTTTTGTACAGGACGGTTCCTCCAAAAGCGGCGTTCGCGGCGCGATTGAGGGCGAAGGTTCCGGATGGGCTTCTTTTCCTTCTCAATGCGTCAACTACGCCTCCTGTCACGATAATTTGACTTTGTATGATAAATTGACCGCATCCGTTCACGGCGACGAAAAGTATTCGCTGCGGCGTGAGGATCTCGTGTCGATGAATAAACTTTCCGCGGCGGCGGTATTGATGTCGCGCGGTATACCGTTTATGCTGGCGGGCGAGGAGCTCGGCAGAACGAAACAGGGCGACGATAATTCCTACAAATCTGCGATCGACGTCAATCAGATTGACTGGAAATCCCGCTATCGTTTCACTTCGATGACCGATTACTATCAGGGCTTGATCGGTATCCGCAAAGCTATCCCCGCGCTGCGTGACGGGACAGGCGCGTCGAAAATTGAATATCTGGACGCTTCCGAAAAGAAAGCGATCGCTTACTCCGTTTCTTTGGAAGGATCACCGACAGCGGTCGTGATCCTCAACGGCGATCCCGATCATTCCGCCAGGGTCACCTTGCCTGAGGGCAATTGGATGATTCTTGCCGACGGTGACCGCGCCGGATTGGCTGCTCTCGGAGCAGAGAGCGGATCCGTCAGCGTTTCCGCAACATCCGCTTGCGTACTTGTTGATGAGAAAAGCTTTTCCGCCATTGAAAAAGAAGCTCCCGAGAGTCTGCTTTATATCCGTTATAAAGACCGAAAAAGCGCCGGTGCGATCGTCTGCGAAGAAAAGTTGACAGGCAAGTTAAACGATACCTATATTGCCGCGACCCCGTCGCAGATTCTGTTCAACTACAATATCTTATCCCGCTCTGCTTTAAGCGGAACCTTTACAAAAGCCTATGATGTTGTCAACGTAGAGTGCGAGGCGTATCAGGGTGATTATTCTACGGTTACTATAAAGTTTTTAGGCGATGGCGACAAGGTGCTTGCCAATACTGTCGTGATGACCAACCGTGTCGGACAGCAGTATTTTACCCCCGCGATTCCCGGCGTCAAGGGCTATGCGCTTGATTTAGAGAATCTTCCGGAGAACGGCGCCGGCGTCTACGCTTCCGAGCCGATCGAGGTGGTTTACCGTTATAAAAAAGCGATCAGCCCTCCCGAAGGCTCTGAGTATAACTGCTTTGCCAATGTGATCTATCTTGCCGATAACGGAAATGTTCTCGAATTGAAGTCCTATATGGGCGTAGAGGGTGACAAGCTGGAGATCGAGAATCTGGAATTTGAGGGTTATGAGTATTATGATATTTCCAACGAAAATGCCGTCTTTTCCGAGAATGAGCTGAATGTCCTGGTGTTCTATCAGAAGCCCAAGGCTAATTATTGGCTTTATATTGCGATCGCGGGCGGTGTGATCCTGTTTCTCGCCGGCGCGGCAATCTTCATTCGGGTGTCGAAAAAGCGAAAAATGCAAAGCATTGATATTGAGGAATAAATTTTTATTGAGATAAATATTTATTGAACTATTCAAAGGAGGAAAAAAGCATGAAAAAAACAAGCAAATTCATATCTCTGTTTCTGTGCCTGGTGCTTGTTGCATCGGTGATGTCTGTTGCGATGATTCCTGCATCTGCGGCGACAAATCCCTACAGCGACGCGGCTATGGCAGTGGATGCAGAATATGCCTATGACGGAGAATTGGGCGCGCTCTATTCTCCCGACGCGACCACCTTCAAGGTCTGGGCGCCTCTCGCGACTGAGGTCAAGCTCAATCGCTATGCGACCGGTTCCGACGAAGAAGCCGGCGCTTCCAATCTCGGCACTGTCGAGATGGAAAAGCTGATGGACGGCGAAAAGTGGACAGGCGTATGGACGACCGCCGTTCAGGGTGATATCGTCAACACCTACTACACCTACACCATCACCAATCCCGATCACATCTATAACAGCAGAACTTCTGTCACGCACGAGACGCAGGATCCCTATTCCTATGCGGTCGGCGTGAACGGTAACCGTTCCATGGTTGTCGACCTGACTTCCTCTGCGGCTAACCCCGAGGGCTGGGATCAGGACAAGCATGTTTTTACTGACACACAGTCCCAGGCGATCGTATGGGAAGTTCATGTCAAGGACTTCTCCTTCAATCCCAACTCCGGCGTCAGTGAAGAGAACCGCGGCAAGTTCCTCGGTTTCACCGAAAAGGGTACCACTCTCAACAACGAGGGCATTATCTCCACCGGTATCGACTATCTGAAGAAGCTGGGCGTGACCCACGTTCAGATCAACCCGATGTATGACTTTGCAACCATCGACGAAACCGACGCTTCCGGCAACCAGTTCAACTGGGGTTACGATCCTAAGAACTACGGCGTTCCCGAGGGCTCTTATTCTTCGAATCCCTACGACGGCAACGTTCGTATCAAAGAAGCTAAAGCGATGATCCAGGCGTTGCATGAAGCAGGCATCAGCGTTATCATGGACGTTGTATACAACCACACCTATTCGGTAGACTCCTGCTTCAACTACACCGTTCCCGAGTACTACTATCGAATGAAGGCTGACGGCAGCTACAGCCAGCAGTCCGGTTGCGGTAACGACACCGCTTCCGAGCGTGCGATGTACCGCAAGTATATGCGCGAAATGCTCGCCTACTGGACAAATGAATATCACTTCGACGGATATCGTTTTGACCTGATGGGTGTTCACGACGGCGAGACCATGAACCTTGTCCGTGCGGATATGGACGAGATTGATCCCCGCATCGTGATGTACGGCGAAGGCTGGCAGGGCGACACTGATTTTGATCCCACTACCTGCGCGGGCACCCCGACCTTCATGACTACTCAGCCCAACGCTTCAAAGATTGATTCCAGAATCGGTTTCTTCAATGACCAGATTCGCGACGGCTTAAAGGGTAATGTTTTCCATGCGGATCAGGGCGGCTTCATCAACTCCGTCATGACCGAGTCCGCTGCGGTTTCCATCGGTGTTCGCGCGAACACCCAGAGAGGCGGCAGATGGTTGGCTCAGTCTCCCGAGCAGTGTGTCACTTATGCTTCCTGCCACGATAACTACACCTTATACGATAAGCTTGTCTATGTTGACGAGGGAAGCTCAGCCGACTACCGCAAGCGTTACGCCGAGGTCATCGAGCAGAACAAGCTCGCCGGCGCAATCATCAACACCTCTCAGGGTATCGACTTCCTCCTCGCAGGTGAGGAGATGGGTCGTTCTAAGGACGGCGATGAGAACTCTTACAAGAGCGCCGCTACTCTGAATATGATCGACTGGTCGCTTCTGAAAACCAATGCTGATCTTGTATCCTACTACAGAGGTCTGTTTGAACTGAGAAAATCTTTCTCTCCGTTTACTTCTAATATTTCCGACGGCGCAACCGGCGCGCCCTATAAGTATTATTTCGATACTTCCATCAACGGTTCTATCTATACCATCGCATATACCGTCCACAACGAGACTGAGGGCGAGTGGAACAAGGTCGCTGTTATCTACAACGGCAAAAACAAAGCGGTCAACTACACCTTCAAGGCAAGACAGGACACCTCTATCAACGCGAACACCGAGTGGGTTATCGTCGCCAACGACAAGCAGGCAGGCGTCAGGAAACTCGGCGAGGTCAAAGGTCTGAAATTCAGCGTTCCCGCGGCTTCCGCAATCGTAGCGGTTGAGAAGAGCACTTATGAGCAGTGCGCTTTGAAGTCTGATTTCTCTACTATCACTGTCAACAGCGTGTTTGGTGATGAGGTTCTCGCTTCTTCCAAGATCATCGGCACCCCCGGTGAAGGCTATCAGGTATCTCCCGATACTTCCATCCCTGTTGACTATGAGCTTAAGAGCGTAGACGGTGAAGAGACCGGTACTTTCACTGATAAGGATCAGACCATCACCTATAACTATGAGGAATTTAAGCCCGAGTACTTCGATCACTTTGAAGCGCCTCAGGGTGATTTGAATGACGACGGCGTTGTCGATATCATCGACGTTACCGTTCTCCAGAGATTCCTTGCGAACATGGTCGATCTCGACGAAGAGCACGAGAAACGCGGTGACTATGACGCGGACGGTACTACCGATGTTCCCGACGTTACTACGCTCCAGCGCTATCTTGCCGATATGATTAAGCCTGTCTGCACGATCACCACCCGTTATCTGAGATATGACGAAGACGGTTTAGTCAAGATTGTTACTATGGCTAACAAAGAGCGTTATCGCTACGGCGAAGAGTATTCCACCTCTCCGCTGAAGATTGCGTACTATAACCTCGTTTCGACTCCGAAGAACGCTTCCGGTACTGTGAAGATGGATGCTAACGTGGATTATTTCTACGAGTACGCTGTCAACAGCCCTGTCATGCATGTTAAGCACAGCGGTTCCGCAACATGGACTCCCTACCTCTGGGCTTGGGCATATGACCAGAACGGTACCGCGATCAACTGCTACGACGGCTGGCCGGGTCTCAAGCTCAGCAATCCTGATGAAGACGGCTGGTACACCGTGAAGTTCCCGATCCCCGGTGGTCTGAACTACTACTTCATCATCAGCAACAACGGTTCTCCGCAGACAAAGGACTACGGTGTTGTCGACGGACAGAACGTCGGTATCGAATATGACGAGTACCCCGAGATTTGGGTTGTCATTCAGGACGATCTCGTCGGATCTGCCAACGGCGACTGGTGCAAGTACTATAACTATAATCCCGATCTTGAAAACTAAATCAACAGTTTTTGAGCCCATCCAAGCGGATGGGCTCATTGTTGTTGTCAGAAAATTTCATTTGTTTTCAGCGTAAAATGTGTGCAAAACAGATTTCTTGTCCGGATTCCTTGACAAAATCGGCTGACTGTAGTTTAATGGTAATAGAATAATTGCAAAGGACGGTTCTGTTATGAATGTTGTATGCTTGGATTTAGAGGGCGTCTTAGTTCCGGAAATTTGGATTGCGTTTGCCGAGGCTTCGGGTATTCCGGAGCTGAAACGTACTACACGCGACGAGCCCGATTATGACAAGCTGATGAAATATCGCCTCGATATCCTCGATCAGCACGGTTTAGGTCTGAAAGAGATTCAGGAGACAATCGCTAAAATCGACCCCATGCCCGGCGCAAAGGAGTTTCTCGATGAGCTTCGTTCCGAGACTCAGGCGATCATCCTCAGTGATACCTTTTCCCAGTTTGCGAAGCCTCTGATGAAAAAGCTCGGTTGGCCTGCGATATTCTGCAACGAACTGATTGTGGATGAAAACGGCAAAATCACGGGTTACAAACTCCGCTGCGAAAGGACAAAGCTGACCACCGTTCGCGCGCTCCAGTCTTGCGGATTTGAGACAATCGCCAGCGGCGACAGCTTCAACGATCTCGCGATGATTCAGGCAAGCAAAGCAGGCTTTTTGTTCCGCGCTCCCGACAGCATCAAGGCAGATTATCCCGATATTCCCGCCTGTGATACCTACGACGAGCTACTTTCACTGATTCAATCCGCGTTATAATGACAGATAATAAGCACCGTGGTGATTTACCTCGGTGCTTTTCTTTATACCTTGATTTTTTTGATACGATCCAAAAGCGGCTTTGCCAGACGAATCACAGCGATCTCAATGACAGCGAAGGGAACCAGAACCGCGGCGCGCCATAAGAGGATCTGCCAAAAGGGGACGTCTTGGAAGAACAGTATTTTCAGGACGAGTGAATTGAGTGTCAGCGTACACAGCGCCAGATCGGCTACCTTGGCGATGACCAGATCCTTGATTTTCAGCTCAGTCTGATAGAGACAAACGCCGTAGATGACGCCTTCCAGTATGTAACATACCGTGATACCGGGGTTGAATCCCAGCGCAGTCGGCTGCAGCAGATAACTCAAAATATCACCCAGACCCGCGATTACACCCGCGCATACAGGACCGTAGAGGTAGCCCGCAATAGCGATAGGGATGAAGGTCAGACTAATTTTGACAACAGGAAGGGGAATGAAGTTCAGCGAGAAGTTCGCGAACATTCCCAGCACCACTCTCAGCGCCAACAGCATCGCACAGGCGGCCAGAACGCGTACATTTTTCAGTTCTTTTGAGGAATCGGCGAATTTTTTAAAAAAAGACATAAAAATACCTCCTTCTGCATTCCTTGGCATAACAAGCGTTATGCCCCATCGCACAAGGAGGTTCTCCGTATGCAACAGCGGGATGCAAAGAATACACCGCGGGGGACACGCGTGCCTTTTCTGCTATGAAATGAAGCTTAGCTTTTGAGGCGTTTTCGTTTGCTTTCAAAAAACTCCGTTCCGTGTCAGAAAAGCGGCGCGCCGCCTTCGTTTTGCCGTCAACTCCCCGTACGGCAAACACTTAACGCGTATTCTTTTACTCTGTTTATTTCCGTGTATTATTATACTCGATATGCATAAATTGTCAAGGTGTTATCGACAGGGTTTGTTAAGATCCAGCGCTACCAGGTCGTGGTGCGGTACCTGCTTATCTTCGGGCGGCAGCTCCATGTAGTTGCCGAACGCCATCTTGAGGTAGGTATCATAGCCCTGAGGAATCGGAAACTGCATGCCTTCAAAGTCATGATAGATCACATCCGCGAAAGCTCTCTGCGGATATTCATTCATCATATAATGCGGACCCGCACACAGCTCGGTGCATTTTTCGTGGGTGTTAAAGCTGTATCGCGTCATTTTGCGCTCGTGTTTTTTCCAGATCTTGGTGCGTCTTTGACGAGACGGAACCAGTTTCAGAAGGATAGAGCCGATGAGCTTGACGAACTTGCCGTGATTTGTCGGGACGACCTCTGTCATGTACAGGCTGTACATCATCGCATGATAGTACTGCATATAACGCTGTAGCTTACCGTCGGGACAACCGTCAAGAGGAAAAACGTCGGTGACGATACCGTGCGGCACGTCGATATCCTTTTGATTCTCTTTGACCATGGTGGCGGAGGTATCGACGAGGGTCGCAAAGCAGTTGCCGGTAAAGGTGTCGCCGTCGGTGTTCAGCATCAAAAACCGTTCGTTGCTCTCGTAGGTTTTCCATAGCCTGAGCATGCGCTCATAATCCCTGCGCGGCATCATGACGTCGATGTCGTCATCCCATGGGATAAATCCGTTGTGGCGGATTGCGCCGATGACGCAGCCGCCCAGCAAAAAGTATGTCAGCTCATATTCTTTACAGAACTTGTCAAAGTAAATCAGGGATTCAAGTTCCTTTTGCTGTAATTGTCTCAGAGTCTCTCTGTCGATGTGGATAATTTCGCTCATAATACTTCTTCTTGTTCATCGTCGTATACGACGGTATTCTTTTTGACCGATTCTTTGATGCTTTCAATTCTTCTCTGCGCGCTGCCGTCAAGACTGTGCTTCCAGAAAGGCATTTTGATTAAACCGACCAGCGTGCCGATACCGTAGCTGATATGCAGAACAGGGAAGAGGAGAGGAAGAATCAAGAACAGGGGATTGATCGACTTATTCAGCACGAACGCGCCGACGGTGTTGACAAAGTTGAACATCGTGTACATCGCCATTATGACAGCAAAGTAGACCGGTTGACCGGCAAAGATCCAAATCAGTGAGCTTGCGACCAGCGCCATCAAAAAGACAAAGGGGATGAAGTGGAAGTAGCTCAGACATCCCGGGCATACGCCGAGCGTCAGACCGATCCAGTATCCGTTGCCGTATTTCTGACCTACCATGCGCTTGAAGGTGGATCTGGTGTGCTGGAAGGAGATGATTTCGGGACAGCAGCACATCTTGTAGCCGGCCTGACGGATGCGGTAATGCAGTTCGTTGTCCTCCGTTCTGCCCAGATCCTCATTGAATCCTCCGACCTTTGCGAATACCTCGCGCTTGTATGCGGCGTGAAAAAGGCTGTCGTGATATTCTTTCTGCGCGGCGGGTCTGCGGTAGTCGGCGACCGAAGAACCGAAAAGCGATTCCTCCGCGGCGAGCAGGGTTTTTGTCCACGAATTGGGATTGGCACAGATATTCGGACGACCACCGCCGACGATATCTTCGCCTTCCTGAATGTTGAAAACGTTTCTTGAGACAAACTGGCGCGGGATCTTGGAGTGGGCGTCAACACGGATGATGATGTCGCCGGTTGCGTGTTCGATCGCGACGTTCCATGCGCAGGCTTGGTTTTTACCCTTTGAGTTGTAGATCTTTACGTCATAAAAGCCGTTGTCGGTGTTTTGAAACTCTTCCATAATACTGTGCGTGTTGTCGGTCGAGTTCGAGTCGATCATGATGACTTCAATTTTGCTGTGAGGATAGTTCTGATCTCTGAAATCACGCAAAAGTCCTTTCAGAGCGTGTTCCTCGTTATGAGCGATAGTACACAGAGATACTCTCATTCGATCGCCATAGCCTTTCTGTCCGCATAATATCGGAAGTTGACGGCGAATATCGCGGACAGGATATCACCGTTATGATCCGCGTTTAGGGATCGTTTTCCAGCGCCGATTTGGTCAGCCATTTCGCGCTGACGCACAGCGACTGTGTCATGTAAGGGATAACGTAGAGAAGCGGCAGTACGAGCATTCCTAAAAGCAACCACGGAATGAAGCTGCATATCAGCTTTGCCACAGAACCCGTGTGCTGTTTCATGATGTATTTGTTGTACGCGAAAACCTGCTGTGGCGTAAACTGCGGATTATCCGCGCTGACGGTGAACACCGTGAAATATCGGATTGCGTACAGTGATGTGGCAAGAGTCGACAGTGCTGCCAGAATAAAATAGACGTCGTTATACAGGATGGTTCCGTAAAAATCCGAACCTATCGCCGCTGAAACGACTTCAAAGGCGATCAGCGGCGCGAACAGCAGGATTGAGGGAACGATCATGCGCAGGATATAACGGATATTCAGCTGTAAAGCGCTGCCGTAATGCTGCGCGCTGAAATAGTAGAATACGTCGCGCAGGTCGATATTGTTGGTGTACGCGGCTTTATAATGGGCTCGAATATATCCGTTCATCAGCGGCGACAGTAGAAATCCTACGATCAGCGACAGAGGATATCCGATCGCGTAGACCATGATTTTTATCATCTTTTCATCGGATACAAAGTTGATGTAGGCGCAGGATAGGGCGGTAGTAGCGCCGTCGATCATATAAAACGGCAGCAAAACGATCAGCATGGCGACGATCGCCTTGACAAAATTGTCTTTTAAGATGTTGCGCGCCTGAGACTTGACGATAGCTTCTGCAGTCAAAATAGAATCATCCTTTGGTGTAAAGATTATACATGCTCTCTAAGCAGATCTGGGCATGTTTGAAGAATTTTTCCACATTGATACACTCATTCGCGTTGTGGACGTTGCTTTCTTCGCCCTCAAAGATCGGGCCGAAAGCGACGCCTTTACCTTGGAGCTTGCGTGCGTAGGTGCCGCCGCCGGTGGTGTAGACAGAGGGCTTTTCGCCCATAACGGTTTCATAGGACTCGGACAAAATTTTGATGATATCCGAATCATCGCTGAGATACAGCGGCTTCTGATGTGTCAGCACCTTCACGTGGATATTCTCTTTTTCCGCCTGACGCTTGATCTTTTCAAGAATTTCATCGCCGTCTTTGGTAACGGGATAGCGGATGTCCAGCGTGCAGGTGGAATAGCCCTCGTCGATATGGACAGTGCCGACGTTTACCGTCAAAGGACCGGATTCTTTGTCGCGCATCTTGATGCCCAGCATCACGCCGTCTGTATCGGTTCCGATATAATGGTTGATAAAAGAGGGGAGAGAACCCATCGTCAGCGGAGAGAAGTTTGATGTCAGAAGATCAATCAGCGCGGTAGCGGCATTCAGCCCCTTGTCCGGAGTAGAAGCGTGAGCCGCGCTGCCGCGGGACAGAACCATCATGCCGTCGATGGTGTAGTAGAACTCAAAAGAGCCGTTTTTCGCGTCGGCGAGACGTGCCAGCTGATGATCCTCATTCTCGGTGCAGTCAATTAGAGCGTATGCGGTGTCGGGAACAGCGTTGGTTGTTTTGCCGGAGTGCAGCTGTGTCAGTGTCGTTCCGTCGTGAGTGTCCGCATACAGCTCCAACTGTAAGATGCCTTTTTCTCCCTTACAGATACCATACTCGCTGTCGGGAGTGAAAGACAGCTCGGGAACAGGCTCGTGCTTGAAGTATTCGTCCATGTCCTCCATGCCGCGTTCCTCGGAGGTTCCGTAAATTGCGCGAAGGGTGTTCTTGCCGACAACCCCGTTGTCCTTGAGTGCCTTCAGGCAGTAAAGGTTAATGAGTGCGGCGCCTTTATCGTCGGCTACCCCGCGGCCGTACATATAGCCGTTGTCGCCGATAGAAAGCTCAAAGGGAAGCGAATCCCAGTTGTTGCCCTCTGATACGACGTCGAGATGCGACAGAACGCCGCAGAGCTTGCCACCTTCGCCGAGCTCCACATGACCGGCGACATTGTTGATGCTTTCGGCTTTTAAACCGAAGCTGATTGCTTTTTTCATCATCCAGTCAAGCGCTTCTTTGCAGCTTTCCTGAATGCCGGAGACAGATTGGATCGCGATCAATTCCGCCAGATCCGTTATGATCTCCTCTTTATAGTCGAGAATTTTTTCACCGAAACTCATGGTTTCCTCCTCATGCATTGGATTTCTGTTTTATTCTATATACTCTTCGGAACCCGCGCTTTTTTCGCGGTCCCTTGTTAATGATAAGATAGATGATATACGCCGCCAGAGCCGCTCCCGACAGGATGCAGCCTTCTGTCAGCATAGGGGGTTGGTAGCGGAATACAATCTCACTTGTCTTGTTCCCGGGTACTCTGACCGCCATAAAGCCGACGTTGACCTTGGCAATATCCGCCGGTTCGCCGTTGACAGTCGCGCTCCAGCCTTCATCATAGGGAACGCTGAAAAAGAGAAGATTATCCTTACCTTTATTGGTGAACGTCGCCTGAAAGCCGTCTTTTGTGTAAGAAAAGGAGGAACAAGCGTTTTCTTTGAGCTTTCGCGCGTCAATTTTGTATTCCTCTTGATTGTATTCAAACTCAGCCGTGATACTGTCAAATCCGTCATAGCTCGGACGATATGCGTTCTGCGGATTGTTCTCGTTGTGCGAGAAATTCAGATTTAGGTACATGCCATCGGTATATCCTGTGATATCCGCGTATTTTTTCATGTCCTCCTGTGACAGCACCAGTGCTTTTAAAAGAGAAAGATGCTTGATACTGCTTTGCAGATCGGTAAATTCCTCTTCGGTAAAGTAGGTATCATAGGTAAAACCCATCGGGATATAGTATTGGTTTTCGTAGATATCATAACCGTTTTGAGTGTTGATGTAATGAAACCCGGGCAAAAGATGGGTGTCTTCTTCGGGGTCATCCTGCTCTTCTACAAAGAAGTATTTTACCGACAGCAGCCCTCTTAATCCGTAAAAATCCACATCCGGACGTGAACCGACAGTGCGGGGAACACCGACCTTATTGTAGAAATCTATCAAAGAAGCGGGTACAATGCTGTGAAAAGCCTGGATCGTCGGCACCTGCCAAAACATACCGATATTGTCTGATGTTTCGTAAAAGTCTGAACGAACCTCTTTGATATCGCTGATCGTGACGTCCTTGCCCTGATTGAGCGCATAGCTAATCATGAATTTGTCGTCGCGGTCGGCATATCTGCGCGCGATCCAAATGTAAGAAACGCTGTAAGCGGCGATAAACAGACTCAGACACAGAGCAGTCGCTCTGAAAAAGAATTTGGGATTTATACGGTAAATTACGTATACCAGAAGCGTCAGTGCCAGCCCGATTACGGCAGTACCGGCAAAGACCCAGAAGTCCAGCGGCGTTTCCTCCAGACCGAATGTGACAACCTTGACATGACCGTCAAGCTCCTTTTTCCACGGCAAGAATCCGACCACTAACGCTGTTGCCGCGGTGATGGCGGCGGTTGTGATGATTCCGCGTTTGAAATCAACATCTTTGAGATTGTCCAGAGACTGAACGGTTACCAGCGCCGTCATCAGCGTCAGCATGTAAAACCATCTTGCGTAGTAGGTGTTGTTCAAACACTGAAAAACGCTGTTTAACACGGGCACAGCCGCCATAATCAGCAGTATGAGAATCATCCTGCGGAAAAAGCCGCGTTTTTTTCTGTGCAGATACGCGATGACAAAGGTCATGGAGAACATCGGCAGATACGCCGCGACAGAGGACCATTTTCCTCCCGCCGAGGAAGTGAAGTTGTTTTTTGCGGGAACATCGCCGGGGAAGAACAGGCTGACAAAGATTTGCATGTACCGCTGGGTTTTCGGATAGATCAGCGCGTCCCAGCCGTTGATGATCTGCGAAACACGGCTGTTGCCGACAATCGCCGCGACAGACGGCAGGAGCAGAAACATCGACAGAAAGAAACCGATCACACACTCGATTGTCAAAGCGATAAACTCTTTGAATCGAAAGCGATACGACTTGGATATCAGCTTGACCACATAGTAGATTGCCGCAAATACAACCTGACCGAAGAAGAAGTAATAGTTCACGGTCGCGCACGCAAACACCGCCAGAGCGACAATTCCTCTGCGCTTGGTGCTGTGAAATTCATCCAACGCCGCGAGCAGCAGCGGAAAGAAGATCATCGCCTCATGAAAGTGGAAAAAGAAGATATTGTAGATGGAGAAGCCCGAAAATGCGTAAAGCACACCGCCGATAACGGCAAATTTTTTGTGCCTGACGTACCGCCTGATGTAGATGTAGGCAGAAAGCGACGCAAACGCCAGCTTGAGCATTAACAGCGGCCCGATTGAATAGGAGACCCATGCGGACGGCAGGAGAACTGTCAGCCAGAAGAACGGCGATCCCAGAAGATAGAAGCTGTAGCTTCCGACAAAATTGGCGCCCAGATCGGTCAGATGACTCCAGCCGACGTCTCCGTTTTGGATCGAATCATGCGCCAGCAGATAAAAAGGAATTTGCTGTACATTGAAATCGCCGTAATACAGGAAGTAGCCGTTGTCATAGATCATGACCGGTACGACGATGAACGCCGAGAGCAGCAGCGCCCACAGGAAGGCATACAAAGCATGAGGCCGCTTGTCGTTATCAAGGCGATCCGGTACCAATTTCAGCCCTCCTGTCAAAAGTTCTTTACCTTACGATAAAAGTATGTTAGAATATGTGTATACTTTAACTTATGTATTATAACATACATAAAAGGAAAATGCACGAATTATTTTATTTTTTTGTCAAAAACAAGGAGAAAGAAAAAATGAATCGCTTTTTTGCCATGCTTTCCAGGATGAAATATATTGATCGCTGGGGTTTGATGAACAATACCAAGACCGAGAATATTTCCGAGCACAGCCTTGAGACCGCAATCTTAGCGCACGCGCTGGTCAATATCGCGAACGTCAGACTGGGCGAGAGTCTCGACGCCGATAAAGCGGCGGTCATCGCAATGTTTCACGACGCGGGAGAGATTATCACCGGCGATATGCCTACGCCGATCAAGTACTATAATCCCGAGATCAAAAACGCTTACAAGGCGATTGAAAAGGTTGCGGAAGACCGCCTGATTTCTATGCTTCCCGAAGATTTGCGCGATATTTACCGTCCCGTGATCTCTGCCGAGGACAAGACCCTGGAACGCTATGTCAAAGCCGCCGATAAGCTTTCGGCATTGATTAAGTGTATTGAAGAGGTTCGCATGGGCAACAACGAGTTCTTAAAGGCAAAGGAGTCAACCGAGGCATCGATCTGCGCCATGAACCTGCCTGCGCTGGATATTTTTATGAAAGAGTGTATGCCGGCGTATTATCTGACCTTGGATGAATTAGGTTAATATCCACAAGATGTGGCTGTATGACTGTCGAATCATGCCGTAACTTGTAAAAAAATTATTAATTTGGTTGTAATATTCTTTATTGGAAAATATAAAGGAACGATCAGTGTATAATATTAAGGTATGTATGATGAGCGACTATGTCCGCACATCGTAGATTGACTCAGAATTATGAAAGGCGGTATTTTTGATGGCAAAAAACAACGATGATTTTGTTGATATTGCATCCTCCGCTGATGTAAACAAGGTATATGGCAAAGAACGCCGCAACGATCCGCCCAAGCGCAAGAACAAAGGCTTGGCGCGAAGGATTGTCGTACTGGTTCTCTCTATGATTTTTCTACTTGCCGGATCGGGACTGCTGTTCTATTATAATGTTCTCGACAGAATGAATTTTAAGGACCTCGAACCTGCCGCTCCGGCTCCGACCGGCAGCACAGGCGAGACAACCACTTACTCGATCGCAAACGCGGGTTCAACGCTTCTTTCCAGCGATAACGTTCTGAATATCCTGTTGTTCGGTCAGGACTCACCTGCCAGCGAACAGGATCACGGTCGTTCCGATACCACAATTCTGTTATCTATTGATAACGTCAACAAAAAGCTTAAGCTGACTTCTTTCCAGCGTGATACCTACGTCAGCATCCCCGGTCACGGCGATAATAAGATCAACTCCGCTTTCACCTTCGGCGGCGAGAGACTTTCCATCGACACGATCGAGAGCAACTTCGGTATCAAGGTTGATAAGTACGCGACGGTTGACTTCTCTTCGTTCAGAGAAGTTATCGAAGCCCTCGGCGGCGTTGACATTGAACTGACGCTGGAGGAAATCAAGTATATCAACGCACAGATCGACGTTAACGATCAGACCGATGTTACCAGCTTTTTGAAGTATGATGAAACAAAAGAAAAGCAGATGGTTCACCTCGACGGTTATCAGGCGCTTTGGTACGCGCGAGATCGCGGCGAAGAGAGCTTGGGCGGTAATCCCGAGTACAGCTTCTCCGGCGATGACTGGGATCGTACCTCCCGCCAGCGTAATTTGATTCAGACGATTATTACCAATCTGCGCAAGAACGCTTCTTTGACGGAGCTTGTCGCTGTCGCCAACAAGATCGGGCCTCTGGTTACCACCAACCTCAAGAAGGGCGATATCACCTTCCTCGTATCCAACATGATGACCTATATCGGTTATGACATGGAAGAGATGTCTCTGCCAACGCTGGGTCACTGGAGATACGGTACGACCTCCGACGGTCAAAGCGTTATCGCTATCGACGACTGGGATGGCGTGCGTAAGGATGTTGCAAAGTTCATCTATGAAGATTCCGTTTCTTCCTCTTCGTCCTCCTCCAAGTCCTCTTCTACGGGACCCACAACCGCACAGTAAACTGTCTATCGCGGAAGCTCGCACCAGGGTTTCCGCGGTTTTTCAAAAATGAGGGTTTTTATGAGCAACAAAAAGAAAGAACTGATCCGCTCGCTGAAATTTATTCTGTTTTCAATCTCAGCGGGCGTCATTCAGATTGTGTCATTCACACTGCTGACTGAGTTTACTCCGCTTAGCTACTGGCCGTGTTATCTGATTTCGCTGGTGCTGTCGGTACTCTACAACTTTACGATCAACCGAAAGTTTACATTCCATTCCGCGGCGAATGTTCCGATCGCCATGCTGAAAGTCTTTTTATACTACTGTGCCTTTACGCCGCTGTCAACGATCGGCGGAAACTACTTGGTGGAGACTTTGCGTTGGAACGAATATCTTGTTGAAATTCTGAGCATGCTGCTGAATTTTATCACCGAGTTCCTGTTTACTCGCTTTGTTGTATATGGCAAGCAGGTCGATAACGATGAGAAGTACGTCGAAAAGGAATCCAAAAAGTCCGGAAAAAACCTGAAGAAATTATCAGACGAACTGAATCGGTCATAAGAAAAAACCGACGCGAAAGCGTCGGTTTTTATGCTGTCAGTTGATTTTCTCAAAACGTCTCATCTTTTTGCTGTCGCGCTCGATGATTTCTCTGAACATTTCATAGGGGCGTACCCACAGCTCGTGATCTCCGTACAGCGCGCGGTAGATGACCATTTTCTCGGTTGTTTCGCTGTCTTTCGCAAAGTCGATGACCTCGTACTCGTTACCTTTAAAGTGCCTGTAGCGACCTTTGGTGATCTCTTCGGGCACAAGCTCCGGCTCGGCTTTTTCAACAGGCGGAACGCTCTGGGGTGCTTGAGTGACAATCTCCTGACTTTCGTCGGGATAATTCATACGGAAAGAACCGTCGTTTTCGATCAGGATCATGGAGCTCATCGGCGGTACGCTGATCTCGAACCAGCCGTTGCAGCCGTACTGTCTGTTGTCGTTCAACACGTCGGTCAGCGTTCCGTTGAAGTTGGTGTTGATGCCGATATTGCGCGGCTCGTTGCTCTGGTTGAGCAGGATGTAGACCTTTTGACGATCGGTTTTCATCGAGAAGCACATGTGCTCGAGCTGGATCATTTCGTTTTTGTATTTGCCGCACTGTAACGCTTCCAAGCTGTGTCGGAGGTGTCCGAGCTTGCAGATATGATCGAAAAGATCATAGTCGGGATTTTCGAGTGCGTTCAGATTCAGCTCTCGCCTGAGGTCATCGTCGGAGTGCTTTTGTTTGTGACCCTCCATCGCGAACTCGCTGCCGTAGTAGACCGACGGAACGCCCGGCATACAGTAGAGCATGGTGTAGACGTTTTTGAGCAGCGCCTTGTCGCGGATGATACTTGCCAGACGGGTAACGTCGTGATTATCGGCAAAGTTATAAAGATAGATGTTTTTATAAATGCCCCAGTCACCGCACTGACGGTCGATGGAATGGGCAAATTCAAAGTAGTTGCGGTCGTTGTGGCTGGAATACAGGCCCTTGTAGATCTCGTAGTTTGTGACGGAATCAAGCGTATCATTGTTCGCCAGACGGTTGTAGTCGCCGCCGACAATCTCGCCGTACATCCAAAAATCGGGCTTTTTCTCTTTGCAAACCCATCTGAGCCTTTTGAAGAAGTTGATGTCCATCACGTTTGCGGCGTCAAGGCGTAAGCCGTCGATGCCAAACTCGTCGATCCAGTAGCGCACAGCATCCATCAGATACTCGACGACGTCATTGTTCTGTAAATTGAGCTTAACCAGATCGTAAAAGCCCGCCCAGCCTTCGTAGCTGAAATGGTCTCCGTAGGGGCTCATTTGGTCAAAACGGATATTGTGAAACCAGGATGTATAGATCGACCCCATACCGCGCTCCTGAATATCCCTGAAAGCGAAGAAGTCTCTGCCAACGTGGTTGAAAACGCCGTCCAGCATCACGCGGATACCGTTTTGGTGCAGGGTATCACAGATCTTCTTGAAGCTCGCGTTATCTCCCAGACGACTGTCGATCTTTTTGTAGTCGATGGTATCGTATCCGTGGCGGGTGCTTTCAAAAACAGGGTTGAACACAATGCAGTTCACGCCCATTTTCTTGAAGTGGGGGATAAAGTCATAGATTTTATCCAGACGGTAATTCAGCTGAAAATCGTTCTCTTTCGGAGCGCCGCAGAATCCCAGTGGATAGATATTGTAAATAACGGTGTCATGAATCCAATGCATTAAGGTTACCTCCAATCTTTGGAATCCTCTAAAGTATATCATTTTTTAGATGAATGTCAAACGATAAATGTTGAATTGTTGTGAATAATGTGTTAATATATTGGTTGCAAACGTAAATTTCATGATAACTTGAGGTGTATTATGGCAAAATATACGGTAGTAGAAGAAAGCGTAGAGACAAAATCCGAAAAGAGAGTCCGTGTCTTTTTAGCGGTGATGTTCTTTATACAGGTTGTGCTTGCCGCGTCCTTTCCGCTGATGCAGGGTGATGTTGACGGAAAGGGAATGGCAGCGCTGTCGGCGGTCAAGCTGATGATCCAGCCAAACGGCTACAACAGTTTTCAGGAGGTTTTGGTCGCCATCTACGGCGCAGTCCTGGTCGTCTTTCCGATTGTTGCGTTTTTCTTTTGCCTTTTGGATAAAAAATCTAAGAAAAAGTATGTTGTCAGCGCGCTGACTTCGGTTTTGTGTCCGATCATCATTTGTTTCGGTGTTGGCGGTACCATCGCGATCGGCGGCGTGTTTACGCTATTCATTAACATTGTCACTCTGTTTATGACCTCTCAGGGCTTCCAGGCGACCCGCATGAGAGAAAGAGCATCTTGATTCTGAAATACTTTTACCGCGCATATACTGACTACGGTGATGTATATGCGCGGTAAATTGTTTATATTAGGGGTCATTTCGGCATGTGTGGTATGCCTTTGCGGATGTACCGGAGTTATTAACAGCTCCGCAGATGAGATAAAGCAGTACCGTTGGCAGGTTTATCTTGATAACGGCAACACCGTTTCCTTATCCTTTGATGACGGCAAAGCCGACTTTTGTGCCGTCACCGATGATTATTCGCTGGAGCTGAACGGCTTATGTATACTTACGGATAATACGATTATCATCTGTGATGAAGACAGCGGTACCCATTATTCCTTTGTTTACACACTTTTCGGCGACAGGGTAGAGCTGAACTTTAGCGGTAGTGTAATATCGCTAAAAAAGGCAGATGATTCGTAGCCGAATGTATTTTCATTCACTATTGTAATTCTCTTTTGTATTTGATAGAATAGGGAAGTAAAGAAGAAAAAGGTGTGAAAAAGATGAAGTTTGTCAAAGACCTCTTTTCCGCTGTCCTCGCCGGCGTGATGATTTCGTTCGGAGGCGCGGTGTATTTAGCTTGTGCAGCGGTTGATAAAGCTCCCTTGGGCGCGATTTTGTTTTCTCTGGGACTGTCGGTGATCCTGATAATGGGGTTTCTTTTGTTTACGGGAAAAACAGCATATCTCCTAGAAAACAAGCCCTCTTACATCCTGTATCTTCTGACGATCTGGCTGGGCAATATCCTTGGCTGTATGCTGATGGGGCTGCTTGTGCAGCTCGCAAAACCGAACCTTGGCGAGACCGCAAAAAATCTGTGTGAAGCAAAGCTCGGACAAGCTCCGTGGCAGACGATCATTCTCGGTGCGTTATGCGGCATCCTCGTTTATATCGCGGTCGATTTCTTTAGAAGCGACGATGACAAAAAGTCGCTCCCCAAGTATATTCTGGTTTTTACCTGCGTACCCGCGTTTATTCTCTGCGGGTTTGAACACAGTGTAGCGGATATGTTTTATTTTGCCGCTTCGTCGGCGTATTCGCTGTATACCGTCAAGGGAATTATATACATCCTGCTGGTATCGCTCGGCAATCTGATCGGCGCGGTCTTGTTCCACACGGTGAGAAAAGCTGTTGTCAAATGAAGTTTTGCATAAATAATTTAGTAGAAAAAGTCGCAGTTTGGTGCGACTTTTTTTATTTTTAGGTTGCTATAGAATGGGATTTATGTTATAATAAACTGTCAATTTATGCACTTAAAGAGCAAAGGAGTTGAGCTTTTGGTTATCCTGGGTATCGACCCCGGCTATGCGATCGTTGGTTGGGGCGTTATTGAATATCAGGGTACGACGCATCGTCCGATTGCTTTCGGCGCGATCACGACTGAGGCGCATACGGATTTCAACGACCGCTTAAAGCACATCTACGACGATATGGTTGAGCTGATCGAAAAATCAAAGCCCGACGTCTTGTCGATCGAAAAGCTCTATTTTAATACAAATACCACGACGGCAATCCAGGTAGCGCAGGCGAGAGGCGTCATCCTTTTGGCGGCGGCTCAGGCGAAGATTCCGATCTATGAGTACACGCCTTTGCAGGTGAAAACCGCGGTCACCGGGTACGGAAAAGCGCACAAGCCGCAGGTCATGGAGATGACCAGAAGGCTTTTGCATCTCAAAGAAGTCCCGAAGCCCGACGATACAGCCGACGCACTGGCGCTTGCCTTGACTCATACCCAGGCGGCAGGAACGGATCTGCGTGACTATATGATGAAACGAGGAATCAAATAAATGATTTATTCTGTTCGCGGAAACCTGATTTTGATGGACGCCGGCTTTGCTGTTGTTGAATGCGGAGGCGTCGGTTATCGGGTACAGACTTCCGTCAATACGCAAAAAACGCTGAAATTGAACTCAGAAGTCTTGCTCTACACCTACATGAACGTTCGTGAAGACGCAATGGAACTGTTCGGCTTTGCATCCAAATCCGAATTATCCACCTTTAAGCTGCTGATCGGCATTACCGGCGTCGGCCCTAAGGTGGCGCTGGCGATCCTCTCCGAGTTGTCGACTGAGCAGATTGCGATGTGCGTTTCCTCTGAGGACAGCAAGACCCTGACCCGCGCTTCGGGGGTAGGGCCGAAGCTGGCAAAACGTATTGTGTTGGAGCTGAAAGATAAGTTCAAATCTGTTGATACCGCAGGCTTCGAGCCGAATAACGGTAGTGTGATCGCTGATACCGGCAACGTGCCCAAAGCGGTTGCGGCTCTTGCGGTTTTGGGTTACTCGGCTGCGGACGTCACCCCGATTCTCTCCAGACTTGACCCGAATCTGAGTGTTGAGCAGATGATAGCGGCAACGCTCAAACAGATGGCTTGATTAACAAATAAAGGAATTTTTTCATGGATTATAACACCGATTTTGAAATGGACTTTGAGGATCGTATCATGGATACCTCTGAGATCCCATCTGACACCCCGGACTCCGATAATCCCCTTCGTCCGAAAACGCTCGACGAGTATATCGGTCAGGACAAGGCGAAGGAAAATCTGAAAATCTTCATCGAAGCCGCGAAAAAACGCGGTGAGTCGCTCGATCATGTTTTGCTTTACGGGCCTCCGGGACTGGGCAAGACCACCCTTTCGGGCATTATCGCAAACGAGATGGGCGTGAACATTCGCATCACCTCCGGACCCGCGATCGAAAAGCCTGGCGATCTGGCTGCGCTTTTGACAAACCTCAACCCCGGCGATGTGCTGTTTATCGATGAGATTCACCGACTGTCGCGTTCGGTAGAGGAAATCCTCTACCCGTCGATGGAGGATTTTGCGATCGACATCATCACCGGCAAGGGACAGATGGCAGCGTCCTATCATCTGCCGCTGCCGAAGTTCACCTTGGTTGGCGCTACAACCAGAGCCGGTCAGCTGACTGCTCCTTTGCGTGATCGCTTCGGCGTAGTATTGCGCCTTGAAATGTATACACCCGAAGAGCTGGCAAAGATCATCACCCGATCCGCCGGTATCCTTGATATTAAGATCGACGAGGAAGGTGCTTTGGAGCTTGCTTCCCGCTCGCGTGGTACGCCTCGTATCGCAAACCGTTTATTAAAGCGTGTTCGTGATTTCTCCGAAGTTATCTCCGACGGCGTCATTACGCTGGACGTGGCGCAAACTGCGCTGGACAGGCTGGAGATTGACGAATTGGGTCTTGACCAGAACGATCGCCGTATGCTCGACGCGATGATCCGCTATTACCGCGGAGGTCCCGTAGGACTGGAGACCCTTGCCGCGGCGATCGGTGAAGAAGCCGTTACCATCGAGGACGTCTACGAGCCGTATCTCATGCAGATCGGCTTTCTGTCGCGTACCCCTCGCGGACGCTGCGTAACCGCGGCTGCTTATGAGCATTTAGGCTACAAGGTTCCTGCCAACACTGCAGCGGCACAGGGAAGTTTATTTGATTCGTAAAGTGAGAGAAATACATGCGTAAAACTGAGTTTTGGAGCGATTATGAGCTGATTGATTCCTCCAACGGAGAACGTCTGGAGCGTTGGGGCGACGTTATCCTGATCCGTCCCGATCCGCAGGTGATATGGAATACCGAGCGCAAAAATCCTCTTTGGCACAATGCCCATGCCCGTTACTTCCGTTCAAATACCGGCGGAGGTAAGTGGCAGATGTACAAAAAAGTGCCCGCCTCGTGGCAGATCAAATACAGAGATCTCTTGTTTAACGTCAAGCCCATGGGCTTTAAGCATACCGGTGTTTTCCCCGAACAGGCGGTTAACTGGGATTTTACTTCGGATATCATCAAAGAATCCGCTCGTCAGCTGAATATCCTGAATCTTTTCGGCTATACCGGCTGTGCGACCGTCGCCTGTTTGAAGGCGGGCGCGAAGGTTTGTCATGTCGATGCGTCAAAGGGGATGGTTAACTGGGCGAAGGAAAACGCGGTTTCATCGAACGTTGTCGACCGACCGGTGCGCTGGATTGTCGACGACTGCGCAAAATTTGTGTCCCGTGAGATCAGACGCGGTCACAAATACGACGGGATCATCATGGATCCGCCGTCCTACGGTCGCGGCCCTTCGGGAGAGATCTGGAAGCTCGAAGAACGCATCTATGAATTTGTCGAGTTATGCTCAGGCATTCTCTCGGATAATGCGGAGTTTGTGATTTTGAACTCTTATACGACGGGATTGTCTCCGTCGGTAATGGAATATCTTTTGGGTACGGTCATCAAAGCCCGGTTCGGCGGTTCTGTCAGCGCTGACGAGATCGGCTTGACGGTGACCCAGACGGGACTGACTCTCCCGTGCGGTTCAACCGCGATTTGGCGCAGATAGTCTGTGCCGTTAATTTGGAGTGTATATGGAATTTATTTCAGTACAAAATGTGACGTTTCAATATGATGAACAAAACGATCCTGTCAAATACAAATTAGTTCTTAACGACGTTTCATTCGAGGTCGAAAAAGGAGCGTTTGTTGCTGTGCTCGGGCATAACGGTTCCGGCAAAAGCACCATCGCAAAGCACCTCAACGCGATGCTGGTTCCGGTATCGGGCAAGGTGTATATCGACGGCATGGATACCTCTGACGAGAGCAAAGCCTTTGACATTCGCAGAAAGGTCGGTCTGGTTCTTCAAAATCCGGATAACCAGCTTGTTGCGAGCATCGTCGAAGAGGATGTTGCTTTCGGCCCCGAAAATATCGGTATCCCGTCCGATGAAATCCGTGTTCGTGTGGACGAAGCGCTAAAGGCTGTCGATATGTACGATCATCGACTGAAAGCGCCCTATAAGCTCAGCGGCGGTCAGAAACAACGCGTCGCTATCGCGGGCATCATCGCGATGAAGCCCGATTGTATCGTGCTGGATGAGCCGACGGCAATGCTTGATCCGCAGGGGCGGCAGGAGGTTATTGATACCGTCATCAAGCTGAATCGTGAAAACGGTATCACTATCGTGATGATTACCCATTATATGGAAGAGGCGGTTCTCGCTGATAAGGTTTTTGTGATGGATAACGGCAAAATACTGACATCCGGAACACCGCGCGAGGTGTTCTCTCAGGTCGAACTGCTCAAAAAGCACCGCCTCGACGTACCGCAGGCAACCGAGCTGTGTCACAAGCTCAGAGCCTGTGGCGTGGAAATTGATCAACTGCCTTTGACCGAAGCAGAGTGTACCGCTATGCTCAAGGAGGTGCTGCAGAGATGAGTTTACTCAGCGTTAAGGAGCTCTCCTACATCTATTCGCAGGGGACGCCCTTTGAGCATACGGCTGTGGATAAAGTCAGCTTTGAAGTTGAACGCGGCGATTTCATCGGCATCATCGGCCACACCGGCTCCGGTAAATCAACGCTGGTGCAAATGCTCAACGGTCTGTTAAAGCCCTCTTCGGGTACGATTACCCTAGATGGCGTCAATATATGGGATAAACCAAAGGAAATTCGCAAGATTCGATTTAAAGTCGGTTTGGTGTTTCAATATCCCGAGTACCAGCTGTTTGAGGAAACGGTCGAAAAGGATATCGCTTTCGGCCCCACAAATATGAGTCTTTCCGAAAGTGAGATCGCGGAGCGTGTAAACAGCGCGGCACAATTTGTCGGTCTTGAAAAAGACCTGCTTGAAAAATCTCCGTTTGATCTGTCCGGCGGCGAGAAGCGCCGCGCCGCGATCGCGGGTGTTGTTGCGATGGATCCCGATATTTTGATCCTTGACGAGCCCTGCGCGGGACTCGATCCCTTAGGCAGAGATGTGCTTTTGACACAGATCTATCGCTATCATAAGGAGAGAGGAAACACCGTTCTGTTGGTATCTCACTCCATGGAGGACGTCGCCTCGGTATGCGACAAGGTCATGGTGATGAACAAATCGCACCTTGAGATGTTTGACACCGCCGAACGTGTCTTTTCACAGGGCGACAAGCTATCTTCCATGGGACTGCGTATCCCGCAGATTACTTCGATCATGGACTCCCTGATCGCTGCCGGCATTCCTTTGCCGAAAGGCACGCTGACGGTTGAAAACGCCGTCAGAGATATCACCGAGTATCTGAAGAAGGAGGGGCGTTTATGAGAGACATCACCCTCGGACAGTACTTTCCCGCGGACTCGGTACTGCATCGACTCGATCCGCGCGTCAAGATACTCAGCCTAATCGCTTATATCGTACTGGTTTTTTGTACGTTCAACTATTTTTCACTTGCATTTGTCGCTTTATCGGTCATTGTAATCGTCGCACTCAGCAAGGTACCTTTTAAAATGTACCTCAAGAGCTTAAAGGTTATCATTATCATCGTGATTATCACCTCGGTTCTGAACCTGTTCTACGGATCAGGCGAGCCGATCTTCCAGTGGTGGATCATCAAGGTGACGTGGGGCGGCATCCGCAACGCGATTTTTGTCAGCGTGCGTATCATTTGCCTGATTCTCTTGAGCTCCGTGCTGACCTTTACCACCTCGCCGACCGATTTGACCGACGCGTTGGAAAGGCTGATGAAGCCGCTGAAAGTTTTTCATGTCCACGTTCATGAGATCGCCATGATGATGACGATTGCTCTTCGCTTTGTACCGACTCTTCTTGAAGAAACCGACAAGATCATGGCGGCGCAAAAGGCGAGAGGCGCCGATATGGAAAGCGGCAATCTTTTAAAGCGTGTCAAAGCGCTCGTTCCCGTTCTGATTCCGCTGTTTGTTTCAGCGTTTCGACGCGCCTATGAGCTGGCGGTAGCGATGGAGTGCCGTTGTTATCACGGCGGCGAGGGTCGAACAAGGATGAAACAGCTCCATTTGATGAAACGCGACGCCATCAGCATCGTGTTTTCTGCCTGTGTGATCGCGGGAGTGGTGCTCTTAAATATTTTCTTTGAAAAAGTTATATGAGAAATTTATTGCTGACAATTGCATACTGCGGGAAAAACCTGCATGGCTGGCAAATACAGGACAATGCGCTGACAGTGCAGGAGGTTTTTCAGGAGGCTCTCTTTCAGATTATCCATGAGCGACCCGAGATTAAGGGCTGTTCGAGAACCGACAGCGGCGTCCACGCAAATATGTACTGCGTTTCGATGAAGATCGCGCATCCCATCACTAACGATCATTTGATGATGGCGATGAACCGGTATCTGCCTGATGACGTCGCGGTGACCGCAGTACGGGATGTTCCCGACGACTTCCACGCGCGTTATTCGTGCAGCGGCAAGGAATATGTTTACAAAATCTGGAACAGTCGCGTGCGCAATCCGTTTTTGCAGGATCTGGCGCTGCATTATCGCTATGAGATGGATATCGAAGCGCTGCACCGAGAGGCGCAGGCTTTTGTCGGAGCCCATGATTTCACCTCGTTTTGTACGCTGGATAAGCGTGAAAAAGGCGATTTCACGCGTAACGTCAAGTATTTCAATGTTGAGCGCTACGGGGAACTTGTTACATTCACTGTCGCTGCAGATGGCTTTTTGTACAACATGGTGCGTATTATGGTCGGTACACTGCTCGCGATGAATAACGGACGGATTCCGTTCGGAACGCTTCGTGAAATCATCGAGGGTGAGAACAGAAAGCTTGCCGGTCCTACCGCTCCCGCGTGCGGATTGTACCTGAACAAAGTATTTTATGATAAATTAGGATAAATTGCTAATATTACTATTACCTGAAATCGGGTGAGAATATGGATGAAAAAGGAAGACGCTTTGCGCCGGAAAACGACGAGTCTGGCGATCAAATCGAACGGACAGGCTCAAAAACAACAGAAACCGACGAATCCGAGTCGAGAGCGAAGCATGCTGCAAAAAGGGATAAGCGCTTAAAAGAGAAAAATGCAAAAAAACTGGAAAAGCTTCTGAAAAAGCAGAAGAAAAAAGACGATCGCGCGCGTCTTGAGTACCCCGACGACGAGGATATGCCTGACGAAGAGAGGGAAGAAACGGTTGAGATCGACGAGAATGTCTCTGCACAAGAATACGCGAAACCCTCGCATACCTCCGTTAAAAAGGGCTCGCGCAAAAAGATCATCGCGGTTATCGTGATTGTCGTGTTGTTGTTTGGTGTTGTGTTTTTCGCGTTTAACAGCGATAAATTATCGTTCCACAATATTTCTAACTTTTTCCAATACGGCTTGTTGAACAAGCAGAGTGAAGAAAAATTCCCCTTGGATATCAAAGGGGAAAGCATCAGCGCGGGCAACTTTATTCGGATCGGGCAGGACGTTTGTTATTCCTCCGATACTAAGACCCGCCTGCTGAATAACTACGGCAGGAGCACCTTCTCTGTCCAACACGCCTTTATCAATCCGGTTCTCGTGACAGGAGAAAAGGGTTGTCTTGTGTACAATCTCGGCGGCGCAGGTTTCCAGCTGATCGACAAAGAAGGTACGGCGTACAGCGCCGAAGCAGATAATAATATTCTTACAGCGAATTATTCTGACAGCGGTGTGTACGCGATCGTGACCCAAAGCGGCGGTTATCTCTCAAAGCTTTATGTCTATAACGAAAAGCACGAACAGATCTTTGCCTATTCTTTTGCGGATTACTACGTTACCTCTGTCAGCCTGAACCCCGGCGGAACAAAAGCGGTCGTTGCCGGCGTATCTGCCTTAAATGGTGTGAACATCGCTTCTGTCTATGTGCTTGACTTCACGAAAGATACGCCTTTGTATTTTAATGAGCTTGAAAACAACATCATCTATGATGTCGAGTATCTCGGCGACAAGTATGCTTGCGCGATCGGACGCTCCGCGTCCTATGTGTTCAATACGTACAACGGCGAGATTACTGCCAACAACTACGAGGGACGCGAGTTGACTGCATATGATATCAACCGTGATACCAACACCTACACCGTATCGCTGTCCGGATCCGGCGATGGCAGAAACTGTGATATCATTTCTTATGGCGCAAGCGGTGCCCGGGACAAAACCTTTACCGTTGATGAAAAGATCATTGATCTTTCTACCTTCAAGGGTAGGGTTGCGCTTCTCACCGGCGATAAGGTGATGCTTTATTCCAAGGATGGCAATAAGATTTCGGAAAAAGAGCTCAGCTCTGATCCGCACTCTGTCGCGCTGTATACGTCGTCAGACGCCTATGTGCTTTGCACCGGTTACATAAACGCATACAGTCTGTGAGGTTTCTATGATTTTTGATATCATTCTGGTTGTCATCTTTATCGTGTTGATCGTCGTCAATATCCACCGCGGTGCAGCAAGGTCGCTCGCAAGTATTCTGGCGACGGTTCTGTCCTATATCGGCGCAACGGCGCTGGGCAAGCTGATTGCTTCGGCGATGTACAGTAATCTTGTCAGGCCTGCCCTGGAGAAGGCTGTGTCCGACGCGGTTGCGAACGTCAGCACCGACGCCGCGGGGACGGTTGTGGATTCGTTGCCGTCATGGCTGACGGGGCTTTTGAATCTCACGAGTGATGATTTTTCCAACATCCTGTCCGAGCCTATTGCAAACGTCAATCAGACCATTACCAAAGCGGTTGACGCCGCCGTTCAGCCGGTCGCCAACGGACTTTTGACCTTTTTTATCACCATCATCTTGTTCTTTGTGTTCATGATCCTTTTGCGGCTGATACTGGTCAAACCGATGGTCAAGCTGTTCCGCTTTCCCGGGCTGAACGCAATCAACAGGGTACTGGGTGCGGTGATCGGTATCGTCGACGCACTGCTCTTGGTGAGCATGCTCGCGTATCTGACAAAGCTGATTCTGCAGAATATCGGTTCAAATTCCGGTTGGTTCAATGAATCAACAATTTACAATTCTTTCATATTTTATCACTTTTATAGTGGTAATATATTCACATGGATCAGTTCATGGATTATCGGTCGGTAAAATGTCTCGACCGACAGGATATCAATGAATTTCCAAAATGAGGGATACTGAAATGAGTAATGAAACAAAAAATGAAGTCATAAGTAAAGATCTGATGACGATACCGAACGCGATATCGTTTATCAGAATCCTGTTAATCACACCGTTCGTCGCGTTCTTTATTCAGCGAATGTATGTGGCTGCAGCGATCACGGTCGGAATTTCGGGACTGTCCGATTTGTTTGACGGCTGGATCGCCCGCAAATTTCATCAGGAGTCGGAGCTTGGTAAGGTGCTTGATCCGCTGGCGGATAAATTGACGCTGATCGCGGTGGGCGTGTGCCTGATCTTTATCGAGCCGTATGTGCTTCCTTTGATGATTATCATGGTCTTAAAGGACGTTCTCATGATTATCGGCGGCACTATCGTCATCAACCAGGGTGTTATTCCGCCGAAATCTTCGTGGTACGGCAAGCTCAGTACTTTTATGTTCTACATTTCAGTTGGTATGGTCGTGTTGATGGCGATCTTTGGCTACGTCAATAAGCCGCTGTCCCTGACGGTGCTCGGCATCACTGCCGCGATGATGATCTTCTCACTTGTCAATTATGCAATCATCTTCTTCAAAATCCAGAAGCAGGTCAAGAACAAGGAAAAGAATAAGCCTGTACAGGCGGGTATTACCGAAAATAAGTAAGTTTCTATCTTATAGTTAATATACATCATTCCTAAGAAATTATCGGAAAGGAGAATGATTATGATTTGTTCGAAATGCCAGAAACGCCCCGCTGTCGTCTTTGTATCCAGCAATAAGGATGATCAGCAGCCGCGCGGATACTGTCTTGTATGTGCACAGGAGTTGGGCATCAAGCCGGTAGAAGATATTATAAAAAAGATGGGCATCTCTCCCGATGATCTCGAAGCAGTTCAGGAGCAGATGGATTCTATCATGGAAAATATGGGAGATATGGGGGATATGGGGGATATGTCAGAGCTTGCGCAGAACATGAACGCGCAGAACAATTCCGATATTACGCCCTCTCAGGAAAATGACGACGAGGATAACTTCACTCCCGGAGGCGCGCCTTCGTTCCCTAATTTTTTCAATATGTTCGGCGGTAACGCGCAAAATAATAACGCTGTCAATAACGGTGACGGCAAGAAGAATAAAGACCGAAAACAGCAGAAGAATCGCAAGCACATCAACCTTTACTGCGAAGATCTGACTAAAAAGGCACGCTCCGGCAATATCGACAACGTTGTCGGCAGAGAAAAAGAAATCGAGCGTGTCATCCAGATTTTATCCCGCCGTACAAAGAACAACCCCTGTCTGATCGGTGAGCCCGGCGTCGGTAAGACCGCTATCGCCGAGGGTCTCGCGCTGCGTATCGCTCAGGGTAAGGTGCCTCATCGGCTCAAAGATAAAGAGATTCAGCTGCTCGACCTGACCGCCTTAATTGCGGGCACCCAGTTCCGCGGCCAGTACGAAAGCCGTATCAAGGGCCTGACTAAAGAGGTCAGAGAAGCCGGAAATATTATCCTGTTCATAGACGAGGTACACAACCTTGTCGGCGGCGGTGACAGCGAGGGCACGATGAATGCCGCCAACATCTTAAAACCTGCCTTATCCCGCGGAGAGATTCAGGTTATCGGCGCAACAACCTTTAACGAATACCGCAAATACATCGAAAAAGATTCCGCGCTCGAACGCCGTTTTCAGCCCGTCAAGGTTTCTGAGCCGAATATCGGCGACACGATCGACATCCTCAGAGGAATTAAGGAATATTACGAAAAGCATCACAACGTAGCGGTAGGGGATGATATCATCCGCAAGGCGGCGGTGTTCTCTGAACGTTACATCACCGACCGTTTCCTGCCGGATAAAGCGATTGACCTGTTGGACGAAGCCTGCGCCTGCGCTTCTCTGCGCAACAAGGAACGCGAGCGGTACGAGACGCTGATCGATGAGAAAAAGGCTTTACAGACAACTAAGGACACGATTTCCAACGAAGAGAATATCGACTATGAAGCCTTGGCGACCGTGACCTCGGAGCTTGCGCGTGTCGACGAGCACCTGAAGGGCTTTGATGAATCCACTCTCACCGCTCAGGTCACTGAGGTTGACCTTGCGAACGTGATAGAGCTGTGGACAGGTATTCCTCAGTCCAGAGTCCGCGAGAATGAGCTGATTAAGCTCAAAGATATCGAAGATTCTCTGAAAAAGAAGATCATTGGACAGGACGAGGCTGTTGACGCTTTAGCCAAGGCGATCAAGCGCTCCCGTGTACAGATTTCTCCGCGGCGCAGGCCTGCATCCTTCATCTTTGTAGGCCCCACCGGCGTCGGAAAAACGGAGTTGGTCAAGGTGCTGTCTCTCGAGCTGTTCGACACACCCGAAACACTGATTCGTCTTGATATGTCTGAGTTTATGGAGAAGCACTCTGTTTCGAAGATCATCGGCTCTCCTCCCGGCTATGTCGGTTATGACGAAGCAGGTCAGGTGACCGAGAAGGTCAGGCGCAGACCCTATTCGGTGCTGCTGTTTGACGAGATCGAGAAGGCTCATCCCGACGTGCTGAACATTCTCTTGCAGATTTTGGATGAGGGTAAGCTGACAGACGCTCACGGCAGAACCGTAGATTTCTCCAACACCGTTATCGTTATGACTTCTAACGCCGGTTCCGCTCACCGCGAGAACGCCCTCGGCTTTGGCAAAACGCAGGAGAACGCCGAGCGCGACAGCGTGATGAAGGGGCTCAGAGAGTTTTTGCGTCCCGAATTTATCGCGCGTGTGGACGAGATCATCATCTTCAAGAGCCTCAACTCTGATGACTTTGTCAAGATCGCATACCTTATGCTCGGCGAGTATGTCGAAACGTTGCGTGAAAAAGGAATTGATTTCCGCTATGATGACGTTGCGTGTCGTTATCTTGCGGAAAAATCCTGCAACGGACAGTCCGGTGCGCGTGATCTGAGAAACCTCATCCGCAAGGAGGTTGAGGATAAGATTACCGAACAGTTGATTCTGCACGGCGAAGGCGGTATTTCCGCAATTTCGCTTTCTGCTGACGGAGAGACGCTGACGGTTGAAACTATTTGATGAAATGACTTGGGGGCGGTAGAACTGCCGCCCCTGAGTTTTGAATTTTGGTTGACATATTTCAAAAATATGGTATACTAGTAGTGCTGTTGGGAAGTAGCCAAGCGGTAAGGCAACGGACTTTGACTCCGTCATTCGTGGGTTCGAACCCCGCCTTCCCAGCCATACTAAGTGAATAAAAAAGATATTCACCCCAAAAAGCCCGATTCTATCGGGCTTTTTGGCGTCTAAAGAACGTGTTTTTCAGTTGCATGAAACATAGATATTTTTCGGGTGTTTTCCCTGTCTGTCGGGTTTCGAACCCTCGAATAGCTAGTTTTTCTACTTTATACTCTTCAAAATGAACCTGTTTTTCGTACCAAGATTATCGCAAATTATTATATATGTAATATTACATTATTTTTCGGTTAACAGCTACTCGGCAGTGATGGCGTCTAGATTTGCACCGTACTATCTTCCATGAAATTTGAAGGAATCGCCCGAAAGGGCACATAATCCTCCATAGCTCAGTCGGTAAAGCACTCGGCTGTTAACCGAGTTGTCGCAGGAAAGGTCCAGCCGGGGGAACCAAAAGATGTCACTATCAACAGTTGGTATTGATGACACAGGGGGTCCACCCCGCGTCCACGCGGACTTCGCTCATTGAGATCAGATCTTGCGATCCGCTCTCGTATCGCTTCATCGCTCGTCCTTTCTCCAAAAAGCGGGCTTTTCGGAGACCACATTTCCCGAACACGGAAGTTAAGCCCCGTAGTGCCGAAGATAGTGCTCTGGCGACGGAGTGTGATAATAGGAGATACGCGTATCACGATGCCAACACTCGATAGTGAGTATTTCTTATGTAAAACTACTTTGCGGTTTTACAAACCATATTCATGCGTGCTTCAATGTGTTTATGGTATGGGGGAATATGGATTAAAGCTCCACATTGCTTTGATGATGAGGACTGCAACAATATACTCAAATCTTTGGGGGAGGACGCCTATAACACAGCGTACCTGTCCGCCAATGAAAATATCGGTCAGGATTTGAGCTGACAATCAAAGAA